>CALLUO010000027.1 GCA_938010425.1 uncultured Elioraea sp.
TCCTCGCAAGGTTATTGCGTGCCAGTCGCGTCTTGCGCAACGGCTCGGCACGCTAGGCGGCACGGGTTGATATGTCAACGACACTGACGTATCCCCACACAGGACCCAGAGGAGACGAATCCGCATGGACGGGCGGAATACCGCGGGGCTTCTCTATCTGCGCGAGGAGGAGATCCGCCTCGCTATGGAGCTCCTGTTCTATGGCTACCGGGATTTCACGGCCGGCCCCGATGCGATCCTGGCTGAACTTGGTATGGGCAGGGCGCATCACCGCGTTCTGTATTTCGTCGGCCGTCATCCCGGCATCACAGTGTCTGAACTGCTCGCCATCCTGCGCATCACCAAGCAATCGCTTGGGCGCGTGCTGCAGCCGCTCATCGCCGGGGGCTACGTCGTGCAGTCTCCCGGCCGGTCCGATCGCCGCCAGCGCCTCCTGTCCCTCACCCCAGCCGGCGTGGCGCTGGAGCGCCGTCTGTTCGAAAGCCAGCGCGCGCTGCTGGCACGCGCCTTTCGCGAGGCTGGAGGGCCAGCGGTAGAAGGCTTCCGCAAGGTGATGCTGGGCCTCCTCGGCCCCGAGGCGCGGGCGCGGCTTGGGCTGCGCGCCTCTCTTACAGGCGCGCGTGTCGCTGGCAAGGTTGCCTGAGGGGAACGATCGCGAGGCGTGGCATGGCACCGCCGATGCGAGACGTCGCACCACCTCCTGATGCGCCGCACATTCTGGTGGTGGACGACGATCGGCGACTGCGCGACCTGCTCCGTCGCTTCCTGCAAGGGGAGGGGTTCCGGGTCACGGTCGCCTCAGATGCCGCTGAGGCGCGGGCGAAACTGTCGGGGCTTGCCTTCGACCTCATCGTGCTCGACGTGATGATGCCGGGGGAGAACGGCTTCGACCTCACCGCATGGGTCGCCCGCACGCACGACATTCCCGTGGTGCTGCTCACCGCGCGCGGGGCGCCTGAGGACCGAATTGCCGGCTTCGAGCACGGGGCGGAGGATTATCTCGCTAAGCCGTTCGAGCCGCGCGAACTCGCCTTGCGCATTCGCGCCATCCTACGCCGCAGGACGGCGCGTTCGGCTTCCGCCTACACCCCCGTTATTCTCGGCGATTCAGTGTTCGACCCAGCGCGCGGCACGCTGAGCCGAGGCGGGGTGACGATCCGCCTTACTGGTGGCGAAGCTGCTCTCCTCTCCGCTCTTGCCCGCCGTGCTGGGGAAGTTCTCACCCGTGAGGAGCTCGCTGCCGCGCTAGGCCAGGAAGAGGCGGGCGAGCGTGCGATTGATGTGCAAGTGACGCGGCTTCGCCGCAAGATCGAGCCTGACCCGCGCGAGCCGATGTTCCTTCAAACGGTGCGGGGGCGTGGCTATGTGCTGAAGCCATCGTGACGATACTGAAACGATTTCTGCCGCGCTCTCTGTTCGGGCGCAGCCTTCTTATCATCGTCACGCCGCTGGTGGTGCTGCAGGCCGTTGCCCTGCAGATGTTCTATGGCACGCACTGGGAGGTGGTGTCGCGCCGGCTCGCCCATGCCGTGGCGGGAGACGTTTCCCTCGCCGCTGCCATGATTGAGCAGTCGAAGAGGGAAGAGGATCGCGACTGGCTGGTCCGGCAATTCCTCCATCGCACCGATCTCGCGCTGCGCTTTGCGGAGGGCGAGACACTGCCGAGCTTTCCGCCCGACGTGCTCGAGGGGCCAACCGAGGCGGAGCTGCGCGCTGCCCTCGCTGAACGCCTTGGTCTGCCGTTCCGCATCGACTGGTCAAGCCGCACCGATCGCGAGGTGCACATCCAGGTGCAGTTGCCGGAGGGGGTTCTACACGTCGAGGCGCCATCGAAACGACTCTTTACCGGAACGGTGACTGTGTTCGTGCTGTGGTTGATCGGTTCAGCGACGATCCTGTTCGCGATCGCCGTACTCTTCATGCGTAACCAAGTGAAACCTCTGCGCCGCCTCGCCGCCGCTGCCGAGGCCTTTGGCAAGGGGGGAGAGCCGGGGCCGATCAAGCTGGAAGGAGCAACAGAGGTGCGCCAAGCTGCGGCGGCCTTCAACCGCATGCAGGAGCGAATCAGACGCTTTCTTGCCCAGCGCACCGAAATGCTGGCCGGGGTGAGCCACGATCTGCGCACGCCGCTGACCCGCATGCGGCTCGCGCTCGCCGTGCTCGCCCGCCGCAACCCCGAGGAGGCGGAGGAACTCTCTGCCCTCGAACAGGACGTGGCCGAGATGGAGCGGATGATCGAGGGCTATCTCGCCTTCGCGCGCGGCGAAGCAGCAGAGCAGGCGCAGCCGACCGACATCGTCGCGCTCTTGGGCGAGGCGGCGGAGAGGGGGCGGAGCGTTGGTGCCGCGGTGGAGGTGGTGGCTGAGGGACCCATCGTGCTCCCTGTGCGGGCGGATTCCATGCGACGCTGCTTGTCCAACCTAGTCGACAATGCGGGCCGCCACGCGCGGAGCGTGTGGCTGGCGGCGCAGCGGGTGGCCCGGCCCGGCGGCGAGGCGGTGGAGATCACCGTCGATGACGACGGGCCCGGCATCCCTCCCCATCGCCGCGAAGAGGCGTTTCGACCCTTTGTTCGCCTCGGCGAAAGCCCTGGCGGGGGCCATACAGGGCTCGGCCTGACCATCGCGCGCGACATCGTGCGCGCGCACGGCGGCGAGATCCTGCTCGAGGACAGCCCTCACGGCGGGCTAAGGGCTCGGATCAGGCTTCCTGCCTGACCCGGCAGGCACGCAGGGCGCCCGCAGACGCGCTTGCATGCCCGAGGGCGAGGCGAGGCCGGGTCTCAGCCCTTCGCCTTCTCCATCATCGCTTTCACTTCCTCGAGCGCTTCGGCGACGCGCTTGTTCAGCACGTTCATCGCTTCGCCGGAGATTTTCTGGATCATGTCCTGCAGCTCGCGGATGTTCTGCATCGCCTTCTCGTAGCTCGCCTTCATCAGCTCGGCTTGCTTAGCGGCCTTCGCTTGCGGCGCCTCGGCGGCGGCGAGCGTCTTCATCGCCTCTGCGAGGTCGGCGAGCGTGGACTGCATGATCTCCATGTTGCGCTTGGCCACCGCCTGCATGCCCTCCAATGCGAGCTTGTTGGCGGTGGACAGGCTCTCGATGTTCTTTCGTTGTGCGGCCACCAAGGCCTCGAGGTCGACCTGCGGCAGCCTGAACTCGGCCATAATCTTAGTGAAATCCATGTCGAATATGGTTTCGGGTTTCTTCGTCATCGGCGCGGGCTCCTCGTATGGCAGGGCGTGTCGGCTGGCTGGATCGGGCGAAAGGCCAGCTGCCACGCTGGTCCTAGCGGGGCCGCAACGTCCCGTCAAATGCTCTTGTGCGGTGCAGCAAAAGCTGCGGAGGAAGCGAGGGTTGTGCCCTAGAGCCCGCTTGGTTCCGATGCCGCGCCGGGCGGAGGGCGCGGCGCGCCGGGCGAGGAGGGAGGGGAAAAGGCACGCCCGCCGAGCCACGGTTCAACCGTCTCGGCCAAGCTCTCGGCCCTGGTCAGCCCCTTGTCCAGCGCCGCCATGGTGGGGGCGAGGTCTGGCGTATCGTCCATTTCCCAGGCCCGGAAGGCCGAGACCCAGACGGCCAAAAGAGCGTGCGCGCGCACGAGGCCCGCAGGCCCTGAGGATGAGACACCGGCCGCTTCCAGCATCCAGCGCATGGAGAGAACGGTTTGCGGAACCTGCGCGGCAGCGAACAGAGGATCCCGCCGCATCGCGCGCCAAACCTCGAGCACGCCCCGGCGGTGCGGGGCAAGCGCGTCGAAGCGTCGCATGAGGATGTCAAACAAGCGATCCTTCACCGTGTCCGCCTCGTTCAGCGGCGGCGTGCCGGCAAGCACGGTGGCGTCGATCACCATGCCGAAGCGAGTGAGCACGTCGGAGCGGTCGCGAAAGCGGGTCCGCAGTGCCGCGAGCGTTGTCCCCGCCTCGCGCGCAACTTCGGCGAGTGTCGTCTTGGCCCAACCCTCGCGCGCGGCGACCCGCAGCAGGGCGGCGGTGACGTCTCGGTCGAAAGCGTCGATCGCGTCCATGGTGCTCACATAGCCCCGCCAGCGTCAGCCCGCCAGTTCGCGCGAGCGTCGAACGGCGGCGTCGATCGCCTCCGACACCAGCTTCGGCAAGCCATGCTCCGCCATCAGCACCGCAAGCGCCGCTGCGGTGGTGCCGCCTGGGCTGGTCACGGCCTGACGCAGCGCGGCGGCATCCTCGCCCGAAGCAGCCAGCAGGGCGCCTGCGCCGGCCACCGTCTCGCGCGCGACGATCCGGGCGAGATCGGGCGGCAGGCCCTGGGCGCGGGCAGCAGCTTCCATCAGTTCGGCGAGCAAAAACACATAGGCCGGCCCAGAACCGGACACTGCGGTCACAGCGTCCATGAGCCCCTCGTCTTCGACCCAGCCGACAGTGCCGATGGCGCGCAAAAGCGCATCGCAGAGCGCCCTGTCGGCATCTTTCACGCCAGGACCAGCGCAGGCGATGCTGACGCCGCGGCGAATTGCGGCCGGCAGGTTCGGCATCGCCCTCACCACCGCCGCATCCTCGCCGAGGACGGCCCGCATGCCAGCGATCGTCCGCCCCGCCATGATGGAGAGGAACACCGAGGTTCCGGCGAAGCGCGCATAGGCCGCCAAAATCTTCGCCGCCTCCTGCGGCTTGACCGCGAACACGACAGCGGCGGGTGTGAGGTCGGCTGGAAGCGCCTCAGGCGAGGGGACAGCGCCCTCGGGAGCGTGCGGCCCTGGCTCGACCACGAGGACGGAACGGCCAGCCTCCAGCCAGCCAGAGCGCAAGGCCCCTCCCATCTTGCCGCAGCCGACCAACAGGATTGGGCAGTCCAGTCCCGTCACGTCGTGCCTCTCTCGCTTATGCCTCGCCGGCACAGTCCAGCATGGCGGCAGAAAGCGCGTCGGCGGGCGACTTGCCGCCCCAAAGCACATACTGGAAGGCCGGATAGAAGCGCTCGCACTCGGTCACCGCGATGTCGACCATGTCCTCGAGCGCCTCAACCGACAGCCCGCCCGCTCCGCGCAGCAGCACCGAATGGCGGAAGACTGGCACATTCTCTTCAGACCAGACGCCGAAATGGCCGAACCACAGCTTCTCATTGGCAAGGGCAAGGAGCTCGTGCACCGCCGTGCGCCTGGTTGGCGGAACCTTCAGTTCGAAAGCACAGAAGAAGTGCAGCGCGCTGATCTCTTCGCACCACGAGAAGTAGAGGGTGTAGTCGCACCATTTCCCGGGAACCTCCACCGCCATCGCGTCCTCGCCGCGGCGGTCGAAGGTCCAGTCGTTGGCAGCGACGATCTGTTCGAGGAGGTCAAGCGGGTTTGGGGTGGCATCCGGGTCGCGTAGCGCGAGACGGTCGGCCATGGCCGTGGGCTCCCTGTCCTGAGGGGGCGGGGCAAAGTCGTACCGGCGAGATCTTGAGGAAAACCCCGCCGCCCAACACTAGCGCTAGCGTATGGACACGACTCGCGTCCGCGCAAGAACGAGTGCAGGCCCGCGATCGGACGTCACGAACCCGTCACGCAGAGGCTTTTAAGGGGCGGTTCCCTCCACCTCGTCCTGCTGCGGCGGCACCTTTCCCTCTAGGGCAGAGATGCGTCCCTCTAGGGCAGAGATGCGCGCGGCCAAGCGGTCGTTCTCCTCGCGTGCCCGTTGCGCCAGTTCGCGCACCACCTCGAATTCCTCGCGGGTGATGAGGTCGAGCCGGCGGATCACCGCCTCTGCCGCCGCGCGCGCCATCGCCTCCATCTCTCGCCGCACGCCGACAAGGAGCGACACCACCCCCCCCGCCATGCCCGCCGCATCGTCCAGCACTGTCCGCTCGCGCATCGAACCTCTCCTTGCCGTGCCATTGTCGCCGGCCGGCGCGGGACCGTATAAGCGAGACGCCGCGGCGGCAATTGGCCCTAACCCCTTGATCCACCCGAGCGCGCTCACCCCATGATCCTCGTCACTGGCGGTGCCGGCTTCATCGGCTCGAACATCGCCGCTGCTCTGGCTGCGCGCGGCGAGGAGGTAGTGGTGTGCGACCGTCTGCGCGCTGGGCCGAAATGGCGCAACCTCGCGCGCACACTCGTTGCAGAGTTCGTCTTGCCCGACGACCTCGATGCATGGCTCGGACGCTCGCCCCCCCTCTCCGCCATCGTGCACATGGGGGCGGTCTCCGCCACCACGGAGACGGATGGCGATCGCGCCGTGCACACCAATGTCTCGTTGTCTCTTCGCTTGTGGGAGTGGGCGGCGCGCAAGCATGTGCCGCTGATCTACGCCTCCTCTGCCGCAACCTACGGCGACGGTTCTGCCGGATTCGACGACGACGCCTCGCCTGAGCATCTCGCGCAGCTCAGGCCGCTCAACCTCTACGGCTGGTCGAAACACGCTTTCGACCGGCGCGTGGCCGACCTCATCGCGCGCGGCCGGCCGCGCCCCCCGCAATGGGCGGGGCTGAAATTTTTCAACGTCTACGGCCCTGGCGAAGACCATAAGGGCACGATGATCTCGGTGGTAAAAGTCAAGACAGACGAGATCCTCGCCGGCCGCCCTGCCACTCTGTTCCGCAGCCACCGCGCCGATATCCCGGACGGGCATCAGGCGCGCGACTTCGTTTGGGTGGGCGACTGCGTCGACGTGGTGCTTTGGTTGCTCGACCACCCCGAGGTGTCGGGCCTGTTCAATGTCGGCACCGGCCGGGCACGGACTTACCTCGACCTCGTGCAAGCAATCTTCGCTGCCCTCGGGCGGGAGCCAGAGATCGCCTTCACGGACACGCCCGAGCATTTGCGCGCGCAGTATCAGTACTTCACCGAAGCCCGGCTAGAGCGGCTTCGTGCAGCAGGCTACGCGAACCCCTTTACCCCTCTCGAGGAGGGTGTAGCGCGCTACGTGCGCGACCACCTTTTGCCTGCGCATCAGGCGCGCGCGCGGTGATCCCCTACCCGGCGATCGACCCCGTTCTCGTCTCTCTCGGGCCCTTCGCCGTCCGCTGGTATGCGCTCGCCTACATCGTTGGCATCGTGCTGGGGTGGCGTTTGGTGCGGCGCCTCGTTGAACAGCACCCCCGCGCGGCGACCAAGGAGCAGGTAGACGATTTCCTGACCTGGGCTGTGCTGGGCGTTATTCTCGGCGGCCGGCTTGGCTACGTGCTGTTTTATCGCCCCTCGCATTACCTAGCCCATCCGCTTGAGGCGCTTATGGTGTGGAAGGGGGGAATGGCTTTCCATGGCGGGCTCCTTGGCGTCGTCCTGGCTACCCTTCTGTTTTGCCGCGCGCGGCGCATCGACTTTTTCGCCTTTATCGACCGCGTGGCGGTGGCGACCCCGATCGGGCTCGGGCTCGGGCGGGTCGCCAATTTTATCAACGGCGAGCTGTGGGGCAGGCCGTGGGACGGGCCGTGGTCCATGGTCTTCCCGGCAGATCCTCTGCAGCTGCCGCGCCACCCAAGCCAGCTCTACCAAGCGTTTCTTGAGGGCGTGGTGCTGTTCGTGGTGATGATGGCTCTGTCGCGCAGCGCAGCACTTCGCGCCCGGCGCGGTTTCCTAGGTGGTGCGTTCCTCATCGGGTACGGGGTCGCCCGAATCACCGGCGAACTGTTCCGCGAACCGGACGATTTCATCGGGTTCCTGGCGGGTGGGCTGACCATGGGCCAGGCACTCTCCGTTCCGATGCTCCTCGTCGGCGCATGGGCGATCGCGACCAGCCGAACGCGCGTGCGGTGATCGCGGCCGAGATCGCGCGCCGGGGCCCGATGCGGCTCGATCGCTTCATGGCTCTCGCCAACGCCGCCTACTACGCCACGCGCGACCCGTTCGGGCGTGCGGGCGACTTCATCACCGCCCCCGAGACCACCCAGGCCTATGGCGAACTGATCGGCGCTTGGATGGTCGAGATCTGGCGAGCGCAAGGCGCGCCCGCACCCGTGGTTCTCGCCGAGGCGGGGCCGGGGCGGGGGACGCTGATCGCCGATGCGTTGCGGCTGATCGATCGGCTCGCGCCCGACTTCGCCGCCGCGTCGTCCCTGCACCTGATCGAAACTAGCCCGACGCTGCGCGCTCTGCAGGCGGCCCGGCTCGGTGGCCGGGTCGCCGCTTGGCACGAGAGCCTCGCCTCTCTGCCCGCGGGGCCCCTTTTCCTCATCGCCAGCGAGTTCCTCGATGCGCTGCCGGTGCGGCAAGTCCGCCGCCGCGGCGAGGCCTGGGTGGAGAGGGCCGTGGCCTTGGCGGAAGACAGGTTCGTCTGGACCGAAATCCCGGCCGAGGCGCCGCCACGCCGGGCAGGGGAGGTGAACGAGGCGGCGGAGGCTTGGATCGCTGAAGCCGCCGGCCGCATTGCGCATACCACTGGCGCACTGCTCGTGCTCGACTACGGCCATGGCGGCGGGGCAGAGGACACGCTGCAAGCGGTGCAGGGCCACCGCCCTGTTGATCCGCTCGCGGCTCCCGGGGAGGCTGACCTTTCCGCCCAGGTCGATTTCGCCGCTCTTGCGGACGCAGCGCGCGCGGCCGGGGCGGCGGTGTTCGGCCCCATTCCGCAGGGCACCTTCCTGCGCGCGCTTGGCTTGCCGGAGCGGACGGCCATCCTCTGCCGCCACGCGCCACCAGCGACGGCCCGCCAGCTTCAGGCTGCGGCGCGCCGCCTGATTGACCCGGATGCCATGGGGCTCCTCTTTAAGGCCCTCGCTGTCCTGCCACCGTGGGCTTCGACCCCGCCGGGCTTTGCGCCATGACTCCACCGTTCTTCACCGCTGGCCTTGCTGTTCCGCACGGCTTCTTTACCCGGCAGGGCGGAGTCTCCACGGGCCCCTTCGCCTCCCTGAACTGCTCGCTCTCCAGCAAAGACGACCCGGCAGCGGTGGCGGAGAACCGTCGCCGCGCTGCCGCCTCTCTCGGGGTCGATCGCCTGGTCGGCCTCTTTCAGGTGCATGGAGCGGAGGTGGCGGTGGTCGAAACGCCATGGGCAGACGAGGCGCGGCCCAGAGCGGATGCAGCGGTCACCTGTTTGCGCGGGGTGGGGCTCGCCATCGTCACGGCGGATTGCGCGCCCGTGCTGTTCGCGGATGCCGAGGCGGGCGTTGTCGGCGCGGCACATGCCGGCTGGCGGGGCGCGATTGCTGGCGTGCTCGAGGCGACGGTGGCGGCGATGGAAGGCCTTGGCGCGCGGCGAGAGCGGATGGTGGTCGCCATCGGCCCCTGCATTCGTCAACCGTCCTACGACGTGGGAGAGGAGGTGATCGCTGCCCTCGGGCAGCCAGGAGCCCCGTTCCTTGCGCCTTCGTCCCTGTCCGACCGAAGGCGGTTCGATCTGCCGGGCTATTGTGCGGCGCGTCTCGTGGCTGCGGGGGTGGCGCGGGTGTTCGACCTCGGCCTCGATACTTATTCAGACGAGGCCCGGTTCTTCAGTCACCGCCGCGCCACACACGCGGGCGGAGGTGAAATCGGTCACCAGCTTTCGGCGATCGCGCTGCCGGACTAAGCGGGTAGGGGGGTAGCCGCGCCCGACACCGCTCCCACAGTGAGGCGAGCGAGGCGGCGGCAGGTCAGGCTCCTGCGCCGATCGACATAAGTGTGCTACACGGTGGCTGTGCCGTATTTGGTCTGGTTCTTCATTCTGTTGCTCCTCACCCTGCTCGCGACCTGCATGTTCGGCTGATGCGTGCCCTTGCCCTGCTGTTGCTGGTCGCCACCGCGGCATGCGGGCGGCTGCCGATGCCGTTCGAACGGACGCCGGAAGGCGGGGCCCCGACGGAACTGACGCGCAGCCCGCCTGCGCGAATCGTCGTTCCACCCTCCACCAGCTTGGGGCTCACCGAAGGGTCCGCCCGACGCTTCGCCGTCCTTCTGGCCGAAGCGTTACAGGAGCGCGAAGTGCCGGCGACGGCGGCCAGCATTGCTCAACCGCACTATCGTCTGCTTGCTTCCGCAGAGCGCTCTGCCGGAATGGTGCGCCTCACCTACACTTTGGTGGATGCCGATGGGGCCAGTTTGGGCGCAACAGGCGGTCTGCGGCCGCTGCCCGCAGCCTCTTGGGCCGGCGGGGAGGAGTGGGTGCTGCGGCAGGCAGCGGCTGAAGCGGCCGTGTCGGTGGCCGACTTGCTCGCTAGGGTTGACGCCTCGAGGCGTGTGGCCGGACAGACACACGGGGAACCCCTTCCTCCCACCCTTCGCTTCGGCGGCGTGCGCGGGGCACCGGGCGACGGCAACATCTCGCTTGCTCGCGCGATCCGCGCTGCACTGGCCCGCGCAGGTGTGGTGGTGCAGGAGGGTGCGCAGGCCGAGTTCGACCTCGAGGGGCGTGTCTTTGTTACTGACCTGCCCCGGCGGCAGCAGAGGGTGGAGATTATCTGGACCCTCACCCGGGCGGACGGAACAGAAATCGGCACGGTCAGCCAGCTGAACGAGGTTCCGGTCGGAACTCTCGAGGGGCTGTGGGCTGATATCGCGGCGGTGGTGGCAGACCAGGCGGCTGGCGGCGTGGCAGAGGTGATTCGCCGCGCCCGCGCCGGTGGCTGAGCCCTGCCGTGCGGCGGGCCCGGCTTTACGCGCCAAGCCCCCATTGCTAACCCCTCGCCCGCCCTTCCTTCAGCCCACGCCGCGACGGAGCGCGCGATGAAGATCGTCGCCTGCAACTCCAACCGCCCCCTCGCCGAGGCGGTGGCCACGGCGCTCAATCTGCCTCTGACCAAGGCCTCGGTGCGCCGCTTCGCCGACATGGAGATTTTCGTCGAGATCCACGAGAACGTCCGTGGCGAGGACGTGTTCGTCGTTCAATCCACCTCTTACCCGGCGAACGACAATCTGATGGAGCTTTTGATCACCATGGATGCGCTGCGCCGAGGGTCGGCACGCCGCATCACCGCGGTGATCCCCTACTACGGATACGCGCGCCAGGACCGCAAATCAGGCCCCCGCACGCCGATCAGCGCCAAACTCGTCGCCAATCTGATCACCGAGGCCGGGGCCGACCGTGTGCTCACCCTCGACCTGCACGCGGGCCAGATCCAGGGCTTTTTCGACATCCCTGTCGACAACCTGTTCGCCGCGCCGATGTTCGCCGCCGATATTCGCCAGCGGTACGAGGGCCGCGACATCATGGTGGTCAGCCCCGATGTGGGAGGCGTGGTGCGCGCGCGCCAGATCGCTACCCGGCTCAACTGCGACCTTGCCATCATCGACAAGCGTCGCGAGCGCGCCGGTGTGTCTGAGGTGATGAACGTGATCGGCGACGTCTCTGGCCGGCACTGCATTCTGATCGACGACATTGTCGATTCCGCTGGCACATTGTGCAACGCGGCAGAAGCGCTGATGCGCGCGGGCGCGACCACGGTGTCGGCCTATGTCACGCATGGCGTGTTTTCGGGGGGGGCGGTGGCGCGCGTGGCCTCATCCCCAATCGAGATGATGACGACGACGGACTCGATCCTCGCCACTGAGGCGGTGCGGGTCTGCCACAACATCCGCCAGATCACGGTCGCCCCTCTGCTGGCCGAGGCGATCCGCCGCATCAGCGAGGAGAGTTCGGTCTCCTCGCTGTTCTGGTAAGGGGCGCGGGCACCTGGCCGTGGCGCTAAAACGCACACGCTTCATTTTCCTCCGCCACGGGGAGACGGAGTGGAACGCACGCGGAGTGAGCCAGGGCAATGTGGATGTGCCGCTGAACGCGCGCGGTTGGGCTCAGGCGCGCGCCGCCGCCGCGGCCCTGCGCGGGTGGGGCATCGCCACCATCGTGCACTCGCCCCTGTCGCGTGCCCGCGACACGGCTTCGGTGATCGCCCAGGCCCTTGATCTGCCCTTGCACGAGGATCCTGACCTGCGCGAGGCGGCGTTCGGCGTGCAAGAAGGTCAGCCGAACGGGGAGTGGTTCGGGCACTGGGTCAGAGGGGCATTTACCCCGGTGGGTGGGGAAAGCTTCGCCGTCCTTTCGGCCCGCGCGCTGGCTGCGATGAACCGCGCTTTGGCCCGCGACCCGCTTGTCCTCGTCGTTGGCCACGGTGCCTTCTTCCGTGCCGTGCGCGCCGCGATGGGGCTGACGGTCGACGTGAAAACCCCGAATGCCGAACCGCTTCTGCTCGAACCTCCCGAGGAGGGCGAGCAAGCCTGGCGGCTGACGCCGCTTGCGGTGCCGGCCCTCGAAGTGTAGAGGCTTTGACGGCGCGGGCACCCCTGGAGGCCCGCGTTTTGTGTTGACAGGAAAACGGAGTGGGCGATGGTCGAGATCGTCACGATCGAGGCTGTGTTGCGCGAGCGGGCCGGCAAGGGGGCGGCACGCGCGACCCGGCGGGAAGGTCGAATTCCGGGCGTGATCTACGGCGGTAAGCGGGAGCCGAGACTGATTGCGGTCGAACCGCGCGCCATCTTGCGCGAGATTAACCGCCACGGCTGGCGATCGCGCCTGTATGAGGTAAAGATCGGCGCGGAAAGCGAGCGCGCTTTGCTGCGCGACGTGCAGCTCCACCCCGTTACCGACCGTCCCGAGCATGTCGATTTCCAGCGCCTTGCCGCCGGCCAGGAAGTTCGCTTCGCGGTGGAGGTGGTGTTCCTAAACGAGGGGAACTGCCCTGGCCTGAAAGCGGGCGGCGTGCTGAACGTCGTCCGTCACGAGGTTGAGGTCTACTGCACCCCCGAGAATGTGCCTGACCGGTTTGAAGTCGATCTCTCGGGCCTCTCGATTGGCGACACCATCCACTGGAGCGCGATCAAGGCACCGCCTGGTGTACGGCCAGTGATTGCGGACCGCGACTTCACCATCGCCACCGTGGCACCGCCCACCGTGGGGGCGGAGGCTGCGCCGGCCGCCGCTGAGGCCGCGCCGGCCGCGCCGGCCAAGGGTGGCGCGCCCGCCAAAGGCGCGCAGCCTACAGCCGGCAAGGCCGCCGCTCCGGCCAAGGCACCCGCCAAGAAGTGACGGCGCCTGCGCTCTGGGTCGGGCTCGGCAACCCCGGCCCGGAGCATGCGCGCAACCGCCACAATATCGGCTTTATGGCGGTCGAGCGCATCGCTGCCCGCCACGGTTTCGCACCGTGGCGCTCCCGCTTCCGCGGACTCTTTACAGAAGGCACGATTGCGGGGCAGAGAGTCCTCGCCCTTGAGCCGCAAACCTACATGAACGCCTCTGGCGAGAGCGTGCGCGAGGCTTTGGCCTTCTTTAAGCTCCCGCTCGAGCGCGTAGTCGTTTTCCACGACGAGCTCGACCTTGACCCAGGCCGGGTGCGGGTGAAGAAGGGCGGCGGCAATGCTGGCCACAACGGGCTTCGCTCCATCACCCAACTCTGCGGCGGCCCTGAGTTTTGGCGTGTGCGCCTCGGCATTGGCCATCCGGGGCAAAAGGAGCGCGTGGTCGGCCACGTGCTCGGTAATTTCCACCTCTCTGATTTGGCGTGGCTCGAGCCGCTGCTCGATCGCCTCGCCGAGGCCGCCCCGCTGCTCGCCGAAGGCCGCCTTGAGCCCTTCCTCAATGCTGTGAACAGGGTGGCCGAGCGGCCTGCGCGCATGCCCTCGGCCTGACCCACGCTTGAGCCTTCTCTATCCCTGCGGAGACCACGCGATGGGCTTCAATTGCGGCATCGTCGGCCTGCCCAATGTCGGCAAATCGACCCTGTTCAACGCGCTGACCGAAACGGCGGCCGCACAGGCGGCGAACTACCCGTTCTGCACCATCGAACCGAATGTGGGCCGGGTGGCGGTGCCTGACCCGCGGCTCGATACGCTCGCCCGCCTCGCGAAGTCGGCCAAGATGGTGCCGACCAGCCTCGAATTTGTCGATATCGCAGGCCTTGTGCGCGGCGCCTCAAAGGGGGAGGGGTTGGGCAATCAGTTCCTCGCCAATATCCGCGAGGTGGATGCGATCGTCCACGTTCTGCGCTGTTTCGAGGGCACGGACGTAACCCATGTCGAAGGTTCGGTTGACCCGCTGCGCGATGCCGAGACGGTGGAGACCGAACTGATGCTGGCCGACCTCGAAAGCTTAGAGAAACGTGTGCCAGCGCTGCAGAAGCAGGCGCGCCGGGGTGATCGCGACGCAGCCGCCCAGCTCGCGCTGATCGAGCCGATGATGGCTGCGCTCGCGCGCGGCCAGCCGGCCCGGGTTGCCATTCCGCCGGGTGAAGAAAGGCGGGCGCAGGCGCTGAACCTGCTGACCACAAAACCGGTTCTCTACGTGGCCAATGTGGACGAATCCTCGGCCGCTACGGGCAACGCCTGGAGCGGGAAGGTGGCGGAGATGGCGCGGCAGAAGGGGGCGGCCTCGGTCGTCGTCTCGGCCGCGATCGAGGCCGAGATCGCGCAGCTGCCGGCGGAGGAGAAACGCGCCTTCCTCGACAGCCTCGGTCTCGCCGACTCCGGGCTCGATCGCGTCATCCGCGCGGGCTACGGGCTTTTGGGGCTGATCACCTTTTTCACCGCGGGGCCAAAAGAGACGCGGGCTTGGACGATCGTGCGCGGCACGAGGGCGCCGCAGGCGGCCGGTGTGATCCATGGCGACTTTGAGCGGGGCTTCATCGCTGCCGAAACAATCTCCTACAGCGATTATGTCGCCTGCGGCGGCGAGGCAGGCGCGCGCGAGGCAGGCAAGCTACGCATCGAGGGACGAGAGTATGTGGTGCAAGACGGCGATGTGATGCTGTTTCGCTTCAACGTGTGAAGGGGGGGCGACCGCGTTGCCTGGTGCCTCAGTTCCCTCACGCCTGCGTGAGAAATGAGGCAGGGGCCACCTGCCACCCCTGCGCGCAGCAAGGCACACCCCTGCGCGCAGCAAGGCAAGAGAGGGCGGTGCTTGCTTTTTCTGCTGCCCCGCGTCATCTAGCGCGCGTTCCAAGAGTGCGGCGCGATCGCGGCGGTGCCTGAGCCACCGCGTCAGCTCGCGCCCGCCCTACACTTATGCCCCTTGACTGATCGGGGCGAGACCAAGGAGGCCGCCGTGCCGCGTAACATTCCCCTATCGCGCATCCGAAACATCGGCATCACTGCGCACATCGACGCCGGCAAGACGACGACGACGGAGCGGATTCTCTACTACACCGGCCGCAGCCACAAAATTGGCGAGGTGCACGAGGGCTCCACCACCACCGACTATATGGAACAGGAGCGCGAGCGCGGCATCACCATCACCTCTGCTGCCGTGACTTGCGAGTGGAAGGGCCACCGCATCAACATCATCGACACACCCGGACATATCGACTTCAACATCGAAGTGAACCGGTCCCTTCGCGTGCTCGATGGGGCGATTTTCATCATCGAGGGCGTGGCCGGCGTGCAACCGCAGAGCGAAACAAACTGGCGTCTGGCCGACCGCTACAATGTCCCGCGCATTGTCTACATTAACAAAATGGACCGCACCGGGGCCGACTTCTACAAGGCGGTGCAGTCGCTGATCGACAAGCTCGGCATTGTTCCGCTCGAGATTCAACTTCCAATCGGCGCGGAGGACCAGTTTGTTGGCATTGTCGATCTGGTCGAGATGAAGGCTGTGGTATGGGATGGCTCAGAGCTCGGCGCCTCCTTTCGCGACGCTCCCATCCCGGCCGAACTGGAAGAGAAGGCAAGGGAGTATCGCCAGAAGCTCCTCGACACCGCGCTCTCGGTCGATGACGCAGCGATGGAGGAGTATTTCGACAAGGGCGACGTTGCGGTTGAGACGCTGAAGCGCTGCATCAAGAAGGGCACGATTGCGGGAACGTTCCGCCCCGTGCTGTGCGGCACCTCATTCAAGAATAAGGGTGTGCAGCCTCTGCTCGACGCCGTGCTCGACTATTTGCCGGCGCCGAACGAGATCCCGGGCATTAAGACTGTTCCGGCCGAGGGCTCGACCGACGAGCCGCGTGAGATTGTCATTAGCGAGGATGCGCCGTTTTCAGGGCTCGCCTTTAAGATCATCAACGACAAGTATGGCACGCTCACCTTCGTGCGCGTCTACTCAGGCGTTCTGCGTTCGGGGGACCAGGTGCTGAACAGCACCAAGGGTCACAAGGAGCGCATTGGCCGCATGTTCCAGATGCACGCTGACAAGCGCGACGAGATCAAAGAGGTGTATGCCGGTGACATCGCGGCCTTCATCGGGCTTAAGGACACGCAAACGGGCGACACGCTCTGCGACCCGGCCTATCCCGTGGTGCTCGAGCGCATGGCCTTCCCCGTGCCGGTGATCGACATCTCGGTCGAACCGAAAACAAAGGACGCGATCGAGAAGATGACCCTTGGCCTGCAGAAGCTCGCTGCGGAGGATCCTTCCTTGCGTTTGCGCACCGACCCGGAGACGGGGCAGACGATCCTCTCCGGCATGGGCGAATTGCATCTCGAAATCATCATTGATCGGCTGAAGCGCGAATACGGTGTCGAGGCCAATATCGGCGCCCCGCAGGTCGCGTATCGCGAGACCATCAGCCGCACCCACGTCGAGACTTACACGCATAAGAAGCAGACGGGTGGTGCAGGACAGTTCGCGGAAGTGAAGATCCAGTTCGAGCCGCTTGAGCGGAATTCAGGGATCGTCTTTGAGAGCGCAGTGGTTGGTGGCGCCGTCCCGAAAGAGTTTATCCCGGCGGTGGAGAAGGGCCTGCGGAACCAGGCCGAAACCGGCGTGCTCGCCGGCTTCCCGACAGTCGATTTCAAGGCTACGTTACTGGATGGTAAGTACCACGATGTGGACAGCTCGGCACTCGCCTTCGAGATCGCCGCTAAGGCCTGTTTCCGCGAGGGGATGAAGAAGGCCGGGCCGATCATTCTCGAGCCTATCATGGATGTCGAGGTGACCACCCCACCCGACCATGTCGGCGACGTGGTGGGCGACCTCAACCGCCGCCGCGGCGTGATCCAGAGCCAAGACATTCTTGGCACCTCTGTCATCGTGCGCGCACACGTGCCGCTATCCGAGATGTTCGGCTACATTTCCGACCTTCGGTCGATGTCGAAAGGGCGCGCCTCCTTCACGATGCAGTTCCACCACTACGACCCCGTGCCGCGGAACATCGCTGAACAGATCATGGCGAAATCGGCGTGACAGCCGGCGCCCTGTCGGGATCGCTGAAGGGCGGCGAAGGCGTAGTTTCTGCGCACGCGTTGGCTGGCGGCGCGGTCGGTCTTGCCTCGGCGCCGCGGCCAGCTCACCCTTGTCACGCTGACGGGGGAAATGATGGTCGAGGACGCGCTGGTCCATGACGTGCGGCACGACGAGGTGGCTGTGCTTCGCCTCGCCAACCCGCCGGTCAACACGCTAAAGCATGCTCTGCGGGCTCAACTGTTTGCGGCGATTGAGCGGGCGGAGAGAGAGGGTGCGAAGGCGCTTGTTCTGATCGGCACAGGGCGAATGTTCTCCGCCGGCGCCGAGATGACAGAGTTCGGCAAGCCACCGCTCTCGCCGACTTTGACCGAAGTGATCGATCGACTCGATGCGTTTGCAGGACTGACGGTGGCTGCGATTCACGGCCATGCCCTCGGCGGCGGCCTTGAGCTCGCGCTTGGTTGTCGCGCGCGCGTTGCCTCGCCCGGTGCGATGGTGGGTCTGCCTGAGGTGAAGCGCGGGATTCTGCCGGGCGCAGGTGGCACGCAGCGTCTCCCGCGTCTGATCGGAGCCGAACCAGCGCTGGCGTTGATCTCCACAGGCGATGCGGTGTCGGCGGAACGGGCGCTTGCGCTCGGCATCATCGACCGGCTGATCGAAGGTGATCTCGAGGCGGGCGCTGTCGCCTTCGCGCGCGAGATGTTGGCCGCCGGCCGGGATGTGCCGCGTGTCCGCGATCGCCGTGCCGCTGGCGAACTTGCAAGTTACGACCGGGCGGCGGAGGCGGTGGTGCGTCGCACGCGCGGCATGGAGGCGCCGCCAGCGACGGCGGAAGCAATCCGCGCCGCCCTGACCGTTCCCTTTGAGGAAGGAATGCGCACAGAGCGCGCTCTGTTCGAACGCCTGGTTGCGGGAGAGCAGAGCCGCGCCCTGCGCCACGTCTTCTTCGCCGAACGCGAGGCGCTGAAGGTCTCGGGTGTCACGGGTGTCGAACCAGCGCCGGTCGAGAAGGTGGGGGTTATCGGGGCTGGAACGATGGGCAGCGGCATCGCGATGGCTTTCGCTGCAGCGGGGTTTGCCGTTGTCCTTGTCGAACGGGCTGCCGATGCGCTCGCTCGCGGGCTTGGCCGGATCGAGCAGACCTGGCGGCGCAGCGTGGAGGGCGGCAAGCTTACGGAAGTGGAGATGAGCGATCGCCTCGGGCGCATTCGCGGTAGTACCGACCTTGCCGATCTGCGCGACGCCGATCTCGTCGTCGAGGCCGTGTTCGAGGATATGAGCGTCAAGCAGGCCGTCTTCCGCGACCTCGATCGCATCGCACGGCCTGGCGCGATACTGGCCACCAACACCTCCTATCTCGACATCGATGCGATTGCAGCGGCAACGTCTCGCCAGGGCGATGTCCTTGGCCTGCACTTCTTCAACCCTGCGCATGTGATGCGCCTGGTCGAGATCGTGCGCGGCAAAGCCACGGCGCCAGTAACACTTGCCACCGCGCTTGCGGTATCGAAACGGATCAGCAAGGTGCCCGTTGTCGTCGGCAATGGGTTTGGCTTCGTTGGCAACCGCATTGCTTTCGCCCGCTCTCGGCAGGGGGAGCTGATGCTGCAGGAGGGCGCGTTGCCGTGGGAAATCGACCGCGTGATGACGGGCTTCGGTCTCGCCATGGGCCCTTTCGCGGTCGCCGATCTCGCCGGGCTCGACATCGCCGCCTCTGCCCGGCGCGCTTTCGGCATTTCCTTTCCCATTGCGGATGCGATGGTCGCTGCCGGCAGGCTCGGCCAGAAGACTAGGGCAGGCTGGTATCGCTACGAAGCGGATGGCCGGACCGGCGAGCCCGATGCAGAGACGGAACGGATCATCCGCGAGACGGCCGCCCGGCTCGGCAGGACGCCGCGTGCGCATACGCCTGAGGAGATACTCGATCGGATGCTCCTCGCCATGGTGAACGAGGGCGCGCGTGTGCTCGAAGAAGGGATTGCGGCCCGGGCTTCCGACATCGATGTCGTCTTTGTGCACGGTTTCGGCTGGCCCGCCTGGCGTGGTGGGCCGATGTGGTATGCGGAGAATCGCGGCCTTCCTGCGGTGCGCGACCGGCTTGCCGAACTCGCCGCTATCACTGGCGACGAAACGCTTCGCCCTGCCCCATTGCTGGAACGCCTGGCTCAGTCCGGCGAAGGCTTTGCACGCGCAGCGTAAGCGCACGGCGGGCTTGGGGAAAATGACCATGCAGGGACCGCTCTACCCGTTCTCCGGCAAGCTGCCAGAGATCGACCCCACCGCCTGGATTGCGCCGACGGCGGCGGTGATCGGCGACGTCGTTATCGGGGCCGGCAGTTCGATCTGGTTCCACTGCGTTGTGCGCGGCGACGTCAATCGCGTGCGCATTGGTGCGCGCACCAACGTGCAGGACGGTACCATCATCCACGTCAACCGCGAAACCCACCCGTGTGTGATTGGAGACGAGGTGACCATTGGCCACATGGCGATCGTGCATGCCTGCACACTCAAGGACCGCGCCTTCGTCGGCATGGGAGCGATTGTGCTGGATGGCGCGGTGATCGAGGAAGGGGGCATGCTAGCTGCTGGAGGCGTTCTACCGCCCGGCAGGGTCATTCCGCGCGGAGAATTGTGGGCTGGCGCGCCCGCACAGTTCATGCGCAAGCTCGACCGGCCGACCGACGCCTTCTTCGAGAACACGGCTTCGCACTATGCCGATTTGGCGACTCGCTACCGGATGGAGTATCGCGCGCGCGCCTTGGGCAAGGTAGCGGAATGATCCGAAGGCGAGCCGCTCTTGTCACCGCAGCGCTCTTGGCACTTGCCGCCTGCGGAGAGGAGCCCGTGGAAAGCATTGTAATCCCGCCCGGCGTGTTCCAGGGCGCGGCCGACCCCCTATTCCAGTCTGCGCAGAATGCGTTCCACTTGCTCGTTGCCCGCCCGCACGCGTTGATCGACCAGCCAGCGAACGCGGCCTATGCGCTCTTGATGTACGAGATCGCCACTGTCGAGGCCTCGTCCGGAAGGCTTGCGGATCGCTGGCCCGGGCGGCTGTTGCGCGAGGCGAGGCCCAATTTGCGCGCAGCGGCCGCGATCGCGTCGGACGCAGCCGCGCAGCTGGTGGTTGAGTCGCTCTGGGCCGCCACCCAGGCGCTGCGGCGCGGCGATGAGGCTGCGGCGCGCGCTGCTCTCGCTCCACCTGTTTCGCTCGACCCGACCGTGACGCGGGAAAGGCTACAGCGCTTCGAGGTGCCCCGCCAGGTTGTTCGACCTCTACGGGAACTGCGACTGGCCCTGGAGCGCGATGCTGGGCAGCCGGGCTGAAACTCCTCTCGTCCGACGACGCCTACTGCGCGGTGATGCGGACGTAACTGCCGGGGGCGGGCTCCAACACCGGCAACTCGCCCTCGCCCGGCGTGCGCGCCTTCACCCGAGCGCGCGACAGCCCGGCCGCCCAGCGTTGCCAGTCCGTCCACCAGGAGCCGGCAAGCTCCGTCGCGCCAGCGAGCCACGCTTCGGGGTCGGGCGGCAGGTCAGTATTCACCCAGTGGCTGTATTTGCCGGCCTCAGGCGGGTTGACCACGCCGGCGATGTGGCCAGAGGCAGCGAGCACGAAACGTTTTTTGCCGGCATAGATCTGTGTTGCCTTATAACAGGCCTTCCAAGGCGCGATATGATCCTCGCGCGTGGCCAGAATGTAGGTGGGCACGGCGATCCTTCGTAGGTCGATCGGCGTGCCGGCGAGGGTGATGCCGCCTGGTTCGACGAGCTTGTTTTCCTGGTACATCTTACGCAGGTAGAATGAGTGCATCGCCGCCGGCATGCGGGTGGAGTCGGAGTTCCAATAAAGCAAGTCGAACGGAAATGGCTCTTGGCCGAGCAGGTAGTTGTTCACCACGAACGACCAGATCAGGTCATTGGCGCGCAACATGTTGAACGTCACTGCCATCTCGTGCCCGTCGAGATAGCCGCGCTTATTCATGATCTCTTCGAGCGCCTTCAGCTGCTCCTCGTCGATGAAGACTGACAATTCCCCTGCTTCAGCGAAATCGACCAGCGTGGTCAAGAAGGTGGCGGAGCGGATGCGCGCATCCTCCTTCGCCGCCATGTGCGCGAGTGTGCAGGCGAGCAGCGTGCCGCCAAGGCAATAGCCGATAGCGTTGACGTCGCTCTCGCCGGTCGCCTTGCGGATGGCTTCGAGTGCGGCGAGAGGCCCTTCCAGCATGTAGTCCTCGAAGCTCTTTTGTGCGAGCCGCTCATCCGGGTTCACCCAGGAGATGCAGAACACCGTGTGCCCCTGTGAGACGGCCCAGCGGATAAAGCTGTTCTTCGGCCGTAAATCGAGGATGTAGTACTTGTTGATCCAGGGGGGGATGATGAGGAGGGGGCGCTTCAGCACCTCTTCCGTTGTCGGCGCGTACTGGATGAGCTCGATCAGATCGTTGCGGTAGATGACTGAACCAGGCGTGGTGGCGATGTTTTCGCCCACCTTGAATGCCTCGTAGTCGGTCATCTTGATCTGCAGCCGGCCCTTACCCCGCTCGAGGTCGGCAAGCAGATTGTTAAGGCCGCGCACCAAGTTTTCCCCGCCCGTCTCAATCGTGCGGCGCAAGACCTCGGGGTTGGTCAGCACAAAGTTGGTCGGAGCCATCGCATCGACAAACTGCCGCGTGTAGAAGTCAAGCTTCTGCGCAGTTTTCTCGTCGAGCCCCTCGACCTGTTTTACCAGCGACTGGATGTAGCGCGCAGAGAGGAGGTAAGACTGCTTGATGAAATCGAAAATCTCGTTCTCGTGCCAGTCCTCGTGGCGAAACCTCCGGTCGCCGGGCGGGGGCTGAACCACCGGTTCGGCTTCGGCGCCAAGCAGCCGGCGGGCCGTGTTCTGCCAAAGCAGCATATAGTCCTGCCAGAAGGCGACCTGCGCCTTCATCAGCGCCACCGGGTTGGCCATCAGCCGTGCGGTCATCTCCAGGAAAGCGCCGCCGATGTTGAGTGGATCAAGTCCTGGCAGTGCTCCATCGCTCTGGCGTTTGAGAAATTCCATCACGATGCGCTGGCTGCGCCTCGCGATGTCCGCCATGTTGCGGGTGAGCAGGGCTGGGTCTGGCACCTTGAAGGCCTGCGCGGCCTTATCCTCTGCCATCGATGTCGAGCGTCCTTGTCCCTGGTCGGCCGCGGAGATGTGTGATGAGCAAAGACCGTAGTGCCGTGCGCTGGCGCGATCAAGCAAGCGAGGGCAGGCAGTGGAGGCGCGCGCTCGCTGCATGGCTTGTCCTTCTGCTCGTTACCAGCTGCGGACCGCGGGTCGATCCGCTTGAGCAGGTCCGCGTCCTCGGCGGGCGCCCGCCGCTCGCCGCTTTGCCGGATGTGCCGGGAGCTGATCGACCGTTTCCAAATCTAGGCACGGTGCCCGTGCGGCCGGTGCCGCCCTCGCTCGAGGACCGGCGTCGCGTGGCCGAAGCTTTGGTGGCGGATCGTGAGAACGCTCGCCACGTCGGGACGCTGCGGCCCCTGCCTGCCGCAACCGCGCCCTCTGCTGGGGCAGAAGCAGCAGGTCCGCTGGGCTTCCAGCTGGAGGGCGACAACATCCCCGGCATCGTCTCGCCCAATCCAAGCGTCGTCGGCCCAAGGTCCGTGCCGCCCATCGCGGGCGCGCCGTCAGCGGCCGTCTCTGCCCCGGCTAGCAAGCGCGAAGCCTTGCCTTCCCCCGCGGCCGAAGGCGCATTTTCGCCACCGCCAGTGCCCGACCCTCCGTTTGCCCCGCCGCCGCCAGCCAGGCTCGAGCAGGAACCCACCCCCAAAGGGCCGCCGCCTTCCGCCAAACCCTCATCCTCCTCCGGCGAAGCGATGCCTGCCTCGGTCCCGACGCGTGCTCCGCTGCCAGACGTGTCAGCCCGGGCCAGCGCTTCCGCAGCCGCATCCGATCCTTCCGTTTTCATCGACCGCTCCGCCCTGCCGAGGGCTGCAACGCCTGTCGCGCTGCGGGCGGGCGCTGGTGGTTCCGGCGCAGCGATTAGGTTCGCCGCTGGCTCGGCCATCCTCGCCCAGACCGAGCGCGACACACTAATCGCTGTGGCTCGTATGCGCGGGGCGGCGACGCTGCGCATCCTCGGCTTCGTCGATGCGGCCGGCGAGGATCTCGGGCTCGCCCTTGCGCGCGCTCAGGCCGTTGCCCAGGCGCTGCGAGCGGCGGGCGTTCCGGCCGAGGCGATCGAGATCGCTGCCGAGGCCCGCCCTGGCGCTGCGGGTCGCGGCGCGGAAGTCCGGCTGGTATACTGAGGTTCTAGGTTGACGAGTCGGGTACGGCTGTGGCCCTCCGACCCGAGAGAGCCCCGGAACCGAAGCGCATGCCCGCCGCCCTGAACGAATTCCACCGTATCCGACGCCTGCCGCCCTATGTCTTCGCCGAGGTGAACCGGCTGAAGGCAGAAGCGCGCAGCCGAGGCGAGGATGTAATCGACCTTGGCATGGGCAATCCAGACAGTGCCGCCCCGCCGCACGTGGTGGCGAAACTCGTTGAAACGGTAGCCGACCCGCGGGCGCATCGCTACTCGGTCTCGCGCGGAATCCCCGGGCTTCGTCGCGCTCTTGCCGCCTATTACGCGCGCCGCTTCGACGTCGCGCTCGATCCAGAGACGGAGGTGTGCGTCACGCTTGGCTCGAAGGAAGGGCTCGCCAATCTGGCGCAGGCGATCACCTCTCCGGGAGACGTGATCCTTGTCCCCAACCCTTCCTACCCGATCCATCAGTTCGGTTTCGTCATCGCCGGGGCTGCGGTGCGCTCCATCCCGCACGAGCCGGGAGAGGAGATGTTGCGCGCGCTCGATCGCGCGGTCATCCACTCTGTGCCAAAGCCGACGGCTCTGATCGTTAACTTCCCTTCGAACCCGACCGCGCTCACCGCTTCGCTCGACTTTTACCGAGAAGTCGTCTCCTTTGCCCGCCGGCACGAGGTGTTCGTCATCTCCGACCTGGCTTACGCCGAAATCTATTTCGAAGGCGAACCGCCACCCTCCATCCTTGCCGTACCCGGGGCGAAGGACATCGCTGTCGAGTTTACCTCGATGTCGAAGACCTACTCGATGGCGGGCTGGCGGATTGGCTTTGCAGCTGGCAACCCGCGTCTGATCGCAGCGCTGGCCCGCGTGAAGTCCTATCTCGACTACGGCGCTTTCACACCGATCCAAGTCGCCGCGGTGGCCGCCCTGAACGGCCCGCAGGATTGTGTGGCCGAACTGCGCGCCCTCTATCGCGAACGGCGCGACGTGCTCATACGCGGCCTGGCCGCCGCCGGCTGGGAGGTGCCGGCCCCCGCTGCTTCGATGTTTGCCTGGGCACCCATCCCGCCTCGCTTTCGCCACTTGGGCAGTCTCGAGTTCGCCAAGCTCCTGCTCGATCGCGCCAAGGTCGCGGTCAGCCCCGGTGTGGGGTTTGGCGAGCATGGGGATGGGCATGTGCGCATCGCGCTCGTCGAAAACACGCAGCGCATCCGCCAGGCCTGCCGGGCCATCCGCGCCTTCCTGCAGAGCACGAACCAAGCTTGCAGGCCCTCAGAGGTTGAGACGGCGGCATGACCGGGGCTCCGCTGCGCGTTGGCCTCGCCGGGCTTGGCACGGTGGGTGCGGCAACGCTTCGCCTGCTGCGCGCCAACGCCTCCCTTATCGCAGCACGCGCCGGACGGCCGATCGTGCCGGTCGCCGTCTCGGCGCGGGATCGTGGCAAGGATCGCGACGTGGCGCTCGATGGGCTCGCTTGGTTCCAGGACCCTGTGGCGCTTGCCCGCGACCCGTCGGTCGAGGTTCTGGTCGAGGTGATCGGCGGAGCTGATGGTCCGGCCCGCGCGGCGGTGGAGGCCGCACTCGACGCCGGTAAGCCGGTGGTGACCGCGAATAAGGCGATGCTCGCGCTGCACGGTGCAGACCTCGCTGCGCGGGCGGAGCGTGCCGGGGCGGCCCTGGCTTTTGAGGCGGCAGTCGCGGGCGGCATTCCCGCCATCAAGGCGCTGCGCGAAGGGCTCGCCGCCAACCGCGTGCTGCGCATCGCCGGCATTCTCAACGGCACGTCGAACTACATCCTGACCGCGATGCGGGATTCGGGCCGAGCATTTGCCGACGTGCTCGCTGAAGCGCAGGCCTTGGGCTACGCTGAGGCCGATCCGTCTTTCGACATCGACGGGGTGGATGCCGCGCACAAGCTCGCCATCCTCTCTGGCCTCGCCTTCGGCCGCCCTCTCGACTTCGCCTCGCTTTTCGTCGAGGGCATCAGGGGCATCACCGATCTCGACATTCGTTTCGCACGCGAACTCGGCTACGTGATCCGCCTCGTCGGCATCGCAGAGGAGACCGCCGCGGGTGTGGCGGCACGCGTTCACCCTGCGCTGGTGCCCGAAACTTCACCGTTCGCGCATGTCGACGGCGTGTTCAATGCGGTGATGATCGAGGGCGATCACGCAGGGCGCGTCATTCTGGAGGGGCGTGGCGCAGGAGGAGGGCCGACCGCTTCTGCGGTGGTTGCCGACCTGATCGACATTGCGCGCAGCCGGCGCACGCCGACTTGGGGACGCAGTGCCGCGGGCCTCGAGCCGGTGGCCGCTGTGCCCATCGCGCATCGCTTCGGGGCTGCTTATCTTCGTTTGATGGTTGTTGACCGCCCAGGGGTGATTGCCGAGGTTTCAGCCGTGCTGCGCGACCATGCGGTGAGCCTCGAGAGCATGCTGCAGCGCGGCCGGTCTCCGGGCGAGACGGTTCCCGTTGTGTTGACGACGCATCCGTGCGAGGAGGCAGCATTTTCTGCGGCGGTGGCCCGCATCGCCTCGCTCGGCGCAGTGGTGGAGCGGCCCACCGTGATCAGGATCGAAACCCTCTGAGAGGGGTGAGCGAGTAGGTTCGGGAAGGAAACGAGCTCATGAGCGAAACCGCGACATCTGCGCGAGTCTTTGCTGCAGGCGGCGATGCGCCCGATGCCCGCCACATCGACCGCAACCTTGCCCTTGAACTCGTGCGCGTCACCGAAGCCGCCGCACTTGCCGCCTCGCGGCTGATGGGCCGCGGCGACGAGAAAGCCGCCGACCAAGCAGCTGTGGATGCGATGCGGCGTGCCTTCGACACGGTTGCGATCGACGGCACGGTGGTGATCGGGGAGGGTGAGCGGGATGAGGCGCCGATGCTCTACATCGGCGAGAAGGTCGGCTGCGGCGGTATGAAGGCCGATATCGCTCTCGACCCGCTTGAAGGAACGACCATCACCGCCAAGGGTGGCAACAACGCACTCGCTGTGGTGGCGCTGGCCGAAGCGGGCAATTTTCTCAATGCACCCGACGTCTACATGGAGAAGATCGCGGTCGGCGGTGGGCTGCCGGAGGGCATCGTCGATCTCGACGCCACACCGGAGCAAAATCTGAAGGAGGTGGCGAAGGCGAAGCGCATGGCGGTTTCAGACCTTGTCGTCTGTATCCTCGACCGTCCGCGGCACGCGGAGTTGATCAAGGCGGTGCGGGCGGCCGGGGCGCGGATCATGCTGATCAGCGACGGCGACGTGTCTGGCGTGATCGCGACTTGCCAGCCGGAGAGTGGCATCGACGTCTATATGGGTACGGGCGGTGCGCCCGAGGGCGTGCTCGCTGCCGCTGCTCTGCGCTGCATCGGCGGCCAGATCCAGGGCCGGCTCGTCTTCCGCACCGAAGAGGAAAAGGCGCGTGCGCGGCGGATGGGCATCACCGACCTTTCGCGCAAGTATACCACCGAAGAGATGGCACGTGGCGACGTGATGTTCGCTGCTACCGGCGTGACCAACGGGGCGATGCTGCGCGGCGTGCGCCGCTTCAGCGGCGGGGCCATCACCCACTCTCTGGTGATGCGTTCCAAATCGGGCACGGTACGTTACATCGAGGCGCACCACAACTTCACGCGCAAGCTCTGGATGGGCGGCTGAGGCGATCGTGCACGGTTGTCCAGCGGGGAGCGACAACCGTTCCTTCTCCGGGCGGCCCTGGCAGGACCGCACCGCAGATACCGCAACCACACTGCGCTTTGCACAGCGTCACGGCTTGCCCGAACTGCTCGCTGGTGTGATCGTCGCGCGCGGTGTGGCGGAGGCCGACCTCGCGCGTTATCTCAGCCCACGGCTGAAGGACTGGCTGCCGGATCCGTCCTCCTTGCCCGGTATGGACGCGCTCGCCGATCGTCTCGCTTGGGCGGTGCGGCACGAGGAGACGGTCGCGCTGTTCGGCGATTACGATGTCGACGGTCAGGCGGCGGTCGCTCTTCTCGCGCGTGTCCTCGCCACTTTCGGGGTTCGCGTGCTGCACGCCGTGCCGCACCGTCTGCGCGACGGGTACGGGCCGAACGAGCGCGCGTTCCGCGACTTTGTCGCCGCGGGAGCGAGGGTGATTGTCTGTCTCGATTGCGGGTCGACTGCACCGGGGCCAATCGCTGCCATCGCCAATGAGGCGGACGTGCTTGTGCTCGATCACCACCGAGCCGACGGCCCGCCGCCAGGAGTTCATGCCCATGTCAATCCGAACACACCGCCCGTCGCAGAGGCACTGAGCACGCTGTGCGCCACTGCACTCGCCTTTCTCGCAGCTGTGGCAACCAACCGCGAACTTCGCCGCGCGGGCTTTGCGCGCGCGGTGAGCAACGGGGTGTTGCTTGATCTCGTCGATCTCGTGGCACTGGCCACCGTGGCAGACGTGATGCCGCTTGTCGGCCTCAATCGCGCGTTCGTTGCGCGCGGCGTCGAGGTGATGCGGCGAAGCCCCAGGCCCGGCCTTGCGGCACTTGCGACCGTCTCTGGGGTCGGGATCGAGACGATCGATGCGGAAGCGATCGGTTATGCGTTGGCGCCGCGGCTGAACGCTGCAGGGCGGCTTGATGACGCGGGGATCGGGGTCGCGCTGTTGATGACGGAGGATGCGCGCGAGGCGCAGTCGCTGGCGCAACGGCTTGATCGGTTGAACCGCGACCGCCAGGCGATCGAGGCAGCGGTTGTCGAGGCTGCCTTGGTCGAGGCCGAACGCCAGGTTGCGGTGGGCCGATCCGTTCTCGTTGTCGCTGGAAAAGGCTGGCACCCTGGCGTGGTGGGCATCGTTGCGGGGCGAGTGCGCGAACGCTTTGGCCGGCCGGCGGTGGCTCTGGCGTTGGACGGCGAGACGGCGGTGGGCTCGGGCCGGTCCGTACCGGGTTTCGATCTTGGGGCGGCGATCGGCGCCCTGGTGCGCCAGGGCCTCGTTGTAAAGGGCGGCGGGCATGCCGCTGCCGCTGGGGTCACACTTGCGGCGTCGCGGCTTGGTGCGTTTGCTGAAGCGCTCGATGCCGCTTGGGGCGTGACAGGCGAGGTGCAGGAGCCGGTGGTCATCGAGGGCCGCTGCCAGATCGAGGGGGTGACTCTCGAGGTTGCGCACGCTTTGGCGCGGCTTGGGCCTTTTGGCCCCGGTAACGCTGAGCCTTTGGTGGAGGTCGCCGGGCGGGTCGCGTCCGTCGCTGCGGTAGGGGCAGGGGGAGCGCATCTGCGCGTGATTCTTGCTGGCGAGGGCGGGGGCCGGCTTGCGGCAATCGCTTTCCGCGCCGGCGGCACTCCGCTCGCTCAGGGGCTTGCGGCAGCGCGCGGCGGATTGGTGCGCGTGGCCGCAGCCTTGCGGCCTGACCGGTTCCATGGCAGCGAAGCGGTTGGCTTGCGTTTGGTTGATGCCGCCTGCGCCTGAGCGTGCTTGCATCCGAGCTGCGAGCAGGTTACGCGGCAAAGGCAAAGACGTCCCGTTCGTCTAGAGGCCTAGGACTCGGCCCTTTCAAGGCCGCAACACGGGTTCGAATCCCGTACGGGACGCCAAGCCGGCTCCATCGTCTCGCCCCTCTGGTGTTCAGCCCAGCCCCGCGTATCCTGGCATCACCGCAGGTTCACGACAGAAGACCAGGGGGGTCAGGAACGGGTGCAAACCGACGTCTGCATCATCGGTGCCGGGCCGGCAGGGCTGATTTCGGCCGCTCTTCTTGCCCAGGCCGGGATCGAGACCATCATCGTTGAACACCGCGCGCGGGACTATGTGCTGCAGCGCGTGCGCGCCGGCGTGCTCGAACAGTCGACCGTCGAGACGTTGCGCCACCTCGGCGCCGCCTCTCGTCTTGATCGCGAGGGGCTTGTGCACGAGGGGTTCGTGCTGGCTTTCGGCGAGACGACGGTGCGCATCGCCTTCCCCGATCTGGTGCCCGGCCGCCATGTTACAGTATATGGGCAGACTGAGGTGGTGCGGGATCTCGTGGCGCATCGCGAGGCGGCCGGCCTACCGCTGCTGTTTGAGACGGAGGCGGTCGCGATCGAGAACCTGGACGGTTCGCCGCGCGTGGTCTGTCGCCGCGCTGGCGAAACGGTCCTTGTCTCCTGTCGGCTTGTGTTCGGCTGCGACGGGTTTCATGGCCTCGCCCGGCGGGCTCTTCCGCCCGAGGCAATAAAGACGTCCGAAATCGCTTATCCGTTTGGCTGGCTGGGTGTGCTAGCCGACGTTCCTCCCGCGCATGAAGAGCTTGTTTACGCTGCTTCCGATCGAGGCTTTGCTCTCTGCTCCATGCGCTCGTCCACACGCAGCCGCTACTACATTCAGGTCCCGGCTGGAGAGCGGCTGGAGGACTGGCCCGAGGAGCGGTTTTGGGCAGAGCTTCGCCGTCGCCTTCCGGCCGAGATCGCGGCGCGCGTGCGGGAGGGGCCGGCGATCGAGCGGTCGATCGCGCCCTTACGCAGTTTCGTCGCCGAACCAATGCGTATCGCTCATCTCCTTCTGCTTGGCGACGCAGCCCACGTCGTGCCGCCGACAGGGGCGAAGGGGCTCAATCTCGCCGCCGCCGATGCCTGGTACGCCGCCCGCGCTGCAATCAAATTCCTCCGCGCAGGCGACGAGGCAGCACTCGACGCCTACTCGGCCACAGCGCTGACGCGGGTCTGGCGAACCGAGCGCTTCTCGTGGATGATGACGAAGCTCATGCACACCTTCCCCGACCTAACACCGTTCGAGGCAAAGATGCAGGATGCCGAGCGCTCTTACGTCGCTGCCTCGCACGCCGCCCGCACCGTCATCGCAGAGAACTATGTCGGACTTCCTCTCGACTGACTCAGGTCTTGCCTATCTTGCGCCGCGCGATCGCGCGTCCAACCCGGCTTGGATCGATACGGGCTATCGGTCGACGGGGCGAAGGGGGCCGCGCGAGAAGCTAGTCACTGTTCCCCCGCTTGCGACGGTCGTACCCGCACCGGATTTTTCCGATATTGTCGTGACGGAGACCGATGCTGATCTCACGCGCAACGGCCGTGTCAACGGGCAGCCCTTGGGCGAGCGGATCATCGTCGCTGGCCGCGTGCTTGACGAGGACGGGCGCCCGGTCGGGGGAACCGTGATCGAACTTTGGCAAGCGAACGCTGCTGGGCGCTATCGCCACCCGGTCGATGACCACGATGCGCCGCTCGATCCGAACTTTCTTGGCGTTGGTCGTTGCCGGACTGATGCCGAGGGTCGTTATCGCTTCGTCACCATCCGCCCTGGGTCTTATCCGTGGCGAAACCACCCGAATGCCTGGCGGCCGGCGCATCTCCATTTTGCGCTGTTTGGGCGGCATTTTGCTGATCGTCTTGTGACGCAGATGTATTTTCCAGGCGACCCTCTGCTCGGCCTCGATCCGATCTTCCTCAGCGTGCCAGAGCATGCTCGTAACCGGCTGATCGCGCGCTTTGATCTCGACCTCACGGTTGAAGGCTACGCGCTCGGCTACGCTTTCGACTTTGTGCTGCGCGGGCCAGCCGCCACGCCATGGGAGAGCGCGTGATGGCGCGGGCGAATCGGCTTGGGCAGACGCCAACGCAAACGGTTGGGCCGTATTTTGCGATTGGGCTTGCGCCGCATCGCATTAGCCTGCCCTTCACTCCCCTCGCCACGGAGGAGATCGCGACGGACGAGGCGGAGGGCGAGCGCTTGGTCCTCACCGGCCACGTGTTCGATGGCGATGGCGTCCCCGTCTCCGATGCGCTGATCGAGGCTCGCCAACGCGACGCTCGAGGCAGCTGGAAGTCGGGACCAGGCTTTCGCGGCTATGGCCGCGCGGCGACGGACCAGAACGGAACATTCCTATTCCGTAGCGTCAAGCCTGCCCCCGCCTGCGACGGTGAGGCGCCACATCTTTGGCTAATCGTTCAGGCGCGCGGCTTGCTCGGCCCCCTCATTACCCGCGTTCATTTTGCGGATGAGGCGGAACGGAACGAACGCGATCCGATCTTCCTTGCCGCACCTCCCGCCCGCCGCGCGACTTTGCTTGCGCACTCCATTGGCCCCGGCCGTTACCGCTTCGACATCAGGCTGCAGGGCGAACACGAGACGGTGTTCTTCGACCTCTGAGAGAGCGCGAAGAACCGGACTGGAAAAAAGGCCAGGAGCGAATCATGGCAGAGGCGAGGCCTTGCATCATCACGGTAGCGATCACCGGGTCGTTGCCGCAGAAATCTGATAACCCGGCGGTGCCGATCTCGATTGCCGAACAGATCGAATCGACCCAAGAGGCTTTCGAAGCGGGGGCGACTCTCGTCCATGCGCACGTGCGCGACGACGCGGGCCGCCCCACCTCAGATCCAGATCGCTTTGCCCGCCTGATGGAAGGAATTAGAAAACACTGCCCGGGGATGATCATCCAGCTCTCCACCGGCGGGCGATCAGGCACAGGTCGAGAGCGCGGCGGCATGATTCCGCTTCGGCCAGACATGTGCTCGCTGACAACGGGTTCATGCAACTTCCCCACCCGTGTCTATGAGAATGACCCTGAGCTGATTGACTGGCTCGCTGCCGAAATGCTGCGCTACGGGGTGAAACCCGAGATCGAGGTGTTTGACCTCGCTATGCTGTTCAACGCGGTGGCCATGGCGGAGGCGGGCAAAATTGTCTCTCCTTTGCACGTGCAGTTTGTCATGGGAGTGAAGAACGCCCTGCCGGCCGACCGTGAGACCTTCGAGTTCCTTGTCCGCACCCTCGCGCGGCTTGCGCCCGACGCCACGTGGACGGGGGCCGGCATCGGCCGCAACCAGATTGTGCTCAATCGCTGGTCGTTGGAGCTCGGTGGCCATTGTCGGACTGGGCTTGAGGACAATGTGCGGCTCGATCGCGAGACGCTCGCGCCCTCCAACGCCGCCCTGGTACGCCGTGTGGTCGAGCTCTGCGCTGAATACGGCCGGCGGCCGGCAACCGTTGCCGAGGCGCGCGCCATCCTTCGCCTGCCACCCGCTGCGCCTGCCTAAGCCACCCGACCCTCAGCCGCGCGTGATCAGCCACTCCCTGCTTTCCGCTGTGGTGGTCGAGCCTCGGATGGCGGCAATCTGGTCTGACCATTCGGTCGTTTCGGCTATGCGGGAAGTGGAGGCGGCTCTGGCGGAGGCGCAAGCGGCGTTCGGCCTCGCCCCGCCTGAGCTTGCGCAAGCCATCCGCGACATCCCCCTCGAAGCGTTCGACCTGACCACGATCGCCGAAGGCGCACGGCGCTCAGCCGTGCCGACCATCGCCTTTCTCTCCGCGCTCGAAGCCCGCTTGCCCGCTCACCTCGCCTGGGCCTTACACCGCGGGGCAACGAGCCAGGACCTGCTCGATACCGCACTTTCGCTCCTGTTGCTGCGTTCGTTCCATTTGCTCGCGGAAGATCTTGCCACCGCCTTGGAGGGTTTGGCTGAGCTGGCGGAGAAGCACGCGGCGCTGATCTGCCTTGGGCGCACTTATGGCCAAGCGGCGGCGGTGATCACCTTCGGTGCGCGTGCCGGGCAGTGGGCAGCCGGGCTGTCTGATCTTGCAGCGGAACTGCCCGAGCTCATCCACCTCGTGCCTGCGGTGTCTCTCGGCGGGCCGGTTGGTATCGCTGCGTCGTATGGCAACGCCGCACCCGCACTGATCGCGCGCTTCGCCGCCATCCTCGGGCTTTCTGCTGAACCACTTGCGTGGCATGGGCGGCGCTGGCGCATCGCTCGCAGTGGGGCCTGGCTTGCAGGGCTGGTTGGAGCTGCGGCGAAGATGGCGCGTGACCTTGCCGAGCTAAGGTCGGATGGCCTGGCCGAAGTGAGCGAGCGCGGCGGCGAAGGGCGTGGCGGCTCCTCGTCGATGCCGCACAAGCGCAACCCGGCGGGTGAAACCGCCATTCTCGCTGCGCACCATCTGGCACCCGGTTTCGCCTCCGCCCTCATCGCAGGAATGGCGGTGGCAGAAGAGCGCGGAGGCGGCGGTTGGCAGGCGGAGTGGCAGGCCATCCCCGCTCTCTTTTCGTTGGCAGCGCGAGCAAGTAGCGAGCTTGCCAGGCTTGCCAACACGGTGACGCCAGATGAGGAGCGCATGCGCGCCAACCTCGCTGCCACTCGCGGGCTGATCTTCGCCGACCGCGCGGCGGAGGCGCTTGCTGTGCGGCTTGGACGCAGTTCAGCAGCTTCGGCGGTGGCGCGCGCGGCCGAGATGGTGCGTTCGGGCCTTGCCGACACGTTTGCAGACGCCTTGCGCGCCACTGGTCATCCCGAGGCGGTCGAGGCCTGTTCGTTCGAACTGACCGCTGCGGCCGGCGCGCGCACCGCATCAGCCGCGGCCGAGACAGCACGCAAGACGGCAGCAACTCTCCGCCGCGCGGGAAAAAAGGGGGGACCAAAATGAGTGATGGGACGGACCTTTCGTTGCACTACCGCCTCGATGGTCCTGAGGATCGCCCGCTCGTGGTCTTTGCCAACTCTCTCGGCGCCGACCTGCACATGTGGGATGAGGTGATCGGCCGGGTCTCCATCCGCTACCGCGCTTTGCGCTTCGACAAGCCTGGGCATGGGGCTTCTCCGCCGGCACCAGGCCTCACCTTAGAAGCGATTGCCGACCGAGTCGCGCAGATCATCGCGGAAAATGGCGGCCGTGCCCTCTTCGTCGGCCTCTCGATCGGCGGGCTGATCGGTCAGCTTCTCATGCGCCGCGCTCCCGAACGCCTGTACGGCGCTGTCCTCATCGCCACCGCCGCGCACATCCCCTCACCCCAGGCCTGGGAGGAGAGGGCGCAGCTGGTCGAACGCGAAGGGCTGGCCGCCATCGTCGATGCGGTAATGGCGCGCTGGTTTACGCCAGCGTTCGCCGCCGCCGAACCGGAACAGGTGAACGCGGTGCGCGAGGCCTTTTTGCGCGTCGATCCTGGGAGCTACGCCGCCTTTTGCCGCGCCATCGCGCAGTTCGACCTGAGGGGAACACGGCCGGAGCGGGCTGTTCCAACGCTGGTTGTTTCCGCCTCAGAGGATCCAGCAACACCCCCTGCTCTTGGCGAGGCCCTCGCCGCCGATCTGGGTGCCGACTATGTGCTGTTGCGCCGTTCGGCCCACCTCGTTGCGATCGAACGAGCGATCCCTGTCGCAGGCCTTGTCACCTGGTTGTATGAAGCGGGCGCGCGGGGCTAACTCGCCGCCATTGCGTGGCAAGCCGCCCCATGGTTTAGACCAAAGCACGGGATGAACGAAAAGGGAGACGATCCATGACAAAGGGCATCGGCATCGCGCGGCGTGGCCTGATCGCTGCGACCTTGGCCGCACCAGCTCTTCTGCGGCCGCAGGCTCTGCGCGCGCAGGAAGTGACTTTGCGGTTGCATCACTTCCTCGGCCCCGTCAGCAATGTGCACCGAAACTTCCTCGTGCCGTGGTCGCAAAAGGTGCAGGCAGAAAGCGGTGGGCGGCTGCGGGTGCAGATCTTCCCTGCGATGCAACTGGGCGGTGCCCCACCCCAGCTCTACGACCAAGCACGTGACGGGGTGGTGGACATTGTGTGGACGCTGCCTGGCAATACGCCTGGGCGCTTTCCCCGCATCGAAGTGTTCGAACTGCCCTTCGTGCCGCATCGGCAGTCCTACGTGAACGCGCTTGCCGTGCAGCGTTTCTTCGAACGTCGGCTGCGCGAGGAGTTCGCCGACACCCATATTCTGTGCGCCTGGGGCCACGACCACGGCGTAATCCATGCGCGCAGGCCCGTGCGCACGATGGAGGATCTGCGCGGGCTGAAGCTTCGTTTTCCGACCCGCCAGGCGGGCGAGGCCTTGCGTGCGCTCGGCGCCTCTCCCGTCGGTATGCCCATTCCGCAGGTGCCGGAAGCTTTGTCGCAAGGTGTGATCGACGGCGCTGTGGTGCCTTGGGAGGTGGTGCCCGCCATTCGGCTGCACGAGATGGTTCGCTACCACACCGAAATTCCCGGTAGCCCCACGCTCTATATCGCGACCTTCGTGCTGGCGATGAACCGCGCGCGCTACGAGTCTCTTCCTGCAGACTTACGCGCCGTGCTGGATCGCAATTCTGGGGAAGCGGCAGCCGAGATGGCGTCCAAAGTGTGGGATGAGCAGGGCCCTGCGGTGGTTGAGCAGGTGCGCCGTCGCGGCAATGAGATCGTCATCATCACCGAGGAGGAGCGGCTTCGTTGGCAGCGCGCAACCGAGCCGGTGATCGAAGCGTGGGTGCGCGCCATGCGCGAGCGCAACATTGACGGCGGTGCCTTGCTCGAGGAAGCGCGCGCGCTGATCGCCGAGATCGGGCGCGGGCGGGTCTGAGGCACGCCAGCTCAACGCGATGGGATGGTCGAGGGGGGAGGCTGCGTGCGCAGGGTAGGGCAGGGGCGCGGCCCAGCAAGCCTGCCGGGCTGGCTCGCGCGTCACTTCGCGGTGGTGGGCGGTATTGTTCTGCTGGCTGCCGCCCTGCTCACCTGCGCGAGCGTTTTGCGCCGGTGGCTCGATGGCCGTGCCATTCGCGGCGACTTCGAGCTTGTTTCGCTTGCCTCCGCCATCGCCCTCTTTGCCGCCTTCGCCTTCGCCGCCTCGCGTGGTGCTAATGTGGCTGTGACGAGCTTCACCGCCTGGCTTCCTCAGCGTCTGCAGAGCGCGATTGACACGATCTGGCTTCTGCTCTGGGCCGGCGTGTGTGTCCTACTTGCTGAGCGCCTGTTCGTCACGGCGTCGGAACTGTACGCGACCGGGACGGTAACCATGGCGCTCGGCATGCCCACATGGTGGGTGGCCGGCATTGGCGCGGCCGCCTTCGCGCTGGCGGGTCTTGCCGCCCTCGTCCGTCCCTTCGCAGCACCGTCCGATTCCCGCCGGTGACCGGCCTGCCGCCCGAGATTTTGGCTGCGCTTAAGGGCTTCGCAGCCCTCCTCGGGCTGATCATCTTGCGCTGCCCGATCGCCCTCGCCATGCTCCTCGTTGGCGGTGTGGGCTATGCGCAGATTGCCGGCTGGCCGATCCTGCTCAACTACCTCAAGGGCACGCCCTACCACCTGTTCGCCAACTACACGCTTTCCGTGATCCCGCTGTTTGTGCTGATGGGGGCGATTGCGGAACGGGCCGGGCTTGCGGGCGACCTTTTCGCCGCTGCCGAATATCTTTTCGGGCGCAAGCGTGGCGGGCCTGCGATCGCGGTGATCGTCGCCTGTGGGGCTTTCGGCGCCGTGTGCGGTTCCTCGGTCGCGACCACGGCGACCTTCGCCCGCGCCGCGTTGCCGGAACTGCGCCGGCTTGGTTACGCGCCTGGCTTTGCCGCAGGGCTCGTCTCAGCCGGCGGAACGCTCGGCATTCTCATTCCGCCCTCGGTGATTCTCGTCATCTACGCCATTGTCACGGAACAGAACATCGCGCGCCTTTTCCTCGCCGCGCTTTTGCCTGGCCTGCTTGCGGTGCTGCTTTACGCTCTCGCGGTTGCGTTTGCGGTGCGACTTCTGCCGGAGCTTGGCGGACAGGGCGAAGGCACGGGGGATCGCGCCGCTTTGCGCCGCGTGGTGCCCGTGCTCGGGGTGGGCGTGATCGTTTTGGGCGGCATCTACGGCGGCGTGTTCACCCCAACCGAAGGCGCCTCCGTTGGTGCGGTCGCGATGCTCGCTGTTGCTCTTGCACGGCGCGGCTTCGGTTTCTGGGGTCTGGCAGAAGCCTTGCGGGCGACCGCCGAGACCTCGGGCATGATCTTCGCCATCCTGCTCGGGGCCAATCTCTTCAACGCTTTCCTCGCGCTGACCCAGGCGCCGGACGTGCTGCAGCTGTGGCTGGAGGGGCTTGAGGTTTCGCCCGTCATGGTGCTGGTTGCGATCCTTGCGATCTACATCCTGCTCGGTGCGGTGATGGACGAACTCGCGATGATTTTGCTCACCTTGCCCGTGTTCTTCCCGCTTGTTGTCGGGCTCGACTTCGCGCTTACGCGCGATGAGGTCGCGATCTGGTTCGGGGTGCTGGTGTTGATCGTGGTTGGCATGGGGCTGATTTCGCCCCCCGTTGGTTTGAACGTTTTCGTTGCGGGCGGCATCGCACGCGACGTCGCTTTGCCGCGGATCTTCGCCGGCGTGTTGCCGTTCCTTATCGCCGATGCGGTGAAGCTCGCGCTCTGTGTCGCGCTGCCATCGTTGTCGCTTGGTCTCGTACGCGCTTTCGGCGGCGGCTGAAGCGGGGCTTACCCGCCGCCGATGAAGATTCCAGCGGCCAGCACGAGGCTGCCGCCAAGCACCACTTGGAACACCGCCCGCCGCCAGGGGGTTTCCATGTAACGGTTCTGGATCCAAGCGATCGCCCAAAGTTCGACAAAAACGACAGCGAGCGCGATGATGGTTGCGGTCCAGAAATGCGGAATGAGGTAGGGCAGGGCGTGGCCCAGCCCGCCAAGTGTTGTCATGACGCCGCAGGCAAGACCGCGTTTAACCGGTGAACCACGGCCCGACAGTTTGCCATCGTCGTGCGCCGCTTCGGTGAAGCCCATAGAAATGCCGGCACCGACCGAAGCCGAGAGCCCGACGAGGAATGTCGTCCACGGGTCCTGGGTCGCGAAAGCGGTGGCGAAGATGGGGGCGAGAGTGGACACCGAGCCGTCCATGAGCCCTGCGAGGCCCGGTTGTACCCAGGTGAGAATAAACTGCCGGCGAGCCGCCAGCTCCTCTTTGGAGGCGGCGCCGCTCTCCCGCAACTTCTCTGTCATGGCCGCAACGCCGCGCTCGTGCCGGGCTTCCACGGCGGCGAGATCGCCCAACAGGGTGCGGACCTCGGCGTCCATCGAGCGCGCCGCAGCCTGGCGATAGAAGCGTTCGGCCTCCCGTTCCATCGCCATCGCCTCGGCACGGATGCGCTCGATCGGCAGGTTCTCCACCAACCAGACGGGGCGGCGGTCGTAAAAGTCGGCGACGTGTTCCCGCCGGATAGGCAGGATGAGATCGCCAAAACGTGCGCGATAGAGCTCGATCAAGCGCCGACGATGCGCGTCTTCCTCCGCCGCCATCGCCTCGAACATGCGGGCGGTGGCGGGGTAGGTGTCGCGCAGCCGCTTGGCGTAAAGCGCGTAAATGCGGGAGTCTTCCTCTTCCGCCGAGATCGCAAGGGCGAGGATCTCCTCGGCAGAGAGGCTGTCAAACCGCCTACGGCCGGAGAACGGCCAGAAGAACACACCGCGCATCGTGGCTCCTTCGCCCCATTACTCCATTGGCGAATTGCAAGGATATTGTACGGCAGGTCGCGCTGTTGAGGGCGCGGGCCGCCGGCGGGACGTGACACCGAACTCTTGCCTACCTTCGGTCCGCCGTCCCGCCCGCTGTCGGAACATCTGGCGCAAACCGCACGCTACGGCCCGAGTCCGTCTGAAGGTGCAGGGAAGGGGGCGAAGCTTTCCCCCTTCGCAGAGGAGGGTCGCGTAGAGCGGCTAGCTCCATGTCCCGTGCTTGCGTTACACCTGCGAGGTCGACTGTGCTGCCGAACACCATGGCCCGACGTCCTAAAAAGCTTCGTCTCGTCACCTGGAACATCAACTCCATCCGCCTTCGTCTGGCCCGCCTCGCCGACCTTGCGGTCGCGCTGGAGCCGGATGTGATTTGCCTGCAGGAAACCAAGGTTGCGGACGAGGAATTTCCGCTGCGCGAAGTGCGGGCAACCGGTTACCGCCATATCGCGTACCGCGGGGAGAAGGGGTACAACGGCGTTGCCATTCTCTCGAAGATCCCGCTTGCGGTGATTCCTTCCACACCCGATTGGTGCGGCAAAGGGGAGAGCCGGCATCTTGCGGTTGATCTCGACATTCCAGGGGCCCCGGTGCGCCTGCATAATTTCTACGTTCCTGCTGGCGGCGACGTGCCTGACCCTGAGGCCAACCCGAAATTCCGCCACAAGCTCGACTTTGTGGCCGAAGCGACGCACTGGTTCGCCAATGGCGCGGGCAGCACCCCGCGTCAGATCATCGCCGGTGATCTCAACATCGCCCCCCTTCCCGACGATGTGTGGAGCCACCGGCAGTTGCTAGATGTGGTTTCGCACACACCAGTGGAGACAGAAGCGCTCGGGCGCTGGCAGGCCACCGCCGGGGGCTGGATCGACGCGATGCGCCATTTCGTGCCGCCACCGGAAAAACTCTACACTTGGTGGTCGTACCGCAATCGAGATTGGCGCCAGTCTGATCGCGGGCGTCGTCTCGACCATATCTGGGTCAGCCCGGACATGATCGGTGCCCTGAAATCGGGAGAAGTGCTGAAGGACGCGCGCGACTGGCCGCTTGCCTCCGATCACGTGCCGGTCTGCGTCGAGCTGCTGGTCTGAAGCCGGCTCACGCTCGAGTGGGAACCAGAGTTTCGCCGAAGCGAACGAGGCGTCCTGACGGCGGGCCGATCACTTCGTCCTCACACATGATCATGCGCCCGCGCAGTACCGTCATACGCGGCCACCCTGTGACGCTCATGCCAGCGAAGGGGGTCCAGCCGCAGGGAGAGATGATCCAATCGTCGGTGATCGTCCGGCGTAGGGAAGGATCGACGATGGTGAAGTCGGCATCGTAGCCGACTGCGATCCGCCCCTTGCCGACGATGCCATAGACCCGCGCGGGGCCCGCGCACATGAGATCGGCAAGACGCGACCAGGAGAGGCGGCCCGCATGCACGTGATCCAGCATGACGGGAACGATGGTCTGCACGCCGGTCAGGCCTGCTGGGCAGCGCGGCCAGGGCAGCATCTTGGCCTCGCGCGGATGAGGGGCATGGTCTGAGGCGACCACATCGACCAGGCCTTCCCGCACCGCAGCCCAGGCCGCCTCAAGATGTCGCCGGTCGCGGATCGGCGGGTTCATCACTGCAAACCCCCCAAGCCGGTCATAGGCTTCGGGAGCGGCCTGGGTGAGGTGGTTGACCAGCACCTCGATCGTTGCGTGATCGCGGTGTCCGGCAAGCCAAGCCAGCTCCTCCGCCGTCGAGACGTGCAGGATGTGCACGCGCCGCCCCACCTTGCGCGCAAGCCCTACGATCCGACGCGTCCCCAGAAAAGCCGTCTCGACGTCACGCCACTCCATATGGCGCTGATAAGGCTCACCCTCGCGAAACAGATGGGCCCGGTCGCGGAGCCGGTCCTCGTCTTCGGCATGGAATGCGACGCGCCGCTTCCCGGATCGCAGCACTGCCTCGATGGAAACATCGTCCTCGACAAGCAAGTCTCCGGTCGATGAGCCGGCGAAGACCTTGATCGCGCAAACGCCTTCCTCGGCCTCGAGGTGGGCGAGGTCGGCGATGTTGCCCTTGGTCGCGCCAACATAGAAACCGATGTCGACAAAGGTGCGATCCACGACATGCCGGCGCTTCCAGGCGAGCCGTTCCGAATCCGTGATCGGAGGCTTCGTGTTCGGCATGTCGAACACGGCAACAACGCCGCCCAAAGCAGCAGCCTTCGTTCCCGTCGCGATCGTTTCCACCTCGTCCGCGCCGGGCTCGCGCAGGTGCACGTGCGCATCGATCAGCCCCGGCAGCACGATGAGGCCGCGCGCGTCGATCGTCTCCGCTGCCTCGGCGCGCGAGAGCATGCCGAGGGCTGCGATCCGTCCGTCCCGCACGCCGATGTCAAGCGCGTCCGTTCCCCACGGAAGTACGACGGTTCCGCCTCGGATCATCAGATCGAATGGCGTGTTCGCCATCTGTGCCCCCTTCGGTCTGTTTCACGCTTTTGCGGCGAGAACCTCAAACACGTCTCCGCTCGGGTCGATGCCGCGAATGTGCACGCGATGCCAGAGGGCGTAGAAGAGGAGCGTCCAGGCGGCGAAACCCGTGTGTTTGCCGCCCGCCTCGAACAGGGCGCGCACACGCTCGGGCGAGCAGACCTCCGTGATCGCCTCATCGGCGGCGACGAGCGCGCCAAGCTGTGAGCCGGAGTGCGCGATCCAGGCGGCAACAGGGACGGTAAACCCTTGTTTCGGAGCGAAGGGCCGTGCCGCGGGGAAGTGCCGCTCCAGCCAGGCGCGCAGGAGCCACTTGCCCAGCCTGCCGCGCACTTTCAGCCGATCAGGCAGGCGGAACGAAGCCGCGACCACGGCTGGGTCGAGCAATGGCGTGCGGCCCTCTATTCCGTGCGCCATCAGGCAGCGATCGAGCTTCACCAGCAGGTCGTTCGGCAGCCACTCCGCAATGTCGGCGGCCTGTGCTGCCATCAACCGTGTTCGTCCAGGACGCAACGCCCGCTCAAGCGACGCAGCAAGTCCGGTTCGCCAAAACTGTGGCGGAGAACGGCGTAGGCGAAGCCGCTCTAGAATGCCACGCGTGCGCATCGCCCGCCCGCCCAGCCACCAGGGGCGCATCGCGGCGCGGTATCGGCCATAGCCCGCGAAGAGTTCGTCTCCGCCCTCGCCGCTCAGCACCACCGTCACGTCAGCCCGGGCGCGCCGAGCAAGCAACCAGGTGGGGATGATGGCGTAATCAGCAGCCGGATCGTCCATCGCACCCACGATGGCCGGCAAGTGGCGGATAAAGTCGGTTTCGGTAACGGTGATTTCCTCGTGCGCGGCTCCGGCTGCGCGCGCCACCGCCTGCGCCGCCACCCTCTCGTCGGCAGAGGACGGATCGTCGAAGCCGGCGGTAAACGCAAGTACGGGGCGCTCCGACATTCGCTGCATGAGGGCGAGAACGGCCGCGCTGTCGATTCCGCCCGAGAGGAACAGGCCGTAGGGCACGTCGCTGCGCTGATGGAGGCCAACACTCTCCTCAAGAGCGCGGTCAAGGCGGGCAAGCGCCTCTTCCTCGCCGATCGTCTCCGGACCGCCCTCCGGCAGAGCCGACCGGCCATACCGCTCGACCACGCGACCGGCGGCGATGACCAGCGTCTCGCCGGGCAACACGCGCTCGATGCCGCGGAAGACGGTGCCACGCCCAGTGGTGAACTGAAGTTCCAAAAGCTCATCACGCGCGCGGGGCTCAACCTCGGGCGCAATAAGCCCGGCTGCGATCAGAGCCCGTGGTTCCGAGGCGAAGGCAAGGCCGAACCGGGTGTCGGCAACATAGAGTGGCTTGATGCCGAACGGGTCGCGCGAGAGGAGAAGCTGGCCTGACCGCGGATCATGCAGAGCAATCGCCCACATCCCGCGCAGCCGGTCGACGAAGCCTATCCCCTCCTGGCGGTAGAGGTGTAGCGGCACCTCGCAATCGCTCTCGGTTGCGAACCGAACATGGGCGAGCAGGTCACGACGCAACTCGCGGTAGGAGTAAAACTCTCCATTCGCGATCAACGTCGTGCCGTCGGGCGCCGCAAGCGGCTGGGCGCCGCCCGCTATGTCAATGATGGCGAGCCTGCGATGCACGAGGAGCACGGTGCCCTCCGCGTGCCGTCCCGACCCGTCGGGCCCGCGGTGCGCCAGGGCGGCGTCAAGCTTCGTTGCGAGATCGGGCGGCAGAGCTGCGCCAGGAGCGCGAGCAAGGCCAGCGATGCCGCACATCAGCGCTGCGAAAGCTCGCCAAGCAACGACTGCCAGCGCGCCAGCACAGGAGCAGGCGCAAAGCCGCTCGCCCAGGCAGCGCGGCCAGCCTGGGCAAGCGCATGGGCCAAGGTGCGATCTTCGCGCACGCGGCGGATGGCTTCAGCAAGCGCAGGCGGGTCGTCGATCGGCACGAGAAGTCCCGTCACCTCGTGCGCGATCAGCTCCTCCGGTCCCGCTGCACGGCAGGCGATGACAGGCCGGCGGGCCGACCAAGCCTCGAGCACGACATTGCCAAGCGGCTCCTGGCGCGAGGGGCAGACGAACAAGTCGGCGGCGGCGAGAAGGCTCGCTTGGTCGTTCCGCCAGCCGAGGAAGCGGACGCGATCAGCGACGCCGCTCAACCGCGCAAGTCTCTCCAGGGCAGAACGTTCCGGCCCCTCTCCGGCGATCACCGCGACAGTGCGGGGGAGCAAGGCGAGTGCGGCGATCAGCGTGTCGAAGCCCTTGGCTCGGTGCAGCCTGCCCATGGCGAGGACCAAAAGCGCTTCCGCCGGCACGCCGAGCTCTCCGCGCGGCACGGGCTCCGCACCAGCAAAGTCGGGAACGAAGTTCGGCAGGTAGTGAACCTTTTCCGCCGGCCAGCCTTGTCCAGTGATCCAGGAGACGAGGCCGCGCGTATTCGCCACAAGGTGGTCGAAACCGCGCCAGTAGGCGAGATCGTAATATCCGCCAAGACGACCGACCCGGACCCAAGGCCCTGTCGGGGTGAAGCGGGCAGCGCGGTTCATCCAGCTCATCACCACCTGCGGCGAAAAGCCTTGCAGAAAGCGCGCCAGGCGCGGCCGGGTCAGACAATCGAAAGGCCCGCCAAAAGCGAGTTCCACCGGCGCGAGGCCGGCTGCGCGCAAGGCCTGGGCTCGGGCAGGATGGCGCCGGATCACCGCCAGCACCTCTTCGCCCGCGGCCGCGAGAGCAGAGACGATGCGGACATAGAACGTTTCCGCCCCGCCCACGGCCGCCCCGGCCATGACCATCGCCAGTCGGGTCACGCGTGTCCCTGCGCTGGCGCTGTCCGGCGCGCCGCCGTCGCTTCGGCTATCGCCCAGCCCGTCATGAGCGCCCAGAGCGTCGAAGTGGGCTGGGAAGTGAAGGCGTGCATCGAGCCGAAGGGCCACAGGGGCAGAAGAACGGAAATGAAAAGACCGAGGCGGAGGGGGCAAGGTCGCAGGATTAAGCCTCGCCCCGCGCTTAGGAGCCAGCCAAAAGCGGCGAGCACGAACAGGGCAAGGCCTGGCAAGCCCGCATTCACCAGCATATCGAGATATGGGTTGTGCGCATGTGGCACACACATCGCCGCCCCGCCGCCGTCGCCTGTTCCTCCCCAGCCGACGAAGAAGCGCGGATCAGAGCAGAAGGTGCGAAACGCATCTGCTCCCCAGCCGGTCCAGGGGCTGGCTTCGGCCAGTGCCAGGGCACGGCGCAGGATCTGCCCGTAATGACTGTCGGGGAAGCTCGCCATAATCTCGACGAATTGTGTCACTTGGCGGGCGAAGGCGGTGGGGAACGCACTCGCCGCTGCCATGGCGATGGCGACCACGGCGAGGATGCCGACCAAAGCGGGGACGCGAATCCCGCGTAGGCCCAAGGCGAGCAGAACGACGCCAAGGGTGGCATGCACAAGCGGCATACGCTGGCCGACCACGAAGATGGTGGCCATGAAAAGGGCGATCAGCAGACTGGCTGCCCCGATGCCGGACGGCCCGCGCTGCACGAGCCGCCCCGAGGCGGCAGCGAGAGGGGGCCAAGCGATGCGCACGAGATAGGCACCCGCGCGCGGACGGCGGAACGGGCCCGTATGCTCGCCGCCGACCGCGCGCGGAAAGCCGGAGAGGCTTCGCCCGGTCAAGGCCTGAAGCCAGACCTCGAAGGCGATCCAGCCTGCGGCGATGCTGCAGGCGGCAAGCAGCGGGCGGCGGAAGCGACCCGAGGCGAGCACCCAAGAGCCCAGGGCCGCGACTGCTACGGGGACCCGGCCCCACGCGAGCGCAACGCCGACCCGCTCAAAATCGCCCGTGAGCGCAGTGGTGGTCACGAGCCAGGCCCAAGCGATAAGACCTGGCCAGGCATGGATGGCGCGAAGCGGGGTGGCGTCGCGACGCGCGGCAAGCGCCGCGAGGAAGGCGATTGCAACCGCCGAGAGATAGACGTCTCCGAAGCCCCGTCCGTAAATAAGGAGCAGGGGGAGTGCCGCGGCGGTCCAGCCGAACGCGCGTTCTGCCCAAGCGAGGGCTCGCCCGGAAGGCGCGGTGGCAGCAGGCTCCGCCGCGACCGCAGTCGTCCTCTGAGCCGTCATCAAGCCCGCGAAGCCGAGACGGAGGATGGTCCGGTCAGCGGAATATTGCCCTGCGGCATGGCAGCCTGCGGCTCGATGGAGGGGCGGTGCCGTTCCGGTTCGAGTCGAGCCTTGAGGTGGGCAAGCAAGGGATAGAGACCGGCGCACAGCGCGATCAACACACCCCATCCGCCCTCGCGCCACCCACCGCGTAAGACGTAACATTTGAGGAAGCGGGAGACGAAGCGGCGCAGATTTGCCCCGAGCGTGCCGATCTCGCCTGCGGCGAGAAGGTCGGCTGCGCGGGCAGAAGAGTAGCGGTCAAGCCGTCGCAGCATATCGGAGATGTCACGGTCCACGTGGTGATGGATCGCCTGGGTCAGACGAGGCCCCTTGCTGCCGGTCCAGGCGAGCGAGGGATGCACGCGCTGCAGGCCCCAGCGCTTGGCGCCTTTGCGCGACAGACGCGGTACTGCCGAGGTGCCGAAACTGCCGCCCCACCCGTACCGCACCAGGCGAGAGCCGATGAAGTTATTGACCGGGATCTCGTGCCAGGCGTAGGGCGAGGTTTCGATCACGCGGCGGATTTCCGCAGCCAGCCCTGGCGAGACGCGCTCGTCCGCATCAATTTCAAGGATCCACTCGCCCTGGCAGGCGGTAAGCCCGGCGTTGCGACGCTCCCCCTCGATCTCCCAGGCCCCCTCGAGAATACGCGCGCCGAAGCTGCGTGCAATCTCCGCCGAACGGTCGGTGCTACGGTCAAGCACGACGACGATCTCGTCGGCGAAAGTCAGGCCCTCCAGGCAGTGGGCCAGCCGGGCCTCCTCGTTGCGCGCCACCACCAGGGCAGACAGGCGTGGCCGGCTCATGTCAGTGCCATGGCTGGCCGGGCCCGGTCGAGCAAAGCCGTTGCCGCCGCGAACGCATCTTCCACCGCAAGCGAGCCCATGAGACTGCCAGAGGTGCGGTGGTCGAAGCCAGGGGCGGAGACAAGCTCGGCCATGGGCACCTTGGTCTGGGCGACTGCGGTGAAGGGGCCGATCGGCGCATATTCCGCCACCGGCGAGGGCCCGAACAGGCCAAGTGTCGGAGCGCCGGCGGCGGCGGCAAGATGCATCAGCCCGGAATCGTTACCGACAAACAGCGCGCAGCGCGCCAGACAGGCGGCAGCCTCGCTCAGGCTAAGCCGACCGACGAGGTCGATCGTGCGGCCGACCGGCAGGGCGGCGAGGACTGGTCGGGCGAGCAGGGCCTCGGCTTCGCCCGGCCCGGCAAACACGGCCGCGCGTGATCCCGGTAGGGGCCCATCAGCACTGGAGAGCCGGTTGAACAGCGCAACGAATCGTTCGGGCGGCCACACCTTGCCGCGCCAGTTTGCGGTGGGCCCGAGACCAATGACAGGTTTGCCAGGCGGAATCAGCACACTGGCCCTGGCTCGATCCTGCGCTGACGTCCAGACGACCGGAGTCGGTGGCGGATCGAGGCCCAACACGGCCCCAATCTGAGCAAGGCGCGGCACACCCGCCCGGCGCCGCCCCATCACGGCGCGCCGTCGCGCCCAAAGACACCAGGCGAGGATCGAACCGCGCAGGTCAACCACCAGGTCCCAGCGTGTGCCGACCACCTGCCGCCAGAGACCGAACCAATGCGCGGCCAAGCGGCGCTTGCGCAAAATGATGACCCGCTCAAGCCCCGGCATGTGTGCGAACAGGCCGGCAGCGGCAGGACCGCAAGCGACCGTGATCCGCACCTCGCCTTGGGTGCGCAGCAGATGGTCGATGAGGCCCGTCGATAGCACAGCATCGCCGATCCGGGTCGCGGTCACGAAAAGGATCCGGCTCATGCTAAGGCCTCTAGCACAGCTGCCACGGGATTGCGCGAGAAGGCCCAGCAAGCCACCTCTTGGGTATGCCAATCGCTCCGCTTGCCGACCGCGGGGTCCTGTCCGTCTCCGGGCCAGATGCCCGATCCTTCCTGCAGGGCCTCGTTTCGAACGACGTCGCACGGCTTGGTCAGGATTCGCGCGCCCTTTGGGCCGCGCTGCTGACTCCGCAAGGCAAATGGCTTGCTGATTTCTTCCTGATCGAAGAGGGAGAGCGCATCTTGCTCGATTGCGAACGCGCTCAAGCCTCCTGGCTTGTCTCCCATCTGACGCGATATCGGCTGCGGGCAAAAGTGGCGATCGACGACGAGACCGACCACTGGACGGTGTTCGCCGCCTGGGGTGGGGGCGAGCCGGCGGAACAACCGGGTGTCCTCGTCGTGCGCGACCCTCGCCTGCCCGAAGCCGGCTGGCGTTGTCTCGCGTCTCCAGGGGCAATCCGGCCGGACGCGACGGCGGAGGACTACGATCGGCATCGGCTCGCGCTTGGGCTTCCTGACGGATCGAAGGATCTCGAAAGCGGCAAGACGGTGCTGCTGGAGGCGGGCTTCGACGAACTGAACGGAATCTCCTGGAGCAAGGGCTGCTGGATGGGCCAGGAGCTCACGGCACGCACCAAGTATCGCGGTTTGGTGAAGAGGCGACTGGTCCCAGTGCGGATCGAGGGGCCGTTGCCTACGCCTGGTACGCCGGTCCTGCGCGAGGGGGTGGAGGTCGGAACAATTCGGTCCGGGCGCGGTGATCGCGCTCTCGCCATCCTTCGCCTTGAGGCCTTGGCCTGTCCTGGGGTGTTGCGCTGCGGCGAGGCCGTGCTTGTTCCGGAAATTCCGGCCTGGCTCTCGCTGCCGGCGGACAGCACCCCGTGATGGAGAGGCGCGAGGCGGAGGGGGAGGTGGCGGCCAACCAGGCCGATCGCATTGGCCACGCGCGAGGGCAGGGGCTGGCGGTCGATGACACGCCGCCACCGGTGCGGATCCATCCTCCTGTGCTCTTTCCTGTCATCCTGGGCGCGGGGCTCCTGCTCGACTGGGTCGTTCCCCTTACGCATGGTGCGTGGCCCGGTGCGATACGCTACGGGCTCGGGGGTATGCTCGTCCTGGTCGCTGCCCTGCTCGCCGGCTGGGCAGCCTGGGTTTTCCATCGTGCCGGAACTGAGATCCCCACCTTCCGCCCAGCGCGACGCTTCGTCGCTACGGGCCCTTACGCCTTCACGCGCAACCCGATGTATCTCGGCCTCGTCTTGCTCTTCGCCGGGCTGGGCATGATGGTGGCGAGTGCCTGGCTGCTTCTGCTCACCCCGCTCTTCGCCTTCCTGCTTGATCGGCTCGTGATCGCGCGCGAAGAACCCTATCTCGCCGCCCGCTTCGGCGATCCCTATCGCGCCTATCTCCGTCGCGTGCGGCGCTGGCTGTGATTGTGCGGTGCGGCAACGGCGGCCGGTGTGTGCCACCTCCGCCGCCGTATTTAGGCCGTCCGATCGACCCCGCCCGCGCCCAGCGCCGCCTGGGCCGCAGCCAGCCGCGCGACCGGAACGCGGTAAGGGGAACAAGAGACGTAATCGAGCCCCACCCGCTGGCAAAAGGCGATAGAGGCCGGATCGCCACCGTGCTCGCCGCAGATGCCGAGCTTGAGCCCAGGTTTCGTGCGGCGTCCCTTCTCCACCGCGATCCGCACCATCTCGCCCACCCCCTCGACGTCGAGGGTGACGAACGGATCCTTCGGCAGGATGCCCTTCTCGACATAGAGCGGCAGGAACTTGCCGGCATCATCGCGCGACAGCCCGAACACGGTCTGGGTGAGGTCGTTGGTACCGAAGGAGAAGAAGTCGGCCACCTCGGCGATTCTGTCGGCGATCAGAGCCGCGCGGGGAAGCTCGATCATCGTGCCAACGCTGTAGTCGAGGCGCTGCCCCCGTTCGGCGAACACGGCCTCAGCCATCGCCTCGACGAGAGCGCGCGTAATCTCGAGCTCTTTTTTCAGCCCCACGAGGGGAATCATGATTTCGGGGATTGGTGCGGCTCCCGTTTCCTGCGCGATGTCGAGGGCCGCCTCGAAGATCGCGCGCGCCTGCATCTCGTAGATTTCAGGATAGGAGATGCCGAGGCGGCAGCCGCGGTGCCCGAGCATCGGGTTCGATTCGGAGAGCTCGATCAATCGTTGCCGCACCGCCGATAGATCGACGCCCAGCGCTTCGGCAACTTCGGCAAGCTCTTGCTCGCCATGCGGCAGGAACTCGTGCAAGGGCGGGTCGAGCAGGCGGATGGTGACGGGAAGCCCCGCCATGATCCGGAACAGGTCGGCGAAATCCTTGCGCTGGAACGGCAGCAGGCGCGCGATGGCGCGGCGGCGCCCCGCCTCGTCAGAGCTCATAATCAACTCGCGTACAGCGAGGATGCGCTCGGGATCGAAGAACATGTGCTCAGTGCGGCAAAGCCCGATGCCTTCGGCACCGAAGCGCCTGGCGGCTTCGGCATCAGACGGGGTCTCGGCATTGGTGCGCACCTTCATCGTGCGCACCTCGTCAGCCCAGGCCATAAGGGTGGCGAAGTCGCCAGAGAGTTTTGGCTCGATCATGGGCACCGCGCCGAGAAACACCTCGCCCGACGCCCCGTCGATGGTGATCGTTTCGCCAGCGCGCACCACCTGCCCGCCCCCTGAGAGGGTTTGCGCCGCGTAGTCGACGACGAGCCCCCCAGCGCCCACCACGCAGGGTCTACCCATGCCTCGCGCGACCACCGCCGCGTGGCTGGTCATGCCGCCGCGTGTGGTGACGATGCCCTTCGCCGCGTGCATGCCGTGGATGTCCTCGGGGCTCGTCTCGATCCGCACCAAGATCACGCTTTCGCCCTTTTGCGACCGCGCCTCTGCTTCGTCGGCAGAGAACACAACCGCCCCCGAGGCGGCACCGGGAGAGGCAGGAAGGCCCTTGCCGAGGATAGTCCGTTTCGATGACGGGTCGAGTGTCGGGTGCAGCAGCTGATCAAGCCCCTGAGGGTTGACGCGCTGAATGGCTTCAGCGCGCGTGATCAGCCCCTCATTCGCCATGTCGACCGCGATCTTCAGCCCTGCCGCTGCCGTACGCTTGCCGTTTCTCGTCTGCAGCATGTAGAGCGTCCTGCGCTGCACGGTGAACTCGATGTCCTGCATGTCGCGGTAGTGCCGTTCTAGCAGCTCGCGCACGCGCAACAGTTCAGCGTAGACTTCGGGCATCGCCTCTTCCATCGCCACCTCGCCCGGCTTAGCGGCGGCACGCGACAGGGGTTGCGGCGTGCGGATGCCGGCTACCACATCCTCCCCTTGTGCGTTAACGAGATATTCCCCGTAGAGTATGTTCTCGCCCGTTGCCGGATCGCGCGTGAAGCACACGCCGGTGGCGCAGTCATCGCCCATGTTGCCGAACACCATGGCCTGAACGTTTACCGCTGTGCCCCAATCCGAGGGAATGTCGTGCAGGCGGCGGTAAGTGATGGCGCGCGTGTTCATCCAGGAGCCGAACACGGCGCCGATCGCGGCCCAGAGCTGCGCGCGCGGGTCCTGCGGAAAAGGTTCGCCCGTTGCGTCCTTGACAATCGCCTTGTAGCCCGCGACGACTCGGCGCCAATCATCTGCCGTGAGAGCGGTATCCGCTGTGACGCGGCGGTCGTGCTTCACTTCGTCGATGATCTCTTCGAACCGGTGATGGTCCACCCCGAGCACAACGCTGCCGAACATCTGGATGAAGCGGCGGTAGGAATCCCAGGCAAAACGATCATCGCCACTCATCCGCGCAAGCCCCTCGACCGTCTCGTCGTTCAGGCCGAGATTGAGAACCGTATCCATCATCCCGGGCATGGAGACGCGCGCACCTGAGCGGACGGAGACAAGCAACGGTCGTTCAGGATCGCCGAACCTGAGCCCCACGGCCTCCTCGATGCCGCGCAAAGCTGCCTCGACTTGCTCCTCAAGCCCCTTGGGAAAGCGGCGGTTGTTGCGATAGAATTCCGTGCAGACCTCGGTGGTGATGGTGAAACCGGGCGGAACCGGCAGGCCGATCGCGGCCATTTCAGCGAGATTCGCGCCCTTACCGCCAAGCAGGTCGCGCATCTCGGCCCGCCCCTCGTTGCGTCCAGCGCCGAACGCGTAGACCCACTTCGCCGTTGTGACGCTATCCATCATGGTCATCCTTCTAGTTTGGAGAAGTCCGCCACCTGCGCCATCGCGCGACGCACGCGGGAGAGAAGCCGTAGCCGATTGGCGCGCAACGCCGCATTCTGCTCATTCACCGTCACCCGCTCGAAAAAGGCGTCGAGGGGGGCCCTAAGCGCGGCAAGCGTAGCCATCGCTTCAGCAAATCGTTCCTCGGCAAGATCGCGCGCTAGTACAGGCTCAAGCGCATCGAGCGAAGCAGAGAGAGCCTGCTCCTCCTTGGCGGAAAGGAGCGATGCGTCGAGCGGGTCGTCGTAGCTGCGGCCGTCCTTGCGCTCCTCGATGCGGAGGATGTTCACCGCTCGCGCATATGCAGTGCGGAGATTCGCCCCATCCTCCGTCGCGAGGAAGGTTTCCAGCGCCTCAGCGAGCGACAGCACGCGCATCAGGTCGCCGTCCACCCCGCGCCCCACCACGGCGGCGACGATGTCGTGCCGCTTGCCCTCGGTACGCAGCTGCACACGAAGCCGTTCGGCGATAAAGTCTCGCACGTCAGGCGAAACGAATTGGCTGAGGTCGAGCCGCAGGCGATTGTCGCGTACGATCCGCACGATGCCAAGCGCAGCGCGGCGCAGCGCGTAAGGGTCGCCAGAGCCGGTTGGCCTCTCGCCGATGGCGAAGAAGCTGACAAGCTGGTCAATGCGATCAGCAAGCGCGAGCGTGATCGCGACGGGTTCCGCCGGCACCTCGTCCTCTGCCCCGCGTGGCGCATAGTGGTCGCGAATCGCGTTTGCTACCTCAGCGTCCTCACCGTGGGCGAGAGCGTAGTAGCGGCCCATCACTCCCTGCAGGTCGGGAAACTCGCCGACCATGCCGGAGACCAGATCGGCTTTGCAGAGCAGAGCCGCGCGCTCGGCCTTGGTGCGGTCTGCGCCAACGAGCGGGGCAATCTCGCCGCAGAGGCGCACTAGCCGGTCCACTCGGTCGCGCTGCGAGCCGAGTGCGGCGTGGAACGTCACCTCGGCCAGCTTCGGCAACAGGGTCTCGAGCGGACGCTTCAGGTCCTCGTTCCAGAAGAAGCGCGCATCCGCAAGCCGCGCGCGCAGCACCCGTTCATTGCCGGCAATGATCGCGGCACCGCCGTCGGCGGCGGCGAGGTTGGCGACGACGATGAATCGCGGTGCGGCCGAACCGTCTGGGCGCCGCAGCGCGAGATAGCGCTGATTGACTCGCATTGAGGTGCGCAGCACCTCAGGCGGCAGGTCCATGAACGCCTCGTCGATCCGCCCGATCAGCGCCACCGGCCATTCAGTGAGGCCTGAGATCTCGGAAATCAGACCCGGGTCTTCGACCACAGAGAAACCTTCCGCCTCGGCGAGCCGCGCGGCATCCCGCCGGATCAGCGCCTCACGCTCCGTCGGATCAAGGATGACGTGACGGGCGGCAAGTTCGGCCCGGTAGTCGGCGAAGCTGCCGACGGCGAAGGCGCCGGGTGCGAGGAAACGGTGCCCCTCCGTTTCGTTTCCGGCGCGCAACCCATGTCCATCGTCCTCGCCCTCGGCGAGGCTGAAGGGCACGACCGCACCATCGAGCACGCAGAGGATGCGCCGCAGGGGACGAACCCAGGTGAAGGCCGAACGGGACGACCAGCGCATCGATTTCGGCCAGGGAAAGCGTCGGAGAAGCGGCGGCAGTTCGCGCGCCACCACCGCTGCTGCGGGAATGGAGGGGATGGTGCGGTCGAGGACAAGATAGCCTCCTTCCTCCCGTACCGCGTCGCGGCTTGCACCGTGCTTGCGCAAAAAGCCAGCGAGTGCCGCGTCCGGCGAACCCGCACGCGGCCCGCGCTCTACCGTGCGTTCCTCTGGCGTGGCCGCCGCGACCTCAGCCGCGAGCGTCAGGCGCCTTGGCCCATAGAAGGTGCGAACGTTCGAAGGCGAGAGCGGGGCGAGCGCGGTGCACATAAGCCGCGCCAGGTCCGCCGCCGCCCGCGCCTGCATGCGGGCGGGGATCTCCTCCGAAAAGAGTTCAAGCAGCAGTTCCGGCATGGCTCCTCACCCGGCGGTGAGAGCGGGCCGGGCCTCGGCACAGTCGCCCGCGAGCCAGGCCTCGCAGCAGGCCTTCGCCAAGGCCCGCACGCGCGCGATAAAGGCGGCGCGTTCCGCCACGCTCATCACGCCCCGCGCATCGAGCAGGTTGAAACGGTGCGAGGCCATGATGCACTGGTCGTAGGCGGGCAGAGCCAACCCCTGTGCAAGCAGGGCACGGCATTCCCGTTCGGCATCTTCGAACTGGCGCAAGAGTATCGTCGTGTCGGCGTGCTCGAAGTTGTACGCGGAGAACTCGCGTTCGGCGCGTAAAAACACATCGCCGTAAGAGAGCGGGGCGACTGAGTCAGGGTTGTTGAACGGCAGATCGAAGACGTTTTCCACGCCAAGGATGTACATGGCGAGCCGCTCCAGCCCGAGCGTCAGTTCAACTGACGGTACCTCGCAGGCGATGCCACCCACTTGCTGGAAGTAGGTGAATTGCGTGATCTCCATCCCGTCGCACCACACTTCCCACCCGAGGCCCCAAGCCCCCAAGGTGGGGCTCTCCCAGTCGTCCTCGACGAAGCGGAAATCGTGCAGAAGAGGGTCGAGGCCGAGGTCGCGATAACAGTCGAGCAGCACGCCTTGGGGGTCTGCCGGGGCTGGCTTTAGAAGAACTTGGTACTGATAGTAGTGCTGCAGCCTGTTCGGATTCTCGCCATAACGCCCATCGGCGGGGCGACGGCAGGGCTGAACATAGGCGGCGTTCCAGGCGGCGGGGCCAAGCGCGCGCAAGCTGGTGGCAGGGTGAAAAGTGCCTGCGCCCATCTCAAGGTCGTATGGCTGCAGAATAACGCAGCCTTGCTCAGCCCAGAACGCATGCAGGCGCAGAATGACCTCTTGGAACGAGCGCGGGGTTGGGCGGATGGGACGGCTCATCGCGGACTGGCCTAGCGGTCGAAAGTCCATGCGCAGGGAATGACGGCGCGCCTAGGGCAGCTTATGCCGCGCTTCCGCCGCGCGGTTCGGTTTCCCGGGCTGCGGCGAGGGCTGGGATCGGGCAATCCGGGCGCCCGCAGCCCTCGGTCGCCGAGGCGGGAAGGTAGGCCCTGCAGACTGGGCATTCCTGCATATCCTCCCCTTGGTTGGCCTCCTCTGCCGCGACCTCAGCTGTTGTCTCAGGGCCGCTGTTTGCCTCTTGCGCTGCCTGAAACCGATCGCCGGCAGAGGGGCCGGCTCCAGTCTGCTTTGTGACCATTCGGTAGAGGTACCACACGCCAGCGAGCACGAGGCCGAGGAGGAGGATCCGGATCATGCGCGCCGATCCTTTTGATGCATGCTGCACCCGTTCTAAGCGATCCGGCCGCCCGGGTGAACCGCACCCCGCTTAGAGCCCAAACCGCGCATAGGCTGCCCGTTCCTCGACCACCATTGTCGCCGCCTCGACCAAGGCTTCAGGGCTTGGCAAGAGCCGCGTCCACCAAGGCCTGCGACCGGTCCTGAACACGGCGAACCGCACCTCACCGCCGTGGCGGGCGCGCATCGTCGCGCGCACCTCACCGATCCCATCCGCCAGCCCGAGCGCCACCGCCCTCCCTCCCGTCCACACCTCGCCGGAAAAGAGCACAGCCTCCTCGCCCCGCAGCAGGCCACTGCGCCGCTGCCGCACCCAAGCCTTGAACCGCTCGTGTAGCTCGGCCTGGATCGCCTTTAGCCGCGCAATGTCATCCTCGCGCGCGGGCAGAAACGGATCGAGCAACGACTTGCGCTCCCCCGCCGTGTAGAGCCGTCTCTCGACACCGATCCGGCCCAGCAGTCGGGCGAAGCCGAACGAAGAAGAGATGACCCCAATCGAGCCGAGAAGAGAGGTTTCGCGACAGAGGATCTCGTCGGCGGCGCAGGCGAGCCAATACCCGCCCGAGGCCGCCACATCCTCAACGAAGGCGGTCACCTTCACCCCATGCTCCTCCGCATGCTGGCGCACCCGCTGAGCGATGAGGTCGGACTGGGTTGCCGATCCGCCCGGCGAGTTGATGATGAGCGCGACCTCGGCGAGGCGGCGCAGGCGGAAGGCGCGGGACAGCACCGGCCCAACGGTTTCCACACTGAGGGTTATCCGCCCCAAGCCAGCGCGCGGCGCGATCAGGCCCGTGAGCGGGACGACGGCAACCACAGGAGGGGGGGAAATCAGACGGCGAAGCACACTGGCCATGGAACGAGAGATGCACGCGGCACGCTGCCTCGCAAGGATGCGAGCCGCCGCGTCACCAGACTCGCTTGATTGGGCACCTCGCGTTCACCATTTGCGGCTGGGCAGCGAGGGAGGGCGCGATGACGGAGGAAGAGCGGCGGCTGATTATCGACTTCGTTCAGCGGGCGGTGTCGGCCCGTAACGATCCGATCGACCCGGACGCTGATCGCTTGCTCGCCGAATTGTTCGCGCAGTACCCCGAGGCGCGCTACCGAGTTGCTCAGATGGCGTTTTTCGGGGAGCACGCGCTCGCTGAGGCAACAAACCGTATTCGCGAACTCGAATGGCAGCTGCAGCAAGCCCAGCAGCCGCGGGGGTTCTTGGGCGGCCTGTTTGGGGGCACAACATCCCAGGGCCAGCCGCCTTCACCTGTGCACGCTCCTGGCTGGCGTCCGGGTCTGTTTAGCCAGCAGCCCGGCGGAAGCTTTCTCGGCACCGCAGCGGCAACCGCTCTCGGTGTCTTGGGCGGGCTCATGATCGGCCAGGCTCTCGCCTCGATGCTGGGGCTCGGCGGCGAGGCCCAGGCGTCGGAAGGGGCAGCAGGGGCAGAGGAGCTCTCCCGCTATCACGAAACGGGCTTCGACACGGACGTTTTTGACGAGGAGCTCTGAGCCCGCATTCTTTGCGCCCCAGGGCCGCACCCGATTGGGCTTGACCCTGCGTGGTGCGGCCCGCAGCGTGGTGGCGTGGCAGGCAAGGCGGCGATCATTGGGACAAGCCGACGCGACGGCGCGGTGATCGCGCTGATTTCGGCGGCACACTTTCTTTCCCACTTCTACCAGCTTGTGCTGCCGCCGTTGCTGCCGATGATGCGGGCGGAGCTTGGTCTGTCTTACACCGCTCTCGGCTCCGCCCTCGCTGTACTCTCCGCTGTGACCGCTTTCGGGCAGACCCCGATCGGGATTTGGGCAGATCGCACGGGGGCGGCGCCCTGGTTGGTGGTTGGCAATGCTTTGATGGTAGGCGGCACGCTCGGTTTCGCCCTTGCCGATGGGCTGTGGCTGCTGATTTTCGCCGCCGCCATCTCTGGGCTCGGCAATGCCACCATCCACCCCTGCGATTACGCAATCCTTTCGGGCTCAATCCGGCAGGAGCGGATGGGGAGGGCCTTCTCTCTGCACACGGCAGCAGGCTATGCGGGCTTTGCTGCCGGCCCGCCGGCGATGATCCTGCTCGAAGCTTGGCTGGGCTGGCGCGGGGCGCTGGTGGCGGCTGCGCTGGCTGGCATCCCGTGTGTGGTCGCGATTGCCTTGTTTGCGCGCCGCCTGCGCAGCCAGGCGAAACCGCGGCGTGCTGTTCCTCCGGCGCATCAACTTCTCTTCTCTCGCCCGATCCTGCTCCTGTTTCTGTTTATGACGCTGATCACGATGGGTGGGTTCGGAGCCCAGACCTTTATGGTCGCGGCTTTGCCGAAGCTGCACGGGGTGAGCATCGCCACCGCCGCCACCGCGATGACAGCCTGGCTCGTCGCCTCCACCCTAGGCACGCTGGCGGGAGGGTGGATCGCCGACCGGACGGGGCGGCATGTCGCCGTCGTCAGCGTGATGATGCTGTCGGCAGGCGCGCTGGTTTCCGCACTTGGCCTTATCCGGCTTGATGCTCCGGTCGTGATCGTGCTGGCGGCCTTGGCTGGCTTCGCCCTAGGCGTGGTGATGCCCTCGCGCGACCTGATCGTCCGCGAAGCAGCCCCACCCGGCACAGCCGGTCAGGTGTTCGGCTTCGTCTCCTCTGGGCTGCCGCTCGGCCAGGCGCTGGCACCTGCACCCTTGGGCCTGCTGATGGACCTCGATCTTGCGTGGGCCCTGTTCGTCGCCTGCGGTGTCGTGCTGGCCGCCGCTGTGTTGACCGTGCACGGTGCCCGTGCCGCCCATCGCGCCGTTCCGGCCCCAGCGGAATAGGCTTTCGCGGAGGTAGCCAGGGGCCAAACCGCGCGGACAAGGTCATCCTCCGCCTCGATGGCGTGGAACCGGTCTGGCGCTGCTGCCATCAGGCTGGCGTACTTGGGCAGGATATGAAAGCGTGCGCCGAAGGGCAGACTACGGCGGGGGAGGCGGGAGTTGCTTCAACCAGCCTATGCTGTCCCCACGCTTTCGCACGGCTGCCGCGCCCAAAGTAGGGACACGTTCGTCGATAAAGAGACCAAAGCCGCGCTCTCGCGGTTGGGCGGCGGTGGACGGTTCTTCGATAGCTAGAGAGCGCGTGGGTCGATCAGCGCCGCGTTACGCTTTGGGCGACGGGCGCTCACGCTCGTTGCCCGATCAGTTCCGCGATGCGTGGCACAGCCTTCAGGCCGGTTCCGGTCAAGACCAGCACCGTTTCCTCGTCATCGGCCAAGGTGCCAGCGGCGCGCAGCCTGCGCCAGCCGGCGACAGCCGTGGCACAGGTGGGTTCGACGAACAGCCCCCGCTCGGCGAGGGCGAACAGAGCAGAGACTATTTCCTGTTCCGTGACCATGACCACGCCGCCATGCGAGGCGCGCACCGCGCCCAACACCTCGCGCAGCCTAAGCGGCTGCGAGATCGCGGTTCCCTCGGCGATCGTTGGGCGGATCTCGCAGGGCACGGGGTGATTGACGCCAGCGTGAAACGCGGCAGCGATCGGTGCGCAGGCCTCTGGTTGCACCGCGAAGAGGCGGGGCAGGCGAGAGCTTGCCCCGGCGCGGAGGAGTTCGCTGAACCCCATGTCAAGGCCGAGCAGGATCGAGCCTGCCCCGCACGGCGCAACCACCGCCTGGGGCACGCGAAACCCAAGCTCTTCCCAGAGTTCGTAGGCGATCGTTTTGGTGCCCTGCAGAAAGAACGGGTGCCAATTGTGCGAGGCATAGAACATGTTTGCCGCCTGGCGCACGGCCTCATCCGCACAGTCTTGCCGCGTTCCCGCCACCCGCTCCACCAGCGCGCCGAACGCCTCCATCGCCACCGTTTTGGCAAGTGGCGTGGCTTCCGGAACGAGGATTTTCGCCCGCATTCCCCCTGCTGCGGCGTAAGCGGCAATCGCGACCCCGCCATTGCCCGAGGAATCTTCCAGCACCTCTGTGATCCCTTGGGCGCGCAGCCCAGAGAGCATCACCGAGGCACCGCGGTCCTTGAAACTGCCGGTGGGCGAGACCCATTCGAGCTTGGCCAAAACGCGTGCCCCGTCGAGCCGCGTCTCGATCAGCGGCGTGCATCCTTCGCCGAGGCTGATCGGAACCATCCCGGGAGGGAAGGGAAACGCTGCGGCGTAGCGCCAGAGCGAGCGGTTTCTGCCCTCGATGTCGTCGCGACCGATGCCGCGGAGGGGGGTGAGCAGCAGCGGCTGGCCATCGTCGGAACACCAACGCGGCTGATCCAGCGGAAAGGTCTGCCCGCTGCGCGGGTCGAGATAGGCCGGGGTCATGCGCCAGCAGGGTTGCCGAACCGTGCGCTGGCGGCAAGCGTCACATGTTTCGGCAAACCAACAAGCTTGCGGCATGGGAGCTTTCCCTGAGCCGGCCAACTCTGTCTTGCGTTTTTGGCCCGAGCGCCATACCCGAGGCTTCGATGGACGGGCTCGGCGCTTGTGCGGCTTAGGGTGGCGCTCTTCCCCCCCTCTCGCCAGCGTTGGGGTGATGCTGATGATGCGTGACATAAACGCGGCGGCGCCTCGGCTTGGCGGCGGCCCCGGGGCCTTGCGTCGCCGGATAAGACGCATGTGCGCCGTGCACCAAGGTGCGGGCTGCCTGTTGCGCGGTAGGTGACCCTGTGTTAGGCGCTGCCGGGCTCGTGGCGGGGTCCAGCCGCCGGGCTTTCTCTTTGTTGTGTCCGCAGAGCGGGCAGTGTCCTGTTGAGGGTTGAGGCCGGGTGGCGGAACCGAATCCGATCGTCGAGGACGTCGCGCAAGCCCTGCGGTTGGCGCGCGAGGCTCGTGCCGCCGTGGATGCGATCCCATCGCGCTATGCCGCGGGGCTGATGGCGCTGGCGCGGGAGGCGTACGAAAAGGGTGACGCCGGTATTTATGACCGCATTCTCGACGGGCTGGCGGTACTTGCGCGCGCGATCGAAACCAAGCCCTGGTTCCGTCGGCTGCTTGAAGATCCGCGGCTTCCCGCCGAACGGCAACTCGCCCTCGTGCTCGCCGCGGTCGACGACCCGCAGTGTGACATTTCTGTGCCGCGGGAGGTGCGCAACTTCGTCGGCGTGGTGGTCAAAAATCGTCGCGCCGCCCTGCTTGAGCGTATCATCGCGGCCTACCGGGCTCTTGATGCGCAGCGTCGCGGCGAGGAGACGGCCGAGGTCGTCTCCGCAGTGCCTCTGGATGACACGCAGCGGGCGCAAATCATCGCCGCTTTGAATCGCGCAGGCCATGCCCGCGTGCGGCTCGTTGAGCGCCTCGACCCGACCATTCTCGGGGGCCTCGTCGTGAAGATCGGCTCCCGCCTTTATGACAGCTCGATCAAGAGCCGCTTGCAGCGGCTCGCGCATGCCATGAAAGGGGCCGCTTGAGATGGAGATCCGCCCGGCAGAGATTTCGCAGATCCTGAAGCAGCAAATCGAGAACTTCGAGACTGAGGCAGACGTCGCCGAGGTCGGTCAGGTTTTGTCGGTCGGCGACGGTATCGCCCGCGTTTATGGCCTCGCCAACGTGATGGCGGGGGAGCTTGTCGAGTTTCCCGCCTCGGGCTTGAAGGGCATGGCGCTTAACCTCGAGGTGGACAATGTCGGCGTCGTCATTTTCGGCGATGACACGGCGATCCGCGAGGGCGACACTGTTCAGCGCACGCGCGCTATTGTTGACGTGCCCGTCGGTAAGGGTTTGCTTGGGCGCGTCGTCGACCCGCTCGGCAACCCGATTGATGGCAAAGGGCCGATCCAAGCGACTGAGCGTCGCATCGTCGATGTGAAGGCGCCGGGTATCGTGCCGCGCCGTTCTGTGCATGAACCGATGCAGACGGGAATCAAAGCGATCGACGCGCTGATCCCGATCGGGCGCGGCCAGCGCGAGCTCATCATTGGCGACCGCCAGACCGGCAAGACAGCGGTGATCGTCGACACGATTATCAACCAGCGCAAGATCAATGCCAGCGGTGACGAGAGCCAAAAGCTTTATTGCATTTACGTCGCGATCGGGCAGAAGCGCTCGTCGGTGGCACAGCTGATCAAGACGCTCGAGGAGTACGGGGCGCTCGAGTACACGATCGTGGTCGCGGCGACTGCCTCCGAACCGGCTCCGCTGCAGTATCTTGCGCCCTACGCTGGCTGCGCAATGGGCGAGTATTTTCGCGATAACGGCATGCATGCGGTAATCTTCTACGACGACCTTTCTAAGCAAGCCGTCGCTTATCGCCAGATGTCGCTCCTTCTGCGCCGCCCGCCTGGCCGCGAGGCGTATCCCGGCGACGTGTTCTACCTCCACTCCCGCCTGCTTGAGCGCGCAGCCAAGCTGAATAAGGAAAATGGCTCAGGCTCGCTGACCGCGCTGCCAGTGATTGAGACCCAGGCGGGCGATGTCTCGGCCTACATTCCGACCAATGTCATTTCGATCACGGACGGGCAGATCTTCCTCGAGACGGATTTGTTCTACAAGGGCATACGCCCGGCGGTGAATGTCGGCATCTCGGTTAGTCGAGTGGGTTCCGCCGCGCAGATCAAGGCGATGAAGCAGGTGGCTGGGCGCATCAAGCTCGAGCTTGCGCAGTATCGCGAGATGGCCGCCTTCGCGCAATTTGCTTCCGATCTCGATGTCGCCACCCAGCGCCTGCTCGCGCGCGGCGCGCGTCTGACTGAGCTTCTCAAGCAGCCGCAATACGAACCGATGCCGGTAGAGGAGCAGGTGGTGTCGATCTACGCTGGTACACGCGGCTATCTCGACCCGATTAAGGTATCGGACGTCAATCGTTTCGAGCGCTTGATGATATCAGAGTTGCGCGCGCGGGCGCCGGAGATCCTGGAGGCGATCCGCACCGACAAAGAGATCAAGCCGGAGACCGAGGAGAAGTTGAAGGCCTTCCTCGACGCTTTTGCCAAAACTTTCTCCTAACTGTCCGGTTTGCGGCGCCTGCTATGCCAAGCTTGAAATCGCTCCGCACGCGGATCAACAGCGTCAAGTCGACGCGCAAGATCACGCAAGCGATGAAGATGGTGGCCGCGTCGAAGCTCAAGCGGGCACAGACGCAGGCGCAGGCGGCGCGTCCCTATGCAGAGCGTATGGAGCGCATGCTTGGCTCGCTTGCCGCTTCGGTGGCAGGACGTCCCGACGCACCGCGGCTGCTCGTCGGTACGGGGCGAGCGGATCGGCATCTGCTGATCGTGATGGCTGCCGATCGCGGCCTGTGCGGCGCCTTCAACTCAAGCCTGGTGCGGTTCGCGCGCACGCGGATTCGCACGCTGCTTGCAGAGGGCAAGGAGGTACGCCTTATCACGGTCGGGCGTCGTGCGCGCGACCTGCTGCGCCGCGACCATGGCAAACTTATCGTCGACAGCGTGACCTTCATCGGCAAGTCGCGGATCAGTTTCTCTGACGCGCAGGCGATCGCTGGCAAGGTGCGCGAGCTTTTCGACCAGGACGCTTTCGATGTCTGCGCGCTGATCTACAACCACTTTAAGAGCGTGATCTCGCAGGTTCCAACAGAGCAGACGCTCGTTCCGGCAGCGATCCCTGCTGCCACAGAGGAAGCGGCGGCAACCAGTCCGGTCGCGATCTATGAGTACGAGCCGTCCGAGGAGGAAATCCTCGCCCGCCTGTTGCCGGAGAACCTCTCCGTGCAGATCTATCGTGCGCTTCTGGACAGCGCCGCCGGAGAGCAGGGGGCACGTATGGCGGCGATGGACAACGCCACGCGCAACGCGGGGAAAATGATCGCCAAGCTCACATTGGCCTATAATCGCCAGCGGCAGGCGAACATCACGAAGGAACTGATCGAGATCATTTCTGGCGCCGAGGCGGTATGACGAGACCGTTTAGGGTGCCTGTGGGGACGGATCGAAAGGAGCGCGACGATGGCAACGAACAAGGTCGGAAGAGTGACGCAGGTGCTCGGCCCCGTCGTTGACGTGCAGTTCGACGGCGAACTTCCGACGATCCTGAGCGCGCTGCACACCCGCATCGGTGAGCGCACGCTTGTGCTTGAGGTTGCGCAACATCTGGGCGAGAGCACCGTGCGAACCATTGCGATGGATTCGACGGACGGTCTCGTGCGCGGCAACGAAGTGGTTGATACCGGGGGGCCGATTACCGTTCCCGTGGGGCCGGAAACGCTGGGTCGCATTCTCAATGTCGTTGGCGAGCCGATCGACGAACGAGGCCCTGTGGCCACGACGAAGCGGCTGCCCATTCACCGCGACGCGCCGAAGTTGGTTGAGCAGGCGACGGAGGCGCAGATCCTCGTCACCGGCATCAAGGTGATTGATTTGCTCGCGCCCTACCTGAAGGGCGGCAAAATCGGGCTATTCGGCGGTGCCGGTGTCGGCAAAACCGTCATGATCATGGAGCTTATCAACAACGTCGCCAAGAAACATGGCGGCTTTTCGGTCTTTGCCGGCGTGGGCGAGCGCACGCGTGAAGGCAACGATCTGTATCACGAGATGATCGAATCGGGTGTGATCAAGCTCGACGGTCCCGGCTCGAAAGCCGCTCTCGTCTACGGCCAGATGAACGAACCGCCGGGTGCGCGTATGCGGGTTGGCCTCTCGGGCCTCACCATCGCTGAGTATTTCCGCGACGAGGAAGGGCAGGACGTGCTGCTCTTCATCGACAACATCTTTCGCTTCACCCAGGCTGGTTCGGAGGTATCGGCGCTCTTGGGCCGCATCCCGTCTGCGGTGGGCTATCAGCCGACCCTCGCAACGGACATGGGCGCGCTGCAGGAGCGCATCACCTCCACCAAGAAGGGTTCGATCACCTCAGTGCAGGCGATCTATGTGCCGGCAGACGACTTGACCGACCCTGCCCCCGCCACCTCCTTCTCCCACCTTGACGCGACCACGGTGCTGTCGCGCGCGCTGGCAGAGATCGGCATCTATCCAGCTGTCGACCCTCTCGATTCGACCTCGCGCGCGCTCGACCCGCGCATCGTCGGGGAAGAGCACTACCAGGTTGCGCGCGAGGTGCAGCGACTTTTGCAGACCTACAAGTCGCTGCAAGACATCATCGCCATCCTCGGCATGGACGAACTTTCCGAGGAGGACAAGCTGATCGTGGCGCGTGCGCGCAAAATCCAGCGCTTTCTTAGCCAGCCCTTCCACGTTGCAGAAGTGTTCACTGGCCAGCCGGGGGTCTTCGTCGAACTGCCCGACACGATCCGCAGCTTCAAGGCGATCTGCGAGGGTGAGTACGACCACTTGCCTGAGGCAGCCTTCTACATGGTTGGGACCATCGAGGATGCTGTCAGAAAGGCCGAACGCCTAGCGGCCGAAGCGGCCTGACGCGAGCCGAAGCCACCATGGCCAAAGGGCTCACCCTCGAAATCGTCAGCCCCGAGGAGCTTTTACTCTCGGAGAGAGTAGACATGGCCATCATTCCGGCAGTTGAGGGCGACATCGGCGCCCTGCCGGGGCATGCGCCGATGATCGTGTCGCTGCGGGCCGGGTTGGTGCGCGCTCAGGTGGCGGGGACGACGGTGCACGAATTCGTCGTCGTCGGCGGATTTGCCGAAATCACGCCGGAGCGCTGCACGGTGGTGGCGACTGAAGCAGTGCCGGTCGCGGCAGCAACGGCGGAGTGGATTGAGGAGCGCGTGCGTGCGGCAGAAGCCGTCTACAGCCGTACCGCGACAACAGACGAGGTCGAGGTGCGCGAAGATGCGCTTCGCCAAACACAGCTCGGTTCCGTTCTCCAGGCTCGGGTTTAAGGGGTTGTTGAGGCTGCAACGCCTAGATGGCAGCACACAATCGCCTTCGTTGTCTTGAAGTGCCCTGCCTCGGCTTCTACCTGGCCGGGCAGGAGACGAAGGTGCACACTGCAAACAGGGGCGGATCGCGAAGCCATGAAGCACTGGCATATCGATCAGGTCGCCTGGAACGCGTTCGACCCGCACAAGGTCGATCCGGCCATCGTTCCCCTTGTCAAGGCTGCGGCGATGGTCGAGCGCAATGGCGACGACTACGCGACCTATCTCTGCAACGTTTTCCACGACGATCCCGACTTCCAGCAAGCGGCGCGGAACTGGGCGGTGGAAGAGGTGCAACACGGAGAGGCTCTCGGGCGCTGGGCCATGCTGGCCGATCCCGGTTGGGACTATATGGCCGCCTTCAACCGCTTCCGCGAAGGCTACCGGATTCCGCTCGAAGCGAAAGAGTCTGTTCGCGGCAGCCGAACCGGAGAGCTCATTGCGCGATGCATGGTGGAGACGGGTACGTCGTCCTACTACACGTCGCTGAAGGAGGGGACGGAAGAGCCGGTCTTGCGCGAGATCTGCGGCTTAATCGCTGCCGACGAGTATCGGCATTTCAAACTCTTTTACGATCACATGCGGCGCTATCTGGCACGCGAACACATCACCTTATTTGAGCGGATTCGCATTGCGGCCGGGCGCATCGGCGAGAGCGAAGACGACGAACTCGCCTATGCGTACTACTGCGCCAATATGCCGCCCGATTCGCCATACGACCGGAAGATCGCCATCGCCTCCTACATGGCGAAAGCCATGACCTACTATCGCTATTACACCATCGAGCGCGGCATTGGCATGATCATGAAGGCTGTGGGTCTGCCACCGCGCGGCACCCTGTCCGACCTCGCTGCGCGTGCTGCCTACCGTTTCATTCAGTTCAAGCAGAGGCGAAGTCAGGCGCTGGTCGAACGCACGGCGGTAGAGGGCAAAGCCATGCAGCTGGCGAAGGCTGCTTGAACACAGGGACATTGTGATCAGCGCCGGTCGGTCTGTCCTGAAGGTCCCTGGCCGCGCTGGAGAATAATCTGGCGGCGCGTCACGCGTGGTCAGGTGCCAAATTTGAAGGGGGGCGGTTTTCGCTCTGGTGAAGAAACAAAATGCCTGGTGTCGCCTTGCCAAGCCGTGCTCGACGATCATGATTGGAACTCGGACCGAAATCCGGATGCGACCCTCACTGAGACAGGCCTTGCGTCGCGATATGGTTGCGGCTTGGTGGTCGGGTGCTGCGGGCTGCTAAGGACGTTTGTGCGCTGGGCAAACGTGCCCACGTGGCGTTTATGCCACAGTGAGGCTTGCGGCGGCAGGGCTGGGTGCGGCGCGCTGCGCTCGCTTGTGCGATCAGCGGGAACGCGGGGGCTGCCGCGCACGCCCACGCCCCTTGCTTGCCAGCCCAAGACATTGTGGTTGGCTCCTTCATAGGCGCTGAGCTGAGCGGCTTGCGCCTTCGCCCTCGCGCGTTGGGGTTGATGACGCCGTTGGTGATGCGTCGCGGAAGATGCTCGCCAGCGCGGCAACCGCTGCGTTGCCTGACCAGCCAAGCGCTGAACGGCCGGGGAGTTCTGCCAGCGCACCCCCGAGGGCTCGTCTGTCTGCAGCGCGCAACGGGCGTGTTCCAGAGCCGAGGCCTTGCGCGTGACGCCGCGCCGCCAGCACCAGAAGCAGGACCAGCGCTCTCAACGGTGGCGATGGACAAGTGGCCATGGCTCCCCGAGCAGGGCTCGAACCTGCGACACGCGGATTAACAGTCCGCTGCTCTACCAGCTGAGCTATCGGGGAATGCCTAGGAAGGACATACGGCAGAGGGCCGTTCCTTGCAAGAACCCACGCCGCCTAGAGGCCCGGGCCGAAATCGCAAGAACCCGGGTGAAGTGGAGGCCCGGGCCGGAATCGAACCGACGTCCGGGGATTTGCAGTCCCCTGCATGACCACTCTGCCACCGGGCCCCCCAGAGGCGAATAAGGGGGCAGGGTGCAAGCGGTCAATGCCGTAGCGCGAGACCCTGCCGGGCTTCTGGCGCGACGCGCCGCGAGCCCCTATAAGCCCTGCCCAACCTGCCAGTCGTTTCCGGAACACTCCAGCATGGATTTTGCGCAAGCCCGCCTGAACATGGTGGAGGGGCAGCTTCGGCCGAACGGGGTGGTCGATCCGCGCGTGATCGGCGCCATGCTCTCCCTGCCGAGGGAGAACTGCCTGCCGCCTGATTTGCGCGCGCGCGCCTATCTCGACACAGAGGTGCCGGTTGCGGCAGGGCGCTGGCTGATGGCGCCGATGGTGCTCGCACGCCTGGTGCAGGCGGCAGAGCCTCGGGCAAGCGACCGTGCGTTGGTGGTCGCTGCCGGTGCGGGCTTCGGCGCGGCGCTGATGTCGCGTCTTGTCGGCCATGTTGTGGCGTTGGAGGCACCGGAGCGTCTCGATGCGTTGCGCGCTGGTCTCGAAGCCCTCGGCGCGACCGTCGACGTCGTTGGCGGACCGGTCGCCGAAGGCTGGCCGGCCGAAGCTCCGTATGACGTGATCCTGATCGAAGGTGGGGTGGAGCACGTGCCCGAAGCGGTACTGGCTCAGCTTGCCGAAGGGGGGCGGCTGGTAACGGTGGAAACAACCGGGCAACCAGGAGTTTTGGGCCGCGCCGTGCGGTGGGTTCAGGTCGCCGGTGTCGCAACACGGCTCGAGCTATTCGATGCCGGCACCCCGCTGTTGCCGGAGTTTCGCCGTCCGCGACGTTTTATATTTTGAGCTGGCCGCGGTCGCAGCGTAACGGCGTGGCACAGCGCGCCGCAACGTGCCATGGTGAGGAGGGCCTTTGAGGGCGAACGCTTCGTTCACTCTTTTCGGGCTAGCCTGGTGGCGGTCGGCACGGGGCCGCCCGCGCTCCGGGCAGGGTGTGCGCAAGGGTGGCCGGCAGGGGTTGGTCATGAGGCGGTTGGGTTGGTTTGGTGCGCGCGTTGGGCTGGCGGTGGTGCTGGCGGCCGAACCAGCTTCGGCGCAGACGCTGCAGCAGGCCCTGGCGCAGGCCTATGCCAACAACCCCACCCTGCAGGCGGCGAGGGCGAGGCTGCGCGCGGTCGATGAGAATGTTCCTCAGGCCCTTTCCGGCTGGCGCCCGACAGTGACGGTGCAAAGCCGCGCTGGCGCGGCAGAGGGGGTGTCCAGGGTTCGCGGCGTGTCGCGAGACGACGATCGTGGCCTATTCTCCGCCTCTGCCACGCTGGTACAGCCGCTCTACCGTGGGGGGCGAACCACGGCCCAGATACGCCGTGCCGAAAACCAGGTGCTGGCCGAGCGCGCGAACCTGATCGCCGTAGAACAGCAGGTGCTGTTCGACGCGATTACGGCCTACGTCAACGTCATCCGCGACCAGGAGGTGCTGAGGCTGGCTGAGAACAACGTGCGCGTCCTGGAGCGCCAATTGCAGGCCGCGCGAGACCGTTTCCGGGTGGGTGAGATCACCCGCACCGACGTCGCCCAGGCGGAGGCCAGGCTTGAGGGAGCGCGGGCACAACGGCTGGCGGCCCAGGGCGAACTCGAGGCGAGCCGAGCGCTGTATGAACGGGTGATCGGCGAAGCGCCGCGCAGCTTGATCGCACCGCCTGCGATTCGCCCCATCGCCGCGACGGCTGACGAGGCAGCGCGCCTCGCCGAAGCGAACAACCCTCAGGTTTTGCGCGCGTATTACGACGAGCAGGCGGCGATCGCCAATATCGATGTCGTTTTCGGCGAGCTTCTACCCAGCGTAAACTTAGAAGCAAGTGCCTTTCGTAACGACAACGTCGCGCAGGAGCGCACGCGCGCGACAGGGTCTCAGATCGTCGCCGCACTCTCAGTGCCGATTTTTCAGGGCGGGCAGGAGCATGCGCGGGTGCGTCAGGCGAAACAGGAGGCGGTGAGGGCACGCGAGGCGGTGCTCGATGCGCGCCGCCAGGTGGTGGAGACCGCGCGCCGTGCTTGGGAAACGCTGAACTCTAGCCGGGCCCAGATCACCGCACGCCAAGCACAGGTGCGGGCGAACGAGATTGCTCTCGAGGGCGTGCAGCGCGAGGCGCTGGTTGGCAGCCGCACCACCCTCGACGTTCTGAACGCGGAGCAGGAATTGCTCGATTCGCGCGTGGCGCTGGTGCGCGCGACGCGCGACTTGGTCGTCGCCTCCTATGCTTTGGCCGCCACGGCGGGGCGTTTGACCGCGCGCGATCTGGCCCTGCCCGTCACCATCTACGACCCGCTCGAACATTACAATGCGACGCGCGACCGCTGGATCGGCACCGATGCGACGGTCCCACGCTCCAGCAGATAAGGATCCGACACGATGACCGTACCGGGCAGCACGCCGGCTCAGACTCAACCGGGAGGACAGGCGAAGACGACGGGCGATGCTGACCCGTCCATGGAGGACATTCTCGCCTCGATCCGCCGCATTCTCGACGATGAGGTGGCAGCCGACCCGCAGCCTGCTGCGCCTGCAGCGACCGCAGAGGTGGTGGAGCTGACCGAGCAGATGCTGGTTGCAGAGGAGCCTGCAACCGCGCCGAACGAGCCCCGCGAAGCGCCTCCAGGCACGCCAAGGCGCGACGCTGTGGGTGCAGCCACGTCGCCCTTGTCGTCGTTCGCCGCGCAAGCCCCGGCTGAGGGGTTGATCAGCGCCTCCGCGGCTGGAGCGGCTGCCGCCTCCTTCGCCGCGTTGCGGGCCGCCAGTTCGAGCGCTGTTTCTCCCATTCCTCCAAAGCCGGAGACGCCAATCGGGCACGCGACCCTTACCCTCGAGGAGATGATACGGCAGGAAATTCGGCCGCTGTTAAAGACGTGGCTCGACGAAAACCTTCCCCCTTTGGTCGAGCGTCTGGTCAAGGCGGAACTCGAGCGCATCGCCCGCGGCTAGGCGGGCCTTCTCCCCCACCAAGGGTCAGGCCAGAGCGGCCAGGCCGACGCGACCGCCGATGTTGGGCTCGCAAGCGGGGGCCACGCTCCCTTGCGGCCTGTTCTGGCCCCGTTTTGCAAGGATCGCGAGCGCGCCAGCCCCTGCCAAGCGTGATGCCCTCGCGTTCAACACCGCGAACAACTTGGCCAGCCAACACCCTCTGCCGCGGCAAGCGGCCGCATCCCTTGACTCATTCCCCGTGCAACTCCCTATCGCAAGCTGAATGGATGCCCGATGACCGCACGATGACCGACAAAACCTTTCCGCACGCCGAGGTTGAACCTCGCCTCTACGCTGCCTGGGAACGCTCGGGCCTGTTCGGCGCCCATCCGAACTCCACAGCCCGTCCCTACTGCATCGTCATCCCGCCGCCGAACGTGACCGGGTCGCTGCACATGGGGCATGCGCTGAACAACACGCTGCAGGACGTCTTGATTCGCTGGCGCCGGATGAGCGGAGACGACGTGCTGTGGGTGCCAGGCACCGACCATGCCGGAATCGCGACCCAGATGGTGGTTGAGCGCATGCTGGCGGCCGAGGGCACGTCGCGCCAGGCGCTGGGGCGCGAGGCCTTCCTCGAACGGGTGTGGAGGTGGAAGGAACAGTCTGGCGGCACCATCACCCGCCAGTTGCGGCGGCTGGGCTGCTCGCTCGATTGGCAGCGTGAACGCTTCACCATGGATTCGGGGCTGTCGCGAGCGGTGACCGAAGTGTTCGTCCGCCTCTATCGCGAGGGCCTGATCTACCGCGCCAAGCGCCTGGTCAATTGGGACCCGAAGTTCCACTCCGCGATCTCCGACCTCGAGGTGGAGAATCGCGAGGTAAGGGGCAATCTCTGGTACATTCGCTATCCCGTGGACGGTGAGGAGGGGAGGTTCATCGTTGTCGCCACCACGCGCCCCGAAACAATGCTCGGCGATACGGCGGTGGCGGTGCACCCGGAGGATGAGCGCTGGAAAGGCCTGATTGGCCGCTATGCCATCCTGCCGCTTGTCGGGCGTCGCATCCCGATCATTGCCGATGAATATTCCGACCCGACGAAGGGCTCTGGCGCGGTGAAGATTACGCCAGCGCACGACTTCAACGATTTCGAGGTGGGCAAACGCCACGGACTCGAGGCGCTCAACATCCTCGATCGCGATGCTCGGCTGCTCGATGGACCACCCGTTCCGGAGCCGTATCGGGGGCTTGATCGCTTCGAGGCGCGCAGCCGCATCGTCGCCGATCTCGAGGCTCAGGGGCTTATCGAGAAGGTCGAGCCGCATACGCACATGGTGCCGCACGGGGACCGTTCGGGTGTGGTGATCGAGCCCTATCTCACCGACCAGTGGTTTGTCGACGCGAAGACCTTGGCCGAACCGGCGATAGCTGCGGTAGAGTCTGGGCGCACCCGCTTCGTGCCCAGGCATTGGGAGAACACTTACTTCGCTTGGCTGCGCGCCATCGAACCGTGGTGCATCTCGCGCCAACTCTGGTGGGGGCATCAGATCCCTGCCTGGTACGCTCCCGATGGGGCGATTTTCGTCGCCCATGACGAGGCGGAGGCGAAACGTCTCGCTGCGGCAGCGTATGGGCACGAGGTGGCGCTCGAGCGCGACCCGGACGTGCTGGATACGTGGTTCTCCTCCGCGCTGTGGCCCTTTTCCACCTTGGGCTGGCCCGATAGGACGCCCGAGCTTGCCCGCTACTATCCCGGCGAGGTGCTGGTCACCGGCTTTGACATCATCTTCTTCTGGGTTGCACGGATGATGATGATGGGCCTGCACATCATGGGCGAGGTGCCGTTCCGCACCGTCTACGTGCATGCGCTGGTGCGCGATGAGCGCGGGCAGAAAATGTCGAAGTCGAAGGGCAATGTCATCGACCCGCTCGACCTGATCGATACGTATGGCGCGGACGCGCTGCGCTTCACCCTATGCGCGATGGCGGCCCAGGGGCGCGATATCAAGCTCTCCACCGCCCGTGTCGAGGGCTACCGGAACTTCGGCACCAAGCTCTGGAACGCGGCACGCTTCTGCCGCATGAACCTCTGCGTGGCGCCGCCCGGCTGGGCGCCCGCTTCGGCGCAAGCGACTCTCAACCGCTGGATTCTCGGCTCTCTCGCCGAAGCCGCTCGCGCGGCGACCGAGGCGCTTGAACACTTCCGCTTCGACGCTTATGCAGGCAGTCTTTATCAGTTTGTGTGGGGAACATTCTGCGACTGGTATCTCGAGCTTGCCAAGCCCGCCCTTGCTGCGGAGGGCGCTTTCCGCGAAGAGACCCGAGCCTGCGCTGGCTTCGTGCTCGACGTCATCCTTCACATGCTCCATCCGGTGATGCCCTTCCTCACCGAGGAAGTTTGGCACCTGCAGGCCGATCGCGGCCCTGGGCCCTGCGAGGGGAGACGGACATTGATGGTCGAGCCCTGGCCCGATGCCGCTTCTCTGCCGCGAGATCCAGCGGCCGAGGCTGAGGTGAATTGGGTGGTGCGGCTCATCTCCGAGGTGCGCGCAATACGCGCCGAGACGAACGTACCGCCCGCACGCACCATCCCGCTCTTCCTCAAGGACGCTTCTGGCACGAGTCTTGATCGCCTGGGGCGCTGGAAGGAGCCGATCCTCAGGCTTGCGCGTTTGTCCGAGGTATCGCCTCTGCAGGGGGAAGTGCCGAAAGGGTCGGCACAGGCCGTGCTGGACGAAGCCACCCTCGTGCTGCCGCTTGCCGAGGTGATCGATCTGGACGCGGAACGGGCGCGGCTTGCGCGCGAAGTGGCGCGGCAGGCGGAGGAGATCGCGCGGCTCGATGCCAAGCTCGCCAACCCCGCCTTTATCTCCCGCGCGGCTGAGGAGGTGGTGGAGGAGAGCCGCGAACGCCGCGCCGCCGCAGCCGAGGCGAAGGCGCGGCTTGAGGCCGCACTCGCCCGGCTCGCCGGCTGAGCAGCCGCTTGCGGCGGCCGCTGCCCAATTGCCTGGATAAGAGGAGGCGGGATCGGGCACGAAGCCCGGGGGACCTGGGGTGAGGCAGCCCTCGCGCACGAGGCGCGTCTTGCAGATCTCGCCCTGGGCCTCGCGATGATCTTCGGCCAGTGATTCCGCTTCGAGCATAAGCGAACCAGGCCGAGGCTGCCAGGGGCAGTGCAGCCTTTGGCTGCTGGCTTGCTGGTTCTTTCCTCGGCTGCTGTTCCGCCCTCCGCACCGGCAGCGCCCGCCCGTCTTGTCGTGCGCAAGGCAGCGGGAGAAAACACGTGCGGGGACAACGCCGACGGAGCAATCACGCCATGGGTGCCTGGGACAAGAGCCGCCTGCCGAGCCGCCACGCCACGGAAGGGCCCGGCCGGGCGCCGCACCGAAGCTATTACTACGCGATGGGCCTCTCGAAAGAGGAAATGGCACGGCCCTTCGTCGGTGTCGCCACCTGCTGGAACGAGGCCGCTCCCTGCAACATCGCGCTCCACGACCAGGCGCAGGAGGTGAAGCGCGGCGTGCACGAGGCCGGTGCTACGCCGCGCGAGTTCTGCACCATCACCGTCACCGATGGCATCGCGATGGGGCATCAGGGCATGAAGTCTTCGCTCGCCTCGCGCGAAGTAATCGCGGATTCGATCGAGCTCACCGTGCGCGGCCACAGCTACGACGCCCTGGTTGGCCTTGCTGGCTGCGACAAGACCCTGCCAGGCGTGATGATGGCGATGCTCAGGCTGAATGTGCCGTCCGTCTTCATGTATGGCGGCTCGATCATGCCCGGCCGCTACCACGGCCGCGACGTCACCGTGCTCGATGTGTTTGAGGCGGTCGGCCAACATGCTGCCGGCAGGATCACGGATGCCGAACTTGAGGAGCTCGAACAGGTCGCCTGCCCCGGTGCTGGAGCCTGCGGTGGCCAGTTCACCGCCAACACGATGGCGATGGTGTCCGAGGCGCTGGGGCTTGCGCTTCCAGGCTCGGCCGGGCCGCCGGCGCCGCACCCTGAGCGGGCCTCCTACGCGCGGCGCTCCGGAGAAGCCGTGGTGGAGGCGCTGCGACGCAATCTCCGCCCGCGCGATATCGTCACCCGCGAGGCGTTGGAGAACGCGGCGACCGTGGTCGGCGCCACGGGCGGATCGACCAACGCGGCGCTGCATTTGCCGGCGATTGCGCACGAGGCTGGCATCAGGTTCACGCTGAAGGACGTCGCCGCGATCATGAAGCGCACGCCCTACATCGCCGACCTCAAGCCAGGTGGGCGCTACGTTGCGGCGGATGTGCATCGCATCGGCGGCGTGCCAGTGATCATGAAGACTCTCTTCGATGCCGGCCTTCTGCACGGGGATTGCCTCACCGTCACCGGCCGCACGCTTGCCGAGAACCTTCGCGACGTCGTCTTCCCAACGGATCAGGACGTCGTCCGCCCTGCCTCGAACCCGCTCTCGCCCACGGGCGGCGTGGTTGGCCTGTTTGGCAACCTCGCCCCAGATGGCGCGATCGTGAAGGTCGCAGGGCTAAAGTCGCTTCGCTTCGAGGGTCGCGCCCTTTGCTTCGACTGCGAGGAGGATGCCTTTGCTGCCGTCCAGTCCCGCGCTTACCAGGCGGGAGACGTGATCGTCATCCGCTACGAGGGACCGAAGGGAGGGCCCGGGATGCGCGAGATGCTCTCCACCACCTCTGCGATCTACGGCCAGGGAATGGGGGAGAAGGTCGCGCTGATCACCGACGGGCGCTTCTCCGGCGCCACACGAGGCTTCTGCATCGGTCACGTTACGCCCGAGGCAGCGGTGGGAGGCCCGATCGCGCTTCTGCGCAATGGGGACCGCATCATCATCGATGCCGAAGCTGGCACGCTCACGGTCGATGTGTCCGAGGAGGAGCTCGCGCGGCGCCGCGCTGCGTGGCAGCCTCGCGCTACCCTCTACACCTCAGGCGCGCTCTGGAAATATGCCCAGCTCGTTGGCCCCGCGCATGAGGGGGCTGTGACTCACCCTGGGGCGAAGGCCGAGTCGCACGTCTACGCAGACCTTTGAGCCGTAAGGACTCTCTGAGCCGCGACGACGAGTGGCGGGACGCGCCTCCCGCCCCCGACGCGCGGGTTAGACCGAGAACGAGGTTCCGCAGCCGCAGGAGGCGGTGGCGTTTGGATTGCGCACAATGAAGTGCGCGGCCATGAGCCCGTCCTCATAGTCGACCTCCGATCCCGCCAGCAGATCGAGCGAGACCTCGTCCACCACGAGCTTCTGGCCGTCGCGCTCGAACACTCGATCATCCTCGTTGATCGTGGTGTCGAGGGAGAACCGATACTGGAAGCCGGAACACCCTCCGCCCGCGACGGAGAGGCGCAGCACCAGCCCCTCTCGCCCGTCCGCGGCGATGATTTCGGCCAGGCGGCGCGCGGCGGAGGCAGTCAGCGAGACGACCCGCGGCGGCGCGGTCTCCTCAACCATGGTGGGCGGCAACGTGTCCATCGATCGCACCTCTCCCTCTCCAACATCGGAATCCGCAGCCTTGCTGTCAAACAGTCCCGCCCTTTGACGGGGGAGCCTTGTCCTGACACAACCCCGCCGCTTGCAGAGCGATCTCCGACCTGGCGGAGCTGATGAACCTTTTTCATGCCCTGCGCGAGAAGATCGCGCGCCTTATCGACGAACCGCTGCCGGAGCAGGTGACGGTCGAACCCCCGCGCGACCCCACATATGGCGACGTTTCGACCAACGCCGCCCTCGTCCTTGCCAAGCGCCTTGCAAAGCCGCCGCGCGCGATCGCCGAAACCCTTGCCGACGGCCTGCGCTCTGACCCTGCCATCGCCTCCGTCGTGGTCGCTGGCCCGGGCTTCGTCAACCTCACCCTCTCGCCCGATTTTCTGCGCGAAAGGCTGGGCGACATCCTCGAGGCGGGCACCGACTACGGCAACTCCTCCCTCGGGGCGGGGGTGAAAGTGAACGTCGAATACGTCTCCGCCAACCCGACGGGGCCCCTGCATATCGGCCACTGCCGCGGTGCAGTGGTGGGGGATGCGCTGGCGAGGCTGCTCGCCAAGGCGGGCTACGACGTGACGCGCGAGTACTACATCAACGACGCTGGCGCCCAGGTCGAGGCGCTCGCCTGGGCTGCTTACTGGCGCTACCTGCAGGCGCTTGGCACGTCGCTGACCGAGGACGCGTTCGACGCTCTCGTCCCCGGCGGATTGCAGTATCGCGGCGACTATCTCATCCCCCTCGGGCAGGCTTTAGCGCATCGACATGGCACACGTCTCGCCGCGCCAGGGGCCATGCCCGCCGCCCCCGATGTTTGGCTCGCCACCGTGCGCGAGGAGGCGGTGGCGGCGATGATGGAGATCATCCGTGAGGATCTCGCGGCACTCGGCATCCGCCACGACCTGTTCGTCTCGGAGGCAGACCTTGTGCGCTCGCGCGCGGTGGATCGCGTTCTCGCCGACCTTGAGTCGCGGGGCTTAATCTATGTCGGCGAGCTGCCGCCACCCAAGGGCCAGAAGCCCGAGGATTGGGAGCCCCGGCCGCAGACCCTATTTCGCGCCACCGCCTATGGCGACGACACGGACCGGCCGCTGAAGAAGTCGGACGGCTCTTACACCTACTTCGCCAACGACATCGCCTACCATGCCGACAAAATCGGGCGCGGGTTTGTGCGTCTGATCAACGTCTGGGGGGCCGATCACGGCGGCTATGTGCGCCGCATGCAGGCGGCGGTGGAGGCCGTGGCAGAAGGGCGCGCGCGGCTCGAGGTTGTGCTCTGCCAAATCGTGCACCTCCTCAAGGGCGGGGAGCCTGTGCGCATGAGCAAGCGTGCCGGCACATTCGTCACCTTGCGGGACCTGATCGACGAAGTTGGGCGCGACGTTGTGCGCTTCATCATGCTCACGCGACGGGCGGATGCGCAGATGGAGTTCGACCTCGACCTCGTGCGCGAGCATTCGAAGGACAATCCTGTGTTTTATGTCCAATATGCGCACGCCCGTTGCCGTTCTGTGCTTCGTCACGCAGCGGAGGTGTTCGGAGCAGAGGCGGTCACCCCCGCTGCGCTTGTTGGCGCGCCGCGCGATGCGCTCACCGACGAGGCGGAGCTTGCACTGATTAAACAACTTCTGCTGTGGCCGCGTGTGGTGGAGCAGGCGGCGCTGGCGGCGGAGCCGCACCGAATCGCCTTTGCGGTCTATGATGTGGCTGCGGCCTTCCATGCGTTATGGAACAAGGGCCGCGAGGAGACGGAGCTCCGCTTTATCCGCGCCGACGACCGGGCGGCGACCATGGCGCGGCTTGCGCTGGTGCAGGCGACCGCGACCGTGATCGCCTCCGCCCTCGAGGTGATGGGGGTCGAGCCGGTTGAGGAGATGCGCTGAAGCCCCGGGGCTCCGCGAGGAGGCGCTGATGGCGACCGAGGTCGATCGGCTTGATGGACGGTTGCAGGGCCCGGTGTGGCGCGAGCGCGAGGGCAGGGGGCGCCGCAGCGTGGGTTTACTTGGAGCAGGCTTGCTTGTGCTTCTGCTGGCCGCTGGGGCGGCGATCTATGTCGCAACGCGCGATGGCGGCGAGGGAGAGGTGCCGATGATTCTTGCTGATGGCACTCCCTTGCGCGTGCGCCCGCCTGAGCCCGGCGGCTATCGGGTGCCGAACCAGGACATTGAAGCTTACCCTGGAGCACGACCGCGCCAAAAAGAGGGCGAGCGCCGGATCGAGGTGCTGTTGCCCCCACCTGAGGAGCCAAAACCGCTGACGCGGCCTGCTTCGCCCGCCCCGCAGGAAGCGCCGACCCCTGCCGCCGTTTCCCTCACCGATCAGCCGCCGACGACCGCGCCTACCCCGACCGCTACCCCGCCCGCTGCTGCCATGCGGCCCCCACCGGCGCCGGCCGCCGCAGTCGCTCCACCTGCCACGCCGCCGCGCACGGCCCAGCCCGATGCCCCGCGCCCCACTCAGGCGGCACCCGCTGCGGGGCCTGTCTCGGTCCAACTCGCCGCCGTTACCGCTGAGGCCCAGGTGCAGCCCGAAATCGCGCGGCTGCGCGCTCGCCTCGCGCAGGAACTGGGGGTGCGCCCGCTAACGGCGAGCCGGATCGACCGCGACGGGCGGCCTCTTTGGCGCATTCGCGCTAGCGGCTTTCCGGACGAGGCTTCGGCGCGCGCCTTCTGCGAGACGGTGCGGGCGAAAGGCATGGGCTGCCTCGTCGTGGCGGGTTCCTAACCCTTTGCTAGGCCCTGCCCCACGGGCGGCGATCGTCGGCCTTTCTGGCCCTGAGCTCAGCGCCGGGGAGGTGAGGTTATTCCGTCGCCTTCCACCGTTCGGCGCTATCCTGTTCGCGCGCAATCTGTTGGCGCCCGCTCAGGTCGCGGCGCTCGTTGCCGCCTTTCGGGCTGCTGTCGGCCGCGCCGAGGCGCCGGTGCTGATCGACCAGGAGGGCGGGCGGGTGGTACGGCTTCGACCGCCGCACTGGCGTCATCCGCCGCCCGCTGCCCGCTTCGGCGCACTCTATGCCCGCGACCCGCTGGCCGCCCGCCGAGCCTCCTTCCTCAACGCGCGGTTGATCGCAGAAGATCTTCGCGCCCTTGGCGTGACGGTCTGCTGTGCTCCTGTGCTCGACCTGCCTGCCGAGGGGGCCGACCCGGTGATTGGCGACCGCGCCTTCGCCGCCGACCCGCGCATTGTTTCAAGCCTGGGCCGGGCGATGATCCGCGGCCTAAAGGCGGGTGGCGTGATCCCGGTGATGAAACACATCCCCGGACACGGTCGGGCGCGTGTCGATTCCCATCTCGCTTTGCCGGTGGTCGACGCCACTGCTGAGGAGATCCTTGCCCACGACGCTAGGCCCTTCGCTGCGCTGGCGCGCGAGGGGGGATGGGCGATGACTGCCCACATCCTTTACACCGCGTGGGATGACCGGCTTCCCGCTACCCTCTCGTCGCGCGTGCTGCGCGTTATCCGCCGCCGGCTTGGCTTCCGGGGCCCGCTTGTGTCGGACGATCTCGCCATGAAGGCGCTCAGGGGTGAGCCGGGGGAGATTGCGCGGGCGGCCATTTCCGCTGGCTGTGACGCCGTGCTGGAATGCTCCGGCGATCTTGCGCGCACCGAAGCCGTGCTTGCCGCCACCCCGCCCGTTTCGCGCGCCTCTGCCGCCCGCTTCGCCGCCTCTGCCCGCCGTGCCATGCCCTCCCCTCGCTTCAGCCGCGCGCGGGCAGAAGCCGTTCTGGCTGCCCTGATCGCATGATCGAGAGCATCCTGGTCGCGCTCCTCCTGTTCGCGCCGGGGGCGCTCATCGCCATCATCTTCCATGAGGTGGCGCACGGCTGGGCGGCGAATGCGCTCGGCGATCCGACGGCGCGCGAGCGGGGGCGGCTCTCCCTCAACCCCCTTCGTCACCTCGACCCGCTCGGCACGGTCGCTGTGCCTCTTGTCCTGTTCGCCCTGCAGATGGTTTCTCTTGGCCGGGTGGAATTCCTGTTTGGCTGGGCCAAGCCGGTTCCCGTGGATCCGCGCAACTTTCGCCGTCCGCGGCAGGACATGGCGCTGGTCGCGGCGGCTGGACCAGCGATCAACCTCGCCCTCGCCTTCGGCTTGGCCTCCTTTGGTCACCTGGTCGATGCTCTGCCCAATCCCGCTGGGTTCCTCGTTGCAGAGGCGATCCTCTTTGCTGTCCAAATCAACCTCCTGCTGATGCTGTTCAACCTTATTCCCGTGCCACCTTTGGATGGGGGGCGTATCCTGGTCGGCGTCCTGCCGTTGGGCCTGGCACGAGCGCTCGCGCGTGTGGAGCCGGCAGGGCTGGGTCTCGTGCTCCTCGGCCTCTTCGTGCTGCCGGCCTTCCTGCGCCTTTCGGGCGTGGCGTTCGATCCGCTCGCCCAGCTTCTGTTGCCGCCGCTTGCCGTGCTGCGGCGTCTGGTGTTCAGCGCGGTTGGCCTATGACGCGCGAAGATGCTGAGGCTGGCAGCGAAAGCCCTCCGGCCTGCCCGGCTCCTCTCACCGTGTCTTTCGAAGGCTGGGAAGGCCCGCTCGATCTCCTGCTGGAGCTCGCGCGCGCTCAGAAAGTCGACCTCGCTCGACTATCCGTCCTTCTCCTGGCTGAGCAGTATCTCGATTGGATTGCGCGGGCGCGCGCCCTCGACCTCGAAATCGCCGCTGACTACTTGGTGATGGCAGCGTGGCTTGCGTACCTGAAATCGCGGCTTTTGCTGCCGCCCGCGGAACGGCCGGCGGATGAGCCGAGCCCCGAGGCGGCGGCGGAGGCTCTCGCTTGGCAGCTGCGGCGTCTAGAGGCCATGCGCGAGGCGGGGGCGGCGCTGATGGCGCGGGTGCGGCTTGGGGTCGATGTCTGGCCGCGCGGCGCGCCGGAGGCAAGGATTGAGCGCGTGCCAGGAGGCTGGGCGGTCTCGCTCGCCGACCTCATCGCGGGCTATGTTGCGGCGCGTCGGCGGGCTCTTGGCAAGCGTCGGTACGCGCCTCCGCCGCTTGATCTGATGAGCGTGCAGGATGCTCTGGCGCGGCTCGTAAGGCTTCTCAGGGTCGTGCCGGACTGGGCTGTTCTCACACGATTTCTGCCACCGAACCTCGCTCCCGGCCTGCCGACCCGCGCCGGCCTTGCGTCGATGCTGGGGGCTGGGCTTGAGCTCGCCAAAGGCCGAACTGTCGCCTTGCGCCAGGACGAACCGTTTGGGCCGATTTGGATCAAGGCCCGAACCGAACCGGAGCCTGAGGTGTGACGGACGACCCTGGCGCGGACAGCGCCCCCACCTTGCCCTTGCCTGAGCCGCCCGTGCGGGCAGAGTGGCTCCGCCTGGCCGAGGCGCTGCTGTTCGCCTCCGCCGAGCCTGTGGCCGAACACGCGTTGGCGGAACTGCTGCCCGAGGGGGCGAACGCCGCCGCTGTTCTCTCCTCTCTGCAACGGGCTCTAGCGGGGCGGGGCGTGGAACTGGTCCGCGTGGGCGGGGGGTGGATGCTGCGCACCGCCGAAGATCTCGCCCCCCTCTTGCGCAAGCGTTTCGAAGTCCCCCGCCGCCTCTCTCGCGCCGCTGTCGAGACCCTTGCCATCATCGCGTACCACCAGCCGGTGACGCGAGCTGAGATCGAGGACCTGCGCGGGGTGGCGCTCAGTCAGGGCACGCTCGAGACGCTGATTGAGGCGGGATTCGTCGAACCTAAGGGCAAGCGCGAAATTCCAGGCCGGCCCACCACCTGGGGCACGACGAAGGCCTTCCTTGTGCATTTCGGCCTTGCCTCTCTGAAGGACCTGCCGCGGCTCGACGAGTTGAAAGCGGCAGGGCTTTTGACCGCGACCCCACCCCTCCCCATCTCCCCGATGGTGTTAGAGGATCGACACCATGACCCGCTGGAGGAGGAGAGGCTGCCGCCGGTCGATCCCGAGGGTGAGGGGAGGTGAGGGGAATGAGCAGAACGGCGCTCAGGCTGGAGGGTGTGCGCCACCGGTTCGGCCGTCACGAGGTGCTGCGCGGCATCGACCTCGCGGTGGGCGAAGGCGAGATTGTCTGCCTGCTTGGCCCATCTGGCGACGGCAAGACCACCTTGCTCCGCATTGCTGCTGGGCTGACGCCGTTGCAGGAGGGGCGGGTCTGGGTTGACGACGTGCTGGTTGCTGAACCCGACCGCGAGGTGGCGCCGGAGGCCCGCGGCGTGGGGCTTCTGTTCCAGGACTTCGCGCTTTTCCCGCACCTGACGGTGGCGGAGAATGTGGGCTTCGGCGTGAAGGGGCCGAAGCGGGCAGAACGCGTGCGCGAAATGCTGGCACGCGTTCGGCTCGAGCAATTCGAACAGGCCATGCCGCACACACTCTCGGGCGGGCAGCAGCAGCGCGTCGCCCTCGCTCGCGCCCTTGCCCCCCGCCCGCGCGTGCTGTTGCTCGATGAGCCCTTCTCAGGGCTGGATGCACGACTGCGCGACCGCGTGCGTGACGACACGCTGCACGTTCTGCAGGAGGAGGGGATCGCCGTGCTGATGGTGACCCACGACGCGGAGGAGGCCATGTTCATGGCTGATCGGCTGGCCCTTCTGCACGAGGGGCGCATCGTGCAGGAAGGGCCTCCGGCCGAAATCTACCTCCACCCCTCTTCGGCCTTTGTCGCCTCCCTGCTTGGCGAGGTGAACCGTGTCGTTGGCCAGGTTCGCTTCGGTATGGTGGCGACGCCGTTCGGCCCCGTGCCGGCACCGGGCCTACCTGAGGGCCAGCCTGTGGAGGTGTTGATTCGCCCTGAGGGCATCCGTCTCCTGCCCGCGGAGCGTGCCGAAGCCTGCCATGCCCGCGCGCGGGTGGAGGCCTCGCGCCTGTTGGGGCGCACCTCGCTCGTCCACCTCTCTATTACCGAAGCGGGGCGCGAGGTGCACATCCATGCCCGCGTGCCGGGCGAATATTTGCCGGCGCGAGACGCTACGGTGGCGGTGGCGCTTGATCCCACGCGCGCGCACGTTTTCGCGACCGAGGCCCGGGCTGCGGCGTGAAGGCGGCTGAGGTGAGTGGTGCCGCGTTGCGGCCCTCTCTCCCCTCTGCCATGCTCACTCCGCGTGTGCGGGATGCGCGGGCTGGGCTAAAGTGGGCGTTTCGATGACGATCGGTCTATGGCAGATCCTTCTCGTTGGCTTGGTGGTGGCGGCGCTGTTTGGCTCACGCCACATTCCCGCCTTGGCGGCGGAAGCGGGACGCGGGGTTGCCAGTTTGCGCCGCCAGCTCAAGGGGAAGGCGAGCGCGGATGAGCCCTTCGAAGAGCCCGCTGCCGACCGGACGAGATGACAGCGGCCCCGCCGCAGCGAAAGGCGGGAACTGAGGCGGCATGTTTGATCTCGCTTGGACCGAAATTGCGCTGATCCTTCTGGTCGCGCTGATCGTGATCGGGCCAAAGGATCTGCCGCACGCCATCCGTGGTGTTGCCGACTTCATCAAGAAGGCGCGGCGCATGGCGGCCGAGTTCCAGGTTCATGTCGACGAAATGATGCGGGAGGCGAAGCTCGACGAGGTGAAGCGCCAAATCGACGAGGTTCGCTCAGGCGCCTACGACTTCAAGCGTAAGTTCGAGGAGGAACTCGATCCGAACCGAGACATGGCGAAGAGCTTCTCCGACCCCTTCGCCTCCTCCGCCCCGGCCTATGACAGCGCAGCCCACGCCCCGCCGCCCGAACCCGAGCCCGCCGCGGTGTCGGCCGAGCCGACGGTTGCGTCCGCCACCCCGGCCTCAGAGCCGCCGCCTCCTCCCGACGACCCCCCACCCTTCCTGCCCCCTTTTGTGAAGCGCGACGGGGCCTAACCCGCTATGCGGCCCGAGGACGACGTCATCGAAGACAAGCCGATGCCGCTGATCGATCACTTGATCGAGCTCCGGCAGCGCATCCTCTATGCTTTGGGCGGTTTCGTCGCCGCCTTCATTCTTTGCTACGCCTTCTCGAAGCAGATTTATGGTTTTCTCGCAGCGCCTTTGGCCGACATCCTCGTTGCGCAAACGGGGCAGGAGCGGCGGATGATCTTCACCGCCCTCTATGAGGCGTTTTTCACGTATCTCAAAGTCGCCTTTTGGGGTGCGTTGATGATCTCTTTTCCTTGGTGGGCGATGCAGCTTTGGCTGTTTGTTGCCCCGGGTCTTTATCGGAGTGAGAAGAGGGCGATTCGCCCCTTTCTCATTGCCACCCCTGTCTTTTTCGCGATGGGCGCAGCATTCTGCTATTACCTCGTCATCCCCGCGGCTTGGCACTTCTTCCTCTCCTTCGAAAGCCCAGAGGGTGCCGGGGGCCTGCCCATCCAGCTCGAGGCGAAGGTCGGGGAGTATCTTTCGCTCGTCATGCGGCTGATTTTCGCCTTCGGCTTCGCCTTCCTGATGCCGGTTGGCCTCGTGCTGCTCGCGCGGGTTGGGATCATCACGCCTGAGAGCATGGCATCCAAGCGCCGCTACGCCATCGTCGGCATGTTCGTGCTGGCCGCGGTGATCACGCCGCCCGACGTGATCAGTCAGATTGGGCTCGCGCTGCCGCTGATCCTGCTCTACGAGGCGTCGATCCTTGCCGCCAAACTGGCGCGCCCAAAGCCCGAACCCGCCGCCGCTGACTGAGTTCTGCTCAAGACCGAGCGCAGCTCTCCGATGCATGATCTGAAACGGATCCGGGAAGCCCCGGAAGCCTTCGACGCCATGCTGGCCCGGCGCGGCCTTGCGCCCGCCTCCGCCCGTGTCATCGAGCTCGACCGACTTCGCCGCGCTGCCCAGACCGCTTTTCAGGAGCTACAGGCGCGGCGCAACGCGCTTTCCAAGCGAATCGGTGCCGCGCGCAGCGCGGGCGAGGACGTCTCCCACCTGTTGGCGGACTCGGCTGCTCTCGCAGACGCGATTGCGCGCGAGGAGGCAGAGGAGAAGCGGCTGGGCCTTGAGCTCGACACGCTGCTTGCCACCCTTCCGAACTGGCTCGACGACGCGGTGCCGACGGGTGCTTCGGCCGAAGAGAATGTGGTGCTCCGCGCGTGGGGCGAACCCAGTCGGTTCGACTGGACCCCGCGACAGCATTTCGAGATCGGCGAACGGCTGGGCCTGATGGACTTCGAAACGGCGGCGAAACTCTCAGGAGCGCGCTTCGTCGTGCTCAAAGGGGCGCTGGCACGGCTCGAACGCGCAATCGCGCAGTTCATGCTCGACCTGCAAGTGCGCGAGCACGGCTACACCGAGGTTAGCCCGCCTCTCCTTGTGCGCGAGGAGGTTCTGTTTGGCACCGGGCAATTGCCGAAGTTCCGCGAGGATCAGTTCGTCACCACCGATGGGCGTTGGCTCATCCCAACCGCCGAGGTGCCGCTGACCAACTTGGTGCGCGAGCGGATCCTTGCCGAAAGCGAGCTTCCCCTCCGCGTCACGGCACTCACTCCGTGCTTCCGGGCTGAGGCGGGAAGTGCCGGGCGCGACGTGCGCGGCATGTTGCGCCAGCACCAGTTCCTGAAGGTGGAGCTCGTCTCCATCACCACCCCAGAACAATCCGAGGCCGAGCACGAGCGGATGACACGCTCAGCCGAGACGGTGTTGCAGCGGCTTGGGCTCCCCTACCGCGTGGTCGATCTCTGTTCTGGCGACATCGGCTTTTCTGCCGCGCGCACCTTTGACCTCGAGGTCTGGCTTCCCGGCCAGGGGGCGTGGCGGGAGATCTCTTCTTGCTCGAATTGCCGCGACTTCCAGGCGCGGCGCATGGACGCGCGCTACCGGCCGACCGACAGCAAGGGTACGCGGTTCGTGCACACACTGAACGGCTCTGGGCTTGCGGTCGGGCGGACCCTGATCGCCGTGATGGAGACGTACCAGAGGGCGGATGGCGGCATCGATATTCCCGAGGTTCTGAGACCCTATATGGGCGGGCTTGAGGCCATTCGTCCCGGCTGATGGTGCTCCGGTTGCGATCGGGCGACGGCATCGCTAGGGTCTGGCCTTGGCGGGGCGTAGCGCAGCCTGGTAGCGCGTCTGCCTTGGGCGCAGAAGGTCGTCGGTTCGAATCCGGCCGCCCCGACCAGCGGAGAGGGCGCAGGCGATGAGCAAAGCCCGCATTTATCGGCTAGCAAAGACGGCAACCCAGTCCGGTAAAGCTCGTACAAAGGAGTGGTGGCTCGAGTTCGAACCGACTGAACCGTTGCGGCACGACCCACTGACCGGTTGGGTGGGGGGTGGGTCGACCCTGGAACGCCAGGTGCGGCTTCGCTTTCCCTCCCTGGAGGCGGCGACGGCCTACGCGGAGAGGCACGGCATCGCCTACGAAGTAGAACCCGCGGCGGATTATACAGCGAAGCCGAAGAGCTACGCCGACAACTTCGCTTATACTCGGCGCGAGAACTGGACGCACTAAGCGGATCATCCGCCGCCCGACTTTTTCCTTCGCCCGGGTTGTTGCGCCTTCGGCCCGAGCAGCGAAAAAATGCATCGTCGATCGCCGCGACTTTGGCTGCCGAAGTCACGGGCCTTGCCGCACGCGTCCGATTTTGACGTGTCAGACTTGTAGCCTGTTCCCGTCTCAACGGCAGGAGGAGAGGGGAATGCGGCTCACAACAGTCGGCATCGTTTCGGTTATCGCGGTGATCGGCCTTGCCGGCTGCGCAACGATGATCCGCGGCACGGAACAGCAGGTTTCCATCAACACCATCCCCGTCGGTGCGCAAGTTCAGCTCTCTAACGGGGTGTCCTGCGTCTCGCCCTGCACGCTTACCGTGCCGCGCAACCAGTCGCTAACGATGACCATCACCCGCGAGGGCTGTGCCCCTCAAACCGCGTCCATGGTTCCTGTGTTGGCCGGGGCGGGTGTGATCCTTGGTGGGCTGATCGATTACGGCACGGGGGCGGTCTACGACCTCCAGCCCAACCCGCTGACAGTGACGCTGATCTGCCACAACACCTTGCCAGCGCGGTGAGCGCCCCGGTGCAAGGGCAGGCAAACTGCCCCCCCTTGCAACGTCGTAGGGACGGTTCTGCTGCGGCACGGTTCTGTCCTGGCGCGCTCCTGCTATAAAAGAGTGGCACGTGCGCGCCCTTAGCTCAGCTGGATAGAGCGGCAGCCTTCTAAGCTGCGGGTCGGGGGTTCGAATCCCTCAGGGCGCGCCAGACGGTCTCGATACTCCATGACCGACTTGTGAGAGGAAAGTGGGCGCCGCAAGCCTGGCCGCGTGCGGCTGATGCCACGATAGCGCGAAGCGGCAAAATGCTGGCTCGCCTCGATCTATCTCGCACAAGCTCGGCCTCAATTCGCGAAAGCTACGTAATCAAATCGACAAATCGAGCAAAAGTGCGATGTTGGGCCGCTCGTCTACACCCATGCAACCCTCGGCGAGACCGAGCGCGCGCGGTCCAGGTCTTCGCGACTGATCCAAAGCCCCAGCGAGTGCATGCGCCCGACCATGACGGTCTCGACCACGGTTAACGCCGCCCGCGCTTCGAGATCCTGCGGCAGGAACCCGATATGCGCCGACAGCTCCCCTTCGATGCCGACGTCACCCAAAAATGGCACTAGCCCGTTTACGGCGCGAAGCAGGGACGACTTGCCGGAACCGTTAGGCCCAACCAGGGCAGCAAGCCCGCCCGGGGAGAACGAGACAGAGATGTCGGCACGAGCTGTCACCTTTCCGTACCGGACGGTCACATCATCAAGCACAAAGCGCAGCGTCACCGGTACGATCTTCGCTGCGCGAGGATCAGCCCGGCGGAAAACGATACGTCGACGAAAGCAATGACGATGCCAAGTAAAAACTGTTTCTTGTACGCTATGATTTCGCTTGCGACGAAGGCTGCCGCCAACAAGATCGCGCTGGCAAGGCCGGTACGGGGGATGAGGGCGCGCTGGACCACGCCAACGAGGCCGCAGGCACGTTGGTGCGCGACAAGACCGACCAAGCCGATGGTGCCGGTGAATGCGATCGCGACGCCCGTGGTGAGCAAGACGAGGCGTAGCCGACCGCGACCTCTATCCCCGCCTTGGGCCGTCGGCGCTGCCAGACGATTATGTCGACAGTCGGGTCGGTCGCGGTGCCGAATAAGGACGCTTCTACCGCTTTGGCGGAGAGAAGCGCTGGGCCTATGGCGAGGTCGAACATCGGCCAGATGGCGCGCACCGCTAGGCCAAAGGCCGCAAGCGAAGGCAAGGCGCGTAACGCGCGCTCGCCACGCTCAGACGAGCAGGTCGAGGGTGGCGGCAGTCGCCGCCCCGCGAGGGGTGCCTCTGGCGAGGTCTGAGGAGACCGTCCCGCGCGCCATGCCACGATCGAGGTTACGGAGTACGCGACCGGGAGATACGGGCGATGGCGTGCCGTTTCCGCTGCCACCTAGGCCCAAGTCGGCACGCTGAGCGGGTCAAGGCGAAGGGCGATCAGCGTTTCCGCGGCGACCATTCCTTGTTCCGTCGACCCGATATCTGGCAGCGCGGCGAGTGACGGAGGCACGGTGCGATCATGAGCAAAGATGGCCGCCCGCGCAACTTCCCAGGAGGCGCGGTTCATCCCAACCACGCGCTGCCACGCATCAACGCCCCCGATTGCGGCGAATTCCTCATCGTTCAACATTACCACGATGTGCTGCGCCTGCGTTGGCAGAGGCACTTCGCGGCCAAGAGCGTCGATGGTGTGCCGGCTGCGTACCCGGGCGGGCAAGGGAAAGCGTCGTAACGCCAAGACGAACGAGGAACGGAGTGACAGCGTTTAGGCGGTGTCTCCTTTCGGTGTGCTCCAGCACACCCATGACAGAGACGCGCCGGCACTGCAAAGCGCGAGAGTGAGAGCAAGCCTTACCCATGGGACAACCTAGCTCACTCGCACTCTGTCGAGCGGTAGGAAGAGCTCTGCCTTGTTGTCATCTGAAGTCCGGTACTTTTTCACCCCCGTGCTCTACAGCAGCCACTTTCCGCGCCGGGTTGTTGCCCTGCTGTGTGTCGCGGCCGACCGCTGACCTTCGTGCTGCAGGATCCTGGACGCTGAGGTTTCGCCAGGCCGTTGGCGTGGCACGGGAAAAATCCGCCCCAGCAACGTTATGATATCGTGATATGTCTGCTATCGGTCTGGCCCGGCCAACACGATGCGCTGTACAGGCAGAGGGGCTTACTATCTGTCTTCAGCGCGAGGCCATTCCGTAGCTTCGCCATTGCCCGCCTGGGTGTTGTGCGCCCTGAGGGCACACCACAGCGAAGCGACGCAAAGAGAGATAGCCTCCGCCACACCGCGAACGAACCACCCATTTCAGCATTCATCCCTACCCTCTCCGTGGTGTCCTCGAGGCATCGGCCGATGCCAACTTCGTCGAACGCCGACACGGGCTTGGCACGGCGGTCGTGCGCGTTCCCGTCACTGACGTCTCCGGCCCAACCGGCGTCACTGCAACTCTCGCCGCGCGAAAACATCCGGCCCGCAGCACGGGCCTGCCCAGGCAAAGGATCCCCAATCGAAATGGGCCGGTTCACCCCTTCTTCTGGCCTCGCAGCTGGGCTGACCTCCTCGGCGTCGATGTGCGGGAGAGCGCGAACCTTTCTTTGTCCGACCTGTTCGTGCGCGTCGACTGCGCCGAGGCTAGCCTCACTGTGCACACCATTCGATAGCCCGGTAAGCGAGCTCAGGCGGTGAAACGCCGCCTCCGTCTATGGTTCTGACGCCCCCGTGTTCGGGGGGGTTCGAGGGATTCTTCGCAAAACGCGACTGCTCGGACTGTCGGAATAGTGCGTGCTGCGCAGTGCGTGCTTGGGGCGGCGAACTGTCCGCTACATCGCGCTCTTGCGCTATTCATCTGCCGCCGAAGGCGCACAACAGGTCTGCCTCCCATGTCAAGACGGCGACGAAAAGGACAGGGCGAGCAAAGTCAGGACGTCACAGGTCGCCGAGAGCGCGCGGCAGGGCAAGAGCAAGGTCTGGGATGAACAAGACGAGAAAGAGCGCGGCCAGCATCGCAGCCACGAACCAGACCACCCACGGCACCGTCTCCTCAATCGAACAGCCCGCGACCTTGCAGGTCACCATCAGGTTTACCGCCATCGGTGGCGTGAAGGAGCCGATTGCGACATTCATCGTGAGCACGATCCCGAACCATGTGAGGTCCCATCCGAACGTCCGCGCGATCGGCAGCAGGATGGGCAGGAAGACGAGAAAGATCGAGATCGCATCGATCAGCATGCCCGCCACAAGCACGAGCAGCATGATCAAGAGCTTCATCACCCAGTCCGACGAGGTGAGGGCAAGCAGCCCGCGCGCGAGCCTGTCGAAGGCGCCGACCGTCGCACCAGCAAAGGCGAAGATGGACGCAAGTGCCACGATGATGAGCACCACGGCCGAGATTTCCCCCGACTCGCGCAGGCACTCATAAATCTCGCGCACCCCGAGCGTGCGATAGATGACGCTGCCAACGAACAACCCGTAGAACACGGCAACGACCGCTGCCTCCGTTGGGGTGAACATTCCGGTGCGCAGTCCGCCCAGGATGACCACCGGTGCAGCAAGACCCCAGCCGGCCTCGATCAGGCTCCGTCGGAACGGCGGCCGCGTCGCGTTAGGCTCCGGCACTCCGAAGCCGCCAAAGTGAGCAAGCGCGATGGCAGGAACCAGCAGCGCCGCCCCCACGAGGAGGCCGGGGATGAGCCCGCCGACGAACAGGGCGGGCACCGACACGCCTGGCACCAGAACCGCGTAGACGATAAATGGGATCGATGGCGGAATGAGCACGGCGGTGGAGCCAGCTGCCGCGACCAGGGAGGCGATATAGGGGCGAGGATAGTTCTGCCGCAGCATCGAGGGCAGCATCACTGCCGATACGGCTGCTGCATCCGCCGCGGCCGATCCCGAAATGCCGCCCAGGATCATGCAAACGAGAACGGCGACCACGGCAAGCCCGCCGCGCCGTTGCCCAACAAGGGAGGAAGCGAAGCGTACAAGACGTTCGGCGACCCCGGATCGCTCGAACATCATCCCTGCCAGCACGAACATCGGCAGTGCGAGCAGCGGATACTTCGCGATGCCAGTCCAGATGTTGGTCGGCAGCGCCATCACGCCGAGCCCATGCACGCCGATGACGGCGAAACCGGACAGCCCCAGCGCCACACCGACGGGCACGCCGAGAAACAGAAGGAGGAAGAACGTACCCAGCAGGAGGGCAGAGCCGTCGATGGCCATCAGCCCTCAGCCTGTGGCGCGGGACAGACGCAGCATCCGGCCGAGGATACGCAGACAAATCAGCACGGCGAGCACGGGCAGCCAGACGGTGTAGAGCCACTGCGGCACGCCGAGGCCTGCTGAGAGGACCTCGAACCGGTATTCGTCCCAGACATAGACGGCGCCGAGCCAGGCGATTGCGCCGAAGACGAAGAGTGCGGAGAGGAGGACGAGCTGCTCAAGCGCGCGGGCAAGGCGCTTGGGCAGCTTCTCGGTGAAGAAAGTGAGACGGATGTGGCGATCCGCAGCGAAGGCGGCGGCAGAGCCAAGCAGGGTGAGGATCACCATCAAGGTGACGGAGTATTCCTCGGTGAATGCGATGGACACGTTGCTGACCCAGCGCGCCAAAACGTTGGCGAGCGTGATCAGGGCAAGCGCGGCCATAATCGCGGCGGCGATCGCACCTTCGACTGAGGCCGGCACGCGGGGAGGGGGCTCGCCTAGGTTCAACCCGGGCGAGCGCGAAGGGATCTCGGTTTCCATCGGTCAATGCCGGACAACAGCCCCGGGCGCAGAAGTCCGTTCCGACATCGGTCCGTTATGCGACCGCCCTGATCGCCGCCTCCGCCTTGCGCACAAGCTCAGCTCCCGTGCGCTGCGCCCAAGTGTCGAACACGCTGCGGGTGGCACGCGCAAAGGCCTGCTTCTCGGCCTCCGAGAGTTCCACCACTGCAACGCCCCGTCGCGCCAGCTCCTCGAAGGAGGAGCGGTCCTGGTGCGTAATCCCTTTGCGCGAGGCGGCGATCTGCCGCTTGGCTGCCTCGCGTGCACTTTCCATCACGATCTCCCGATCCTGCGCCGAGAACGTGTCCCATACGCTCTTCGCCACGTGGAAGATCCCCGCATCGGCGCAGTAATTCCACACGGTGAGGTGACGCTGCGCGAGCTGGTCCATGCGGAAGGCGAGGAAGAGGTTGATAGGGTTCTCCTGCCCATCGACCGCACCGGTGGAGAGTGCAGGCTGCAGGTCGGCGAAGCTCATCTGCACTGGGTTGGCACCGAGCGCGGTGAAGATGTCCGAGAATATCGCGCCGGCTGCGAAACGGATCTTCAGCCCCCGCAGATCCGCGGGCGTGCGCACGGGACGGCGCGAGTTGGAGAGTTCGCGGAACCCGTTCTCGCCCCAAGCGAGCGGCACCACGTCGCGGGTGGCCATCACACGGAACAGCTCCTGTCCCACCTCCCCGCCGATCAACGCGTCGAAGGCCCGGTGCGACGGCATCAGGAAGGGCAGCGAAAAGAGGTTCATCTCGCGGATCTGCGGCGAGAGATTGATGGTCGAGGAGACGCAGAAGTCGATCACGCCTTGGCGCATTGCGAGCAGTTCGCGCGTCTGATCGCCGCCGACGAGCTGGCTTCCGGGATAAACCTTTACGGTGATACGCCCGCCCGTCCGTTCGGTGACAAGGTCGGCCCAGTGGAACGCACCTTCCGAGAGCGGAATCGGCCGATTGCCGACGACCGAGAGCTTATACTCGCTTTTCAGCGCCTGAGCGCGCGACACCCAGGGCGTGGCGAGACCGAAAGCGGTGGCGGCAACGAGGCCGCGCCGCGTGAGGGCGATGGGCATGGGCGTCTCCTCCTTCGCTCCGTTCCCCCGAATGGACATGCGCGCAGCATGGCGAGAGGTCCGCCGTTCCCGCAAGAGGGCATTCCGCCGACGCCGCGTCCGCGGCATGGTCTGCACGGACAGGGAATGAGGAAACGCGGATGGACCGTGGCATCGTCGCCGTCACCGGGGGTGCGTCGGGCATCGGGCTCGCCATCGCTAAGGCTGCCGCCAGCGCGGGCTGGTCTGTCGCCATCGCCGACCGCGATCGCGACGCCATCGCCGCGGTGCGCGAGCTTCTTCCCGAGGCGACACGGTTCGCCGAGCTCGACGTCACGGAGGAAGCCGCAGTCGAAGGCTGGATCGCGGAGCTCGCCGCCGCGGGCCGGCTCGCTGGCCTGGTCACTGCGGCCGGGATCGCGGCCGACATTCCCGTGCTGGACACGACCGTCGAGCAGTTCCGCCATATCCTGGACGTGAACGTGACGGGAACGTTCCTCTGTGCGCGGGCCGCGGCGCGCCGGATGAAGGACACGGGCGGCGGCTCGATCGTCACCATCGCCTCCGTGTCAGGGCTTCGCGGTGCGAAGGGCAGGGCGGCGTATGGGGCGTCAAAGGCGGCGGTGATCAACCTCACCCAGGTGCTGGCGGTCGATCTCGCGCGCTGGAGCATTCGCGCCAACGCACTCTGCCCGGGACCGATCGAGACGCCGCTGGTCGCGCGCGTGCACACGCCGGCGACGCGCGCGCACTGGATCGCGCACGTGCCGCAGCGCCGCTACGCGAGGCCCGACGAGGTGGCTGGGGCGGCCCTCTTCCTGCTCGACCCAGAGCAATCGAGCTTCGTCACCGGCGTCGCCTTGCCCGTTGACGGTGGCTTCGCCGGCGCGGGCCTCACCGCCCTCGACTCCTAGGCGGCGAGGAGGGACTTCGCCGCCGCGATGATCTTCGTTTCCGTCACCCGCATCGCATCCTCGAGCGGGGGGCTGAACGGCACAGGCAGGCGTGGCGCGCCGACACGCCGCACGGCCTTCAACGCGCCAGGGCCGAGGCATTCCACCACTCGGGCGACGATCTCGCCGCCGAAGCCACCCGTGCGCACCGCCTCGTGTACTACGAGAAGCCGGCGCGTGCGTGCAACGGAGGCAAGAACCGCCGACTCGTCCCAGGGCCAGAGAGTCCGCAGGTCGAACAGATCGACGCCCACCCCGTCGCGCTCCAGCGCCTGGGCCGCCCGTTCGCAATCGGGAACGATCGACGACCAGCAGACGAGGGTGAGGTCATCGCCGCCTCGCACGTGCCGCGCGAGGCCGAACGGCAGGGGGGCAATTTCCTCTGGCACGGGCCCGGTGGCGCCGAACAGAGCTTTGGGCTCGAAGAACAGCACTGGGTCGTCCGAGCGGATCGCGGCAACCAGAAGCCCCGCCGCGTCGGCCGGGGTGGCGGGCACGGCGACCACCAGCCCGGGCAGGTGGGCGAACCAAGCCTCGAGGGATTGGCTGTGCTGTGCGGCGGAGCTTCGCCACAGCCCGTGCGGGGCACGGATCACCACGGCAGGCTTCGCCTGGCCGCCGAACATATAGCGGATTTTCGCGATCTGGTTGACAAGCTCGTCCATCGCGCAGAGCGCGAAGTCGAAAATGCGCATCTCGATGATGGGCCGTGTGCCAACGAGCGCGGCACCGAGCCCGGCCCCCATGAGGGTGGCCTCCGAAATCGGTGTCGAAACGATCCGCTCTGGTCCGAAAGCGTCGATCAGGCCCCGGTACTGGCCGAAGATGCCGCCGCGCGCGACATCCTCGCCGAGCACCCAGACGAAGGGATCGCGCCGCATCTCCTGCGCCACAGCGCGGCGCGTGGCCTCGACCAGGGTGATGGTCTCGACGGTCGGGGTCGGGGAGAGGAAGGAGGCGTCCATCAGAGCTGCTCCACCGGTTCGGCGCCTATGTCCTGCACGTCCTCCCAGGCCTCAGCCGCTTCCGGCCATGGGGCTTGCAGAGCATCTGCACGCGCAGCCTCCATTTCGGCGCGGGCCTCGGCGAGGATGGCGTCGAGATCCGCCTCGGCCACACCGGCGGCGCGAAGCCGGTCGCGCGCGCGGATGAGCGGATCGTTCGCCCTCGCCCGCGTGACCTCATCGGGGTCGCGCCACGCTGCCTGGTCGGTCGAGGTATGGCCGAGCAGGCGATAGGTTCGGGCATGCAACAGCTGCGGCCCATCGCCGCGGCGAACGCGGGCGATGAGCCGGGCGGCCGCCTCAGCCACCGCCTCGACATCGTTGCCATCCACGCTTTCCGCCGCGACCCCGCAACTTTCCGCGCGCGCAACTACACCCGGGCCCGCGGTGACGGTGCAGGCCGCGGTGAAGGCGGCGACCGCATTGTCCTCGCAGACGAAGAGCACGGGCAGGCGGTAGAGCGCTGCCCAGTTCAGCCCCTCGAGAAAGGGGCCGCGGTTGATCGCGCCGTCACCAAAGAAGCAGGCGACGATGGCGTCTGAGCCGAGCAAGCGCAGCCCCTGGGCGGCGCCGACGGCGATCGGGATGCCTCCGGCGACGACGCCGTTAGCGCCGAGCATGCCAATGGAGAAGTCGGCGATGTGCATCGAGCCCCCCTTGCCGCGACAGACCCCGCCCGCCCGGCCGAAAAGCTCGCGCATCATGCCCTTGACCTCGGCTCCCTTGGCGAGGGCATGGCCGTGGCCGCGATGGGTGGAGGTGATCCGGTCGTCGCGGCGCAGAACCGAACACACGCCGGCCGCCACCGCTTCCTGCCCGATCGAGGGGTGCAGATAACCGGGCAGTTCGCCCGCAGCGTGGGCAGCAAGCGCGACCTCCTCGAAGGTTCGGATCCGCGCCATCAGTCGATAGAGCTCCATCAGCCGCGCCATCGCGTGCTGCGCTCCGCTCTCCATGCGTTTCCCCCCAACTCCGTCAGCGAGCCACGCATGGTGGCGCCCGGCCCCGGAACATCAAGCCCCTCAACCGCGTGGACAGCGCGGGCCCGTCGGGGCAGAAAGATGAAGGCGAAGAGAGCGGGACGAGGCAGCATGCGGGTCGCGATCGTCGGGTGGGCGCATTCCGCCTTCGGCAAGCGTGAGGAGCCGGACGTTGAGGCCCTGATCGCCTCCGTCGCTGCCGAGGCCCTGGCGCATGCCGAAGTGGAACCGCGCGATGTGGGGGCGGTGCATGTGGGCGTGTTCAACGCCGGCTTCTCTAAGCAGGACTTCTTTTCCTCGCTGGTGCTGCAGGCGATCCCGGAGCTTCGTTTTGTGCCCGCAACGCGGCACGAGAACGCCTGTGCGACCGGGTCAGCCGCCATTCACGCCGCACTTGCCGACATCGCTGCCGGCCGCGCGCGCATCGCCCTCGTGGTGGGGGCGGAGAAGATGACTCACGCGGCGCCGGCGCAGATCGCCGACAGTCTGCTCGCCGCCTCCTACCGTAAGGAGGAAGGGGAAGTGGACGCAGGGTTCGCCGGCATTTTCGGCCGCATCGCGCACCTCTACTTCCAGCGCTACGGCGACGCCTCGGATGCGCTTGCCGCGATCGCGGCAAAGAACCATCGCCACGGTGTGGCGAACCCGTATGCGCAGATGCGCAAGGATCTTGGCTTCGCCTTCTGTCGCCACGCCTCGGAGAAGAACCCTCTCGTCGCCGGCCCACTGAAGCGGACGGACTGTTCGCTCGTCTCCGATGGGGCAGCAGCGGTGGTGCTGGCGGACGAGGAGACGGCGCGGTCCATGACGCGGGCGATCGGCTTCCGCGCCGCGGTGCAGGTCAATGACTTCTTGCCGATGTCGAAGCGGGACCCAGTTGCTTTTGAGGGCTGCGCGCGCGCCTGGGCCAAGGCGCACGAGCTGGCGGGAACTTCGCTTAGTGATCTCTCCTTCGTCGAGACGCACGACTGCTTCACCATCGCCGAACTGATCGAATACGAGGCGATGGGGCTGGCGCCGCGCGGGCAGGGAGCACGCGTCGCGCTCGACGGGACGACGGCGATGGGCGGCAGGCTGCCGGTCAACCCCTCGGGCGGGTTGAAGGCGAAGGGTCACCCGATCGGGGCCACAGGCGTCTCGATGCACGCGCTTGCCGCCATGCAGCTCACGGGAGAGGCGGGCGAGATGCAGGTGCCGAATGCAAGCCTGGCCGGTATTTTCAATATGGGCGGCGTGGCAGTCGCGAATTACGTCTCGATCCTGGAACGGGTTCGCTGACGCCTCTCACGGCCGCCAGGGCAGCGTGCCGGGCGGCAGGCGCCGCGCGGCGAGTGTTGCCGCCGCCATCAGCCCAGCCATCAGCACCAGCGCGAGCACGCTGACGGCGGCTGCTTGTGCCGACTGCCCGCTCTCCTGCAGGGTGAAGACAAGCACGCCCAAGGTCTGCGACCCCGGGCCATAGAGCAGAGAGGAGACCGTCACCTCGTTCACCGCCGTCAGCGCCACCAAGATCGCGCCCGCGGTCATGGCTGGCGCGAGCAGAGGCGCCTGTACCCGGGCAAGGCGCTGCAGGGTGCTTGCACCGAGGCTTTGTGCTGCAGCATCCAGCATCGGGTCGAGCCGTGCTGAAGCAGCGGCGACAGGGCGCAAGGCCAGTGCCTGGAAGCGGGCGAGATAGGCCAGCAAGATCGCCGAGAGCGAACCATAAATCACGATCCCGCCAGGGACAGAGAGTACGACCAGTATCACAGCAATGGCGGTGCACGTGCCGGGCAAGGCGTAAGTGAGGTCCGAAGCGGAGGAAGCGAGGCGCACGGGAGGGTGGCGCAAAGCGAGCGCAATCGGCAGGGCGGCAAGCGCAAGCAGCCCCGCTGCGGTGAGGGAGAGCGTGATCGAGTTGCGGATGGCCTGCGCCGTGTGCGCGCGGGGAGCCAGGGCGGCGGCGAAGTTGCGCAGCGTTACCGAGGCGGCCGAGAATTCCATCCCCGCAGCCGGCACAAGCGAGGCCGCAACAAGCGCAGCGAACGGTATGGCGAGGACGAGAAGCAAATACAGCGCGACCGCCAGAGTCGCTGCTACCCCACCGCCGCCTGGCACAGGTCGAAACGGCGTTCCTGCTGGCGTGGGGCTTCGCCGTGCCGCCCACCACTGCACGGCAAGGGCGGGCAAAGCCATCACCGCGAGTATTAGGGAGAGGGCGGCTGCTTCACCGAGTGCTGCCGGGCCGCTGAGCGAAAGACGGCGCCAGATCAGGACCGTCAAGACAATGCGCCGCGCCGGAATGCCGATCAGCACGCCAACCCCGAAGTTGCCAAGGGCCGCGATCCAGGCAAGCGCTGCGCCAGCCGCAACGGCGGGGGCAAGCAGAGGCATCAGCACTCGCCCCAGCACCTGGCCGGGGCCCGCGCCCAGGGCTTGCGCCGCGCGCACCACCTCGCCCGGCAGCCGGCGCAGCGTGCCAGCCACGCTGAGCAGCACGAGCGGCGCCCCCTGCACGCCAAGAAGCGCGATCATGCCGCCAAGCCCGTAGACCGGGTTGGGCGTGCCAATCGGCGGCGCCAGCCCGAGCGCGAGCAAGAGCGGCGAGGCGGGCCCCGAGGCGTGGATCCAGCCGAGTGCCATCACCTGCGGCGGTACAAGCACAGGGAGGATAGAGAGGAAGACAAGGACACCGCGCGCCGGTGGCGGTCCGCGCAGGAGGAGGACATGGGCGAGGGCAGAACCGATGAGAGCGGCGAGCGTGGACGCGCCGGCCGCCACCGCAAGCGAGGTAAGCGCCGCCTGCGCCACCGCCGGTTCGTCGAGCACGGAGACTGGCGAGGCGGCGACCCCCTCGGCGAGTAGCCGGCCGAGCGGGATCGCCCCGATCAGCAGCAGCCAAAAGAGAGCAAAGCTTGCCGGCCCCCGCCCCGGCGAAACCGTCACCCCCGCTCAGGCGCCTGTCAGTTGTGCGAAGCGACGCAGTGTTGCTTCCTGTTCGCGCAGCGCACGCGCAGCGTCGAACGGCATCACCGTGATGGTCTTCGGATCGGGGAAGCCCGCAGGCGGCGCCACCGCTGGATCTGCCGGCAGGAACCCCTGGGTGGAAGCGAGCTCCTGACCCTGACGGGAGAGCAGGAACTCGACGAACGCGATCGCTGCGGGAACGTTGCGCGCCGTCGACAAAACACCGACCGGCTCGGTGATAGCCGATACCCCGTCCTCAGGGAAGACGAAGCGGACGGGAGCGCCCTTCGCTGCCTCGCGGATGGGGAGATAGTCGATGACAATGCCAAAGGCGCGCTCTGCGCCAGCAACCGCTTGCAGCACCGGCCCGTTGCCGCCGCGCGCTTGCACGCCATTGGCGACCAACCGCTCGAGATACGGCCAGCCAAGGGATTGCTGCTGCACGATGGCGAGCACATGGATGGCCGCAGCACCCGAGACGGACGGCGAAGGCATAGCCACCTGGTTGCGCGCTCGTGCATCGAGCAGGTCCTCCCAGCGCTTCGGCACAAAGGGCGCGCGGATGTGGTGCATGATGCCGGTGGTGATCAGTTTTGTACCGAAATAAGTACGGTCCGTGTCGAGATGCTCGGCGGGTACCGCGCCGGTCTTCGCCTCCGGCACGGCGCGCAGCCTGCCCTCCGCCTTTAGCCCCTCGAAGGTCAGGCTGTCGGCGACCAGGAGCACGTCTGGCCGTGGGTTGCCGGCGGCGATCTCAGCGCGCAGCCTGGTCATGATCTGTCCCGTGCCGCCGCGGATCCACTCCACCTTCACGCCCGGGTGCAGGCGCTCGAAGGCCTGGGCGGTGCCAGCGGCGTCAGGTTCGAGCTGGCTTGTATAGAGAACAAGGGTACCCTCCACCCTGGCCCGCGCGACGTGCGGGGCAGCCAGGGCAGCGGCAGCGGCGAGGCCGCCAAGGCGGCGACGGGTGAGAGGCATCGGTCGGTTCTCCCAAAGGTTCTGCGCGGCCAGCATCTACGGTGTGGCGAGCTATGCAGGGAGGGGAGAGACTGTGAAACTCCTGTGACACAGTTCCCCTGGACAGGGACGGGCGCCTGCCCCAAGCGAATGGGCTGAGGGGAGAGAAACGGATGGGACCGGCGACAGCGATGAATCTTGGCCGCCTGCTGACGTGGACAGCGCGGCGCCTACCAGATCGGCTTGCCCTTGCGCAGGGCGAGCTGCGACTCACCTGGGGCGAGCTCGACCAATTGGTCGATCGGTTCGCCACCGTGCTGCGCGGGCACGGCGTAGGCAAAGGCGAGCGGCTCCTCGTGCATTCGCGCAACACGGTGGCGATGTTCGCTAGCCTGTGGGCGGCGCTGAAGGTTGGCGCCGTCTGGGTTCCGACCAACGTCCGCCTCACCCCGCCTGAGGTGGCTTATCTCGGCCAAGCGAGCAGGGTGAAGGCAATGCTGCGCGACCGGGGCTTCGCCGACCACGCGCGGGCCGTTCGTGCTGTCCATCCTGGCCTGGCAGCCGTGTTCGCGACAGGCGATGCGGGCGAGGGCGAGATCGACCTCGACTCCGCCCTCGCCTCAGCCGAACTGCCGCCTCCCGATCACGAAGCGGACGTCGTCTACGGCGACCCTTGTTGGTTCTTCTTCACCTCCGGCACAACGGGGCGACCGAAGGCGGCGGTGCTGACGCACGGGCAGATGAGTTTCGTCGTCGCCAATCATCTCGCCGATCTGATGCCGGGGCTTGATGAGCACCACTGCGCCCTGATCTGCGCGCCCTTGAGCCATGCTGCGGGGATCCACGCGCTTGCCACGGTGGCGCGCGGCTGCCCGACGGTGATGACGACCTCGGAACGGTTCGATCCCGCCGAGGTTTGGCGTCTGGTCGAGAAGCACCGGGTGACGACGATGTTCGTTGTGCCAACCATGCTCTCGATGCTGGTCGAACACCCCGCGGTCGATGCGCACGACCACGCCTCTCTCAAACATCTTCTGTACGCCGGGGCACCGATGTATCGGGCCGACCAG
>CALLUO010000028.1 GCA_938010425.1 uncultured Elioraea sp.
CCGGGGATGTTCGCGCTGCTGACGGGGCTTCCGGAGCCGGTGATCGAGCAGAGACTGTCGCCCGCCGGCACGCTGCGCACAGCGGGGCTGCTGAGCGTCGACGCGGACGGCGAGCTCATTCTGCTTGAGCGGCTGCGGCGCCACTTGGCCGATGCGCTTTCCATCCCGCCCGGGGCGGACGGCGCGGGAGAGGCGCTGCTCGGGCGGCCACTCGCCCCCTCCTTGACCATGGAGGACTTCGCCCACCTCGGCGAGGCAGCGACACACGCGGCAGAGGTGCTGGCAGGGGCGCTGCGAGCGCGGCGGGCAGGGGTGCACCTTCTGCTCTACGGGCCCCCCGGGACAGGCAAGACCGAATTCGCCAAGACGCTGGCCGCCGCCGTCGGCGCCCCTCTCTACGCCGTCGGCGAGACCGGGGCGGACGGGCACGAGCCCCAACGCGCGGAGCGGCTTGCTGAACTCCGCCTCGCGCAAAGGCTTCTCGCCGGCGGCTCGCCCGCTCTCCTGCTGTTCGACGAGGCCGAGGACCTGTTTGACCGCGGCCTGATCGGGGCCGCGGCAGAGCGGGGGTCGCGCGCGCATGTGCTGCGGCTGTTGGAAACCACGGCTGTGCCCGTGATCTGGACGACCAACGCGCTCGAGCCGCTCGGCCCCGCCGTCATCCGGCGCATGACCTATGCGATCGAACTGCGCGTGCCGGACCTCGCCGTCCGGATCCGGCTTTGGGAGCGCGAGCTGTCCCGCCACGGAGTCGCGATGGACGAAGCCGAGATGGTGGCGCTCGCCCGCGACGTGGCGGCGCCTCCGTCTGTCGCTGCTGCCGCCGTGTCCGCCGCGGCCCTCACCGGCGGCGGGGCACCGGCCGTGCGGCGCGGCGTGCTCGCCATCGCCCGCGCCATGGGCGGCGGGCGGCTGCCGGCGGCAGAGCAGCCGGCCGAGGCGTTCGACCCCTCTCTCGCCAACGCTGATTGCGACCTCACGGCGCTGATGGACCGGCTTGCCGAGCCTGAAGCGCCGCGGGCCGTCTCGCTCCTGCTGTCGGGGCCGCCCGGCACAGGCAAAAGCGCCTTTGCCCGTGCGCTTGCCCAGCGCATGGGGCTGACCCCGTTGGTCAAGCGCGCCTCCGACCTTTTGTCGCGCTGGGTGGGAGGAAGCGAGCAGGCGATCGCGGCAGCCTTCCGCCAGGCGGAGGAGGACAATCGCTTTCTCATCTTGGACGAGGCGGACGGGCTGCTGGCCGACCGCCGCTGTGCTGCGCAGGCGTGGGAGGTGACCCAGGTGAACGAGCTTCTCACCTGGATGGAGAGGCACACGCTGCCCTTCGCCTGCACCACCAACCTGCCCGAGCGGCTCGATCCCGCTTGTCTACGCCGGTTCCTGATCAAAATCCGCTTTCGCCCGCTTTCACCCGCCCAGGCAGAGGCCGCGTTTCGTGCCCGATTTGGTCTCGCTCCTCCGCCCAATTTCGCCCGCTTGCCACCGTTGGTTCCGGCCGACTTCGCGCTCGCATCGCGCAAGGCATCCCTGTTCGGGCTCGCGCATGACGCGCAGGCTTTGCTCCGGCTTCTTGAGGAGGAGGCGTTGGCGCGACCGGGGGCGACGGCACCAATCGGTTTTCACTCAAAGTGATGCGGCTTTGACGACGCTTTCACGCGACCGTTGCGACGGGTTGCCGCAGGATCCCGAGCATCGTGATCGCCAGGTTTTGTCGATGCACTACCTCAAACTTGAGCAGATTCTCCGCCTCGCCCTTGCCTTCCAAGGCACGCGAGAGGGGTTGTCGATTGCCGACATCCAGGCCGAGTTTGGGGTTGCCCGGCGCACGGCGGAACGGATGCGCGATGCGGTGGCGCGCGTCTTTCCGCAGTTCGAACGGTGCGATGGTGGGGATCGCGTCCGGCGCTGGCGCTTGCCTCCCGGCACGCTTGGCGGGCTCGTTGCGGTCTCGGCTGAAGAGCTGGCTGAACTCGATACCGCTGCGGCCGAGCTGATGCGCCGAGGCTTGCGCGAACGCGCCGAGCTTGTTGCTTCCGCAGCGCAGAAGCTGCGCGCCATGACGCGGCCTGACCACCTGCGCCGGATTGAACCCGACCTCGAGCTGTTGATGGAGGCGGAAGGCTCAGCGCTGCGCCCTGGGCCACGCCCCGTGCTGCCGCCCGGCCTTCTTACCAAGCTGCGCCGCGCCATCCTGGGCGCGCTGCCGGTGACGATGGAGTATCGCAGCCGACGCTCCGGCGTGCCCTACACCACCACCGTTCACCCTTACGGCTTGCTCTACGGCAGCCGCCCCCTCCTTGTTGCCGCGCCGCAGGCCTGGGACCAACCCAAGCTCTACCGCCTTGACCGGATTGGCACGCTCGAGGTCGGCAACACGCCGTTCGTGCGGCGGGCCGATTTCGACCTCGCCGCCTTTGCCACCCGCGCCTTTGGCACCTGGCAGGAGGAGCCGATCGATGTCGTGCTCCGCTTCGATGCCGAAACGGCGGATGAAGCCTCACAATGGCGCTTCCACCCGACTCAGTCGTCCGAACGTGACGGCAACGGACGGCTGGTGGTGCGCTTCCGGGCCGGCGGGCTGACCGAGATGGCCTGGCATCTGTTCACCTGGGGCCCCTCGGTCGAGATCCTCGAACCTGCCGCTCTCAAGGAGAGGCTGGTCAGCCTGCTGGCCGAGGCACTGGAACACCACGGTGGCGCGGTCGCGGCGAGTCGTCTCTGCGCCTGAGCGTTTCCTTGCTTGCGCCCCTCGCTCAGGCAAGAGAACGGGCGGGATCGAGGCAGGCAGGAAAGCGGGCCATGCACGTCGTCATCACCGGAGCGGGCGGGTTTCTCGGCCGCAAGCTGACGATGCGGATCGCGCAGGAGGGGCGGGTCGGGACGCGCGCGGTCGCGGCGCTTACTTTGGCCGATCTTTCCGTTCCCCCTGCCCCGCCAGGCGGCATTCCGGTTGAGACCCTCGCAGCCGACATCGCCGACCCCGCCGCCTGCGCGCGGCTCATCCGCCCCGAGACGGGCCTCGTCGTCCATCTCGCTGCGGTCGTCTCGGCAGCGGCTGAGGCGGACTTTGGCTTGGGCTGGCGGGTCAATCTCGACGGCACGCGGGCGCTGCTCGAGGCCTGCCGCGCGCACGCAAGCGCCCCGCGCTTCGTCTTCACCTCCTCGGTGGCCACCTTCTCCGGCGGGCAAGCTGCAGTGATCCGCGACGACACCCGGCCGGTGCCCGCCAACTCCTACGGCGCGCAAAAGGCCGCGGCCGAACTCTTGGTGCACGACTGGACGCGCAAAGGATACGTCGACGGCGTCTCGCTGCGCCTGCCCACCATCGTCGTCCGCCCCGGCCGGCCGAACCGCGCGGCCTCCTCTTTCGCCTCCTCCATCCTGCGCGAGCCGCTGATCGGCGAGGAGGCGCTGCTACCGGTGGCGGAGGATTTCGCCCTTTGGATTGCCTCCCCGCGTGCAGCGGTGGAGTGGCTGCTGCATGCCGCCGCCCTGGACGGTGCGGCCTTAGGGCTTGATCGCGGCATCAATCCGCCCGGGCTCACCGTGACCGTGGGCGAAATGCTCGCCGCACTCGAAAACACGGGCGGGGCGGAGGCGAGAGCGCGTGTGCGCCGGGTCGAGGATGCGGAGGTTGCCACAATGGTCGGCGCCTGGCCGGCCCGCTTCGACCCCGCCCGCGCCCG
>CALLUO010000029.1 GCA_938010425.1 uncultured Elioraea sp.
TGGCTCAATCCCCTGTTGCGTTACGAGGGGTTCGAACCGCGCGCGGCGGGCATTCGCGCGATACTGCCGCACGTGGACGACTTCCGGCCCGCGCACAATATCGAAAGCATTGAGGAGCTGGTGCGGATCCTCTCCGCACCCGCTTCTTGGCGGAGGAAGGCGGCATGACGGAGGAAGCGGAGGACGTTCTCGCCATCGCCGGGCGCTGGGTAGCGGAGGGCGAGACGGTGGCGCTTGCCACCGTGGTCGAGACCTGGGGCTCCTCGCCATGCCCGCCGGGCTCGCGCCTCGCCATCACCGTCTCCGGCAGGCTCGCAGGGTCCGTTTCCGGCGGCTGTATTGAAGGTGCGGTGGCAGAGGCCGCACGCGAGGTGATGGCGACGGGTGTGCCGCAGCTGCTCTCCTTTGGCGTGACCAATGAACGCGCGTGGGAAGTAGGGCTGGCTTGCGGCGGCACCGTCACCGTCTTCGTCGAGAAGCTTGCATGAGACGCGCCCTGTTCGAGGCCCTGCAGGCGTCGCGCACAGCACAACGGTCCGTGTTGCTTGCTACCCGTCTAGCCGATGGTGCGCAGGCGCTGATCACCGACTCAGGCGTCGAGGGGGACGCCGTGCCTGAGGCGATCATCAAGGCGGCGCATCAGGCCTTGCGCGACGATGCCGCACGCGTGGTCGAGCATGCCGGCGAGCGCTGGTTCCTCCATCCGCACAACCCGCCGCTTCGGCTCATCATCGTCGGCGCGGTGCACATTGCGCAGGGCCTCGCCGCAATGGCTCCGCAGCTCGGCTTCTCGGTGACGGTGATCGATCCCAGGCGATCCTTTGCCACCGCGGAACGATTCCCCGGTGTCACGCTGGACGATCGCTGGCCAGACGAAGCGATGGCCGCCCTCGCCCCTAATCGGCGCAGTGCCGTGGTCACCCTCACCCACGACCCGAAGCTCGACGACCCCGCTCTCGATGCCGCGCTGCGCACCGAAGCCTTCTACATTGGCGCGCTCGGTTCCCGCCGCACGCATGCTGCGCGACTGGCGCGCCTCGCCGCGCTCGGGCATGCGCCGGAGACGCTGGCGCGGATCCGCGGCCCGGTCGGGCTTGCCATCGAGGCGGTCACGGCGCCCGAAATCGCGCTCGCCATTCTCGCCGAGATCGTCGCGGTGCGTCGCGGCGCCGCCCTGAGTGCGCGCGCTTCCGCCGAGGCGGCGGCGTGATCTTCGGCGAAGTTCCCATTGACGAGGCGGAGGGCGCGATCCTCGCCCACAGCCTGCATGCGGGCGGACGCCTCCTGAAGAAGGGGCGCGTGTTGAGTGCCGAGGACGTCGCAGCTCTCCGTGCGGGCGGCATCGCGCGCTTGGTCTGTGCGCGGCTCGAGCCGGGCGATGTCGGCGAGGACGTGGCGGCAGAGCGGATCGCCCAACTGTGCTCCGGCCACGGGCTAGCATGCAGCCGGGCGGCCACCGGCCGCGTCAATCTGCATGCCACTGTACGCGGGCTGTTCCGGGTCGACCGCACCCGTGTCGATGCGCTGAACGCGATCGATGAGGCCGTCACGCTCGCCACCCTGCCGAACGATTCGGTCGTCGCGGCGGGCGAGATGGTGGCGACGGTGAAGATCATTCCGTTCGCGGTCGGCCAAGCCGTGCTCGCGCAGGCCGAGGCGGCCGCATGCGGCGAAGGGCCCTTGCTTGCGGTCCACCCGTTCCGTCCCCGCCCTGTCGGGCTGGTGCTGACCCGGTCGCCCGGGCTGAGGGAGAGCGTGCTCGAGGGCACGGTGGCGGCGACCCGAGCCCGCCTCGAGGCGCTCGGCGCGACCCTTCTCGATCCGCACGATTGCGAACACGCGACGGACGCAGTCGCCGCGTCCCTCCTGCGTCTGGCTCGGCTCGGTGCGCGCCTGCTGCTCATCGCTGGCGCTTCGGCGGTGGTTGATCGCCGCGACGTCTGCCCGGAAGCGATTGTGCGCGCCGGTGGAGAGATCCTGCACTTTGGCATGCCGGTCGATCCCGGAAACCTGCTTCTGTTGGCCCGACTCGGCGACATTCCTGCCGTGGTGCTGCCAGGCTGCGCGCGCAGCCCTAAGCGCAACGGTGTCGATTGGGTGCTTGAGCGGATGATGGCCGATCTTCCCATCCAGGGGCACGACATCATGGCGCTTGGCGTCGGCGGGCTTCTCAAGGAAACACCGCTCCGCCCTTTGCCGCGCGCACGCGCCACTGCGCCCGGATCGCGCGCAGCCCCGTCCATCGCTGCCATCGTGCTCGCCGCTGGCCGGTCCTCGCGCTTTGGCAGCACCAACAAGCTTCTGGTGCGCGGGCTGGACGGGCGGGCGATGATCGCGCGCACAGTGGACAATGTGCTCGCCTCGCGCGCCCGCCCCGTCGTCGTGGTCACTGGCCATGCGGCGAAGGAGGTCGCCCAAGCGCTTGCGGGGCGCGACGTCTTGGTCGTCCACAATCCCGATCACGCGACGGGCCTCGCGAGGTCGATCCGGACAGGGATCGATGCGCTGGGCGAAGGAGTCGACGGAGCGCTCATCGTGCTCGGCGACATGCCGCTCGTCCGCCCCGAGGTAATTGATCGGCTCATCGACGCCTTCGATGGCGAAGCGGGGCGTGAGATCGTTGTGCCCGCGCATCGGGGCGTGCGTGGCAACCCGGTGTTGTTTGGCGCGCGATTCTTCCCCGCCCTCCGTGCGCTCGCGGGCGACGTGGGGGCGCGGGGCCTTCTCGCCGCTCACGCTGCCGCCGTGCACGAGGTTGCCGTCGAGGACGACGGCATCTTGCGCGATTTCGATACCCCCGAGGCGCTCGCTGCCGCCCCCAACCTCGCCGGCGCCTGAACGCGGCACTCGCCGTTCTGCCGCCTTCAGCCCGTGCTGCCGCGAAAGCCCTGCGCCACCAGGTAGATCTCGGCACTCTCTTTGCGCGAGGCGGGCGGCTTGGCGTGCCGCACAGAGGCGAAAGCCCGCTTGAGGGGCTCGAGCACTTCGCGCTCGGCCCCGCCCTGGAACACTTTACAGACGAAGGCGCCTCCCGGCGCGAGATGGGCGAGGGCGGCTTCGGCCGCGGCTTCGGCGAGTGCGACGATGCGCAGATGGTCAGTCGCAGCGTGGCCCGTCGTGTTCGGCGCCATGTCGGAGAGCACAAGATCGGGCTGCCCGCCGAGTTCAGCGAGCGCCCGGGCTAGCACCTCGGGGTCGGTCATGTCGCCCCGGATCAGCACCGCGCCGGGGATCGGATCGATCGGCAGCAGATCGACCCCGACCACGCGTCCCGTCGGCCCCACCCTGGCCAACGCCACCTGGGTCCAGCCGCCCGGCGCGGCGCCGAGATCGAGCACTTTTAACCCAGCGCGGAGCAGGCGGAAGCGTTCGTCGAGCTCCATAAGCTTAAAGGAGGCGCGCGAACGGTAGCCCTGTGCCCTGGCCGCGCGCACATACGGGTCGTTGAGCTGGCGGGTGAGCCAGCGCGTGGAGGAGGGATCGCGGCGTCGGCTCCTGCGCAGACCGACCGTGAGCTCCCGACTGCCACCGGGCGGGTTGCTTCTCATGCCGGGCGGGCTGGGGCGAAGCGTCTGCCGGGCGGGTGAGCGAGGGGGCGGGGCCGGCGGTCCGCCCGCATCAGTCGGATCAGCATCCCCTCGCGCAGACCGCGATCGGCAACCGTGATGCGCGGGGCAGGCCAAAGCCTTCGGATAGCGGAGAACACCGCGCAGCCAGGTAAAACGAACTCGATCCGCCCGGGCCCGACGCAAGGGTGCGCGAGCAGCCCAGGCCTGCCTAGCTCCAGCAACGACTCGAGCGCCTCGTCCGCTTCCCGCCCGGTTAGTGTGCGGCCGTCGATCAACGACCGGGTGTAGCGCTCGAGCCCGAGGGCGACGCCGGCCACGGTGGTCACGGTGCCGGAGGTGCCAATCAGCCGCACCCCGCCATGCGCGATCTCATCGGCGATGCGGTGGATGTCGTCGAAGGGGCTGAAGGCATCGATCGCCTCCTCCACCATGGCCTCGAACCCGTCTGGATCGAAGGCGCGGTCGCCCCAACGCTCGGCGAGGGTGACGACGCCGAGGGGGATGGAGGCATAGCCGATCACCTCCGAGGGCGGCTCACCGGGTCGGCGGGCGCGGAGCCAAGCGAGTTCAGTGGAGCCGCCGCCGATGTCGAAAAGGAGCGCGCGCGGTTCAGGTCCCGCAAGGAGAGAGGCGCAGGACTCCACCGCAAGCTCCGCCTCCTCGCGCGGCCCAATCACCTCGAAGCCAATGCCGGTCTCGGCCCGCACCCGCTCGAGAAAAGCGGGGCCATTCTCCGCCTTGCGGCAGGCCTCGGTGGCGATTGCCCGCAAACGCCAGATGCGGTGCCGCGCAAGCTTCTCAGCGCAGACGGAGAGAGCCTCAAGCGCGCGCTGCATGGCCGCTTCGCACAACCGGCCGGATGAGGCCAAGCCCTCGCCGAGGCGAACCATGCGGGAGAAACTGTCGACCACGCGAAACCCGCGCCCTGCAGGGGCGGCAATCATCAGCCGGCAGTTGTTGGTGCCGAGATCGAGCGCGGCGTAGAGCGGCTGGCCAGAGCCAGGCCGCACCGACGGACGGGCCGACATGGCAAGCGGCGTCTGCACAATATCGGCAGCATGACGCGTCCGCCGGTCAGGCGGCAAGGACTTTGCGCCGCAGCCTGACCAATCGGCTTTCACCCAACGCCTCGGCCAGCGCCCGGCGCACGCGCTACAATAGCTTGGCGCGCGCTCGATCGTTGAACAGTCGAAGGGCACGTGCGCCGCGTCTCAGGCGCGAGCCGCGGCGCGGCCAGGCGCAGCTTAGGCGCGCGGTCCACCGCTAGGGCATAAAAACGGCATCGCGCTCCAGCAGGAACAGAAGCGGCTCAGTGTGTTCCTTCACCAGGGCCGCAAAGGAGGCGTGCGCCCCCGGCTCGCTGTGCACGAGGAAAAGCCCCCTTTACCCACCTGCCCGCGCGCCCCAAGATGCGTGGTCTGGCCCCGCTTGTCGGCATGGCCCCAAGAGAGGTCGAGCGAGCGAATGCGCGCGCTCACCGCGACCTCGGTGCCCAGGAGAGAGACGCGCTCGGCCCTGTCGACCAGAAGCCGCCCGAGCCTCCCCGGGGCCTGGTAGCCAACGAACAGCACTGTCGCCTCTGCACGATTGAGGCGGAGCCGAAGATATGGCCCGCGTTTCAAAACCAGGTGCGCTCGCTCCCGCGCAGGTCGATCCTCAAGCCGTGGCGACAGGGCAAAACAGGCGAAGGCAGGCCTCGGCGTCGCGTGCGGTATAGATCGGGCGCACTGCTAGCCGTCCCCATGCCGCGTTGTGCCGCTTGAGCCGCTCCAACGCCACCTCCCAACCCCACCTCCTGGATCGACCGTGAGCCGTTCGCATGCAGCGGCAGAGATCGACTGTGGCCTCGGTTGGCGAAGATCAGGTTCTCAAAGCGCACAGCGTGGAGGCGGGGGATAAGCCCCGGATGGTCGATGTGAGCGTGACTGAGCAGGACGGCGGCGAGGCGAGAGGGATCGAAGAGGAAGCGTCGCTTATTCAGCTCTTTGAGCAACTTCGGCCCTTGGAACAGACCAAATCGATGAGCACCTCCGCCCCAGGTAGAGCGAGACGGAGGCAAGAACCCGTGACGGCACCCGCCGCGCCGTGGAAGGCAAGGGTGGCGGTCACGCGGTCACCGACGGTGGCGAAGCGGGAGGAGGGCGGATGGAGGCGTGGCAGATCGCGGGGATCCTTGGACTTTTGGGGGCGGCCGTCCTCGTGTGGCCGGGAGTGCGGTCACGGCTGGCCGCTGGCGAGCCCATGCTACGCTGGGCCGCGATTTGGGCCATCGCCATCCTCGGCGTGATGCTGGCCTACGAGATCCTGCGATCGGTGGGCCTCGACCTCACGCCGAGCGGGCGTTTTGGACGCTGACCGAAGGATTGGTCAGGCGGCAGGCGGGGCGCTCTCGCTTGCCTTCGCCTTCGTCTGCGGTTCGGCAGCCGGAGCCGTTGCCCCTGGGGCGGCGGCCTGTGCCGGGGCAGCGGTGGACGCCTCGGCCGGCCTTTCGTCGGAGAGAAGCTTCCAGCCCATCATCGACGAAAACGGGTGCGGCGTGTCGGAGAGGAGCTTCCAGCCCATGAGCGAGGAGAATGGGTGGGGGTTGTCCGAGAGGAGCCTCCAGCCCAAGGCGGAGGACAGTGGGGTTGGGTCGCTGGTGAGGTAGCGCCAGCCAAAACGGTCGGAGAACATCCATCCCTCCTTCGTCAGGGTTGACCAACCGGTGAGCGCCTCGAACGGGTGCTTGGCCCAAAACCAGCCGGAACCCGAGGCGCCTGAGCCGGCCGTGGCGGGGGTGCTGGCGGTGCTGGGCTTCGGCAGGCCGGTGTCGATCGGGCCTTCGCCGTCGAGGGTCAGCCGAGCGCGCAACGCGCCCCCAAACAGGGCGTGCACGACGACGAGCACGGCACCTTGGTTGACGCGTTCGGCGTAGTGCCGCGCCTCGTCAGGGACGATGCGGGCCGCCATGATCGCTTCTGCCAGACTTTCGACCGTATCGGCCCCGCCGGTACGGGCGAAGAGATGAATGTCGGCGTAGCCCAGCTTGCGCAGAGCTTGTATTGCCCTCTCCGCCTTCTCGCGCGTGGCATACAGCCGGCAAATCGTCTCGGACATTGGGGTCTCCTAAAGGCGTGTGGGATTTAGGGCCGGGCGCGACGGTGCGGCGGCCTTTTGCACTCGCCGCCGCATCATTCCCTCGACCAGGAGCGGCAGCATGACCACCAGGGTGGCGACCAGAAGGGCGCACTCCAGCATGAAAACCATGGCATATCCGCCGGCCCGGCCGAAAGCGCCTTGGAAAGCGCCAGTCAGTACGGCGAGGTCGCGCAACAGGCCGCCCAAGGCGATGCCGATACCGGCTGCGGTCGCTTGCACCGCACCCCACGCTCCAAGCGCGAGCCCGTGCTGCTCCTCTGGTGCCATATTGATGGTGTCCGTGAGCGTGCCATGGCCAAACAGCCCAGCCCCGAAGCCGATCGCCACGACGGCGGCGACAAAGAGTTCAGGCTGCGCCAGTGGAGCAGCGGCAAGCACGGCGAGGAAGCCTGCGATGCCGATCAGCGCCCCGCCTGCGCTCATGCGGATCGGGTCAGCCCCGCGCGAGAGCACGCGCGAGGCCCAAGCGAAGCCCACCAGCGTGCCCGCGGCGAGGCTCGCGGTAAGCTGGGTAGTGGCGGAGACGGACATGCCGAGAATCTGCCCGCCATAGGGCTCGAGCAGCACATCCTGCATGCCGAAGGCGCCGGTGCCGAGCCCGATCGCGACCAAGCGGCGGACCGCGCCAACATTGCGCGTGTAGAGGCCCCAGGCCTCGAGGAAGGTCGGATCGTTCGACGGCACGTCGGGGTCAATGCCGCGGCGGCGCGGTTCCTGTTTCCAGAGCGCGACACCGTTGAGGACGATGGTCAGTACGGCGGCGGTCTGGATCACCTGCACGAGCCGGCCGGGGGTGAAGTCAGCGAGTGCGACGGCGAAGGCGAAGGCAGAACCGATCATGCCGACGAGCAGCATCACATACATAAGCCCGACCATGTTCGGCCTCTGTTCAGGCTTGCAGAGGTCGGTGGCCAGAGCGAGGCCAATGGTCTGGGTGGTGTGGACGCCGGCACCGACAAGCAAAAAGGCAATCGCAGCTGAGACCTGGCCGACCCAGGCCGGCACGCGGTCGGCTTGGCCTTCGCCTGCCAGCACGAGGAGGGCGAAGGGCATCACCGCGAGGCCGCCAAACTGCAGCATGGTGCCGCGATAGAGGAAGGGGACGCGGCGCCAGCCAAGCACGGAGCGGTGGATGTCGGACTGATAGCCGATCAGGGCGCGGAAGGGGGCAAAGAGCACAGGCAGCGCGATCATCACCGAGACGATCGAGGCGGCAACCCCGAGTTCGACGATCATCACCCGGTTTAGCGTGCCCACCAGCAGCACGAGGCACATGCCCACCGCGACCTGCACGAGGGAGAGGCGCAGCAAACGGGAGAGGGGGAGTTCGGGGGTGGCGACGTCGGCGAAGGGCAGGAAGCGGGGTCCGGCATTGAGCCAGATCCGCATCAGGCGTTTGCTGATCGCGTTCATGGCCGTGGCAGGTCCTCCGCGCGGTGGTCTGGGTCCGCCGGTTGCGTTCCGGCCTTGCGCGGCCGGGGTGAGGGTTTTTCTCGGGCGGTGTCCGGCGGGCGGAGCGGAGCGGGGCTCCGTCCGCCCGTCCGGTCCGCTACTGGGTGGCTGGTGCCTGGACCGTCAGGGCTGAGACCGCGGTTCCCCCCGCCTTCGGGCTGATGGTGACGACGAAAGCGGTCGCCCCATCCAAGCCCTGCACGGGCATCACATTCACTGTGTAGGGCGCGTCGGCGGGGATGTGCGCGACGGTCTGGGCCGGCTGGGTGAGCTCAGCCTTCTGCGCTCGGGCCTTGCTGCCCTGCCAGAAGTCGGCCATCCAGGTGGTATTGGTCAGCACCGAGGCGTGCACGAGCAGCGAAATCGTCGCCACTCCGCCCAGAAAGAGCGGCAGGCCGACGCTTGGGTTGACCACGCACCAGATGCGTCCGTTATTCATGGCGCGTGCTCCTCTACTTCAACCAGGGCGAGTAGACGAAGGCGAGGAAGTGAGCGAACAGCGCGATCGCGAAGAACACCCGCGAGCCGTCGATCACGTACTTGTGCAGCGCCTCCGACTCCCGAATGGTCAGGCCGGTCGGCCAGACCCTGTTCGGGTCGTTGAGAGGATCGTTGTCCATCGGTTTTCTTCTCCTTCCTCAGTGACCGAACCCCGAAGTTGGGGCGCCACCCGCGCCATGTTTCCTCCGCCCCACGTGTGGCGACCCTCTTCGCCGACCCTGGCTACGCCTGGACCCGTGACGGAACCATTGCGGTACCGTTCCGGACTGCGGCGCTAACAGGCCGACAGCTGTCAATGAAAGCTGACAGCGGATTTGTCATAGCGTCTTGACAGTTGAAAGTCAATTCGGACTGAAACCAATCCGCAGCCCAGCCCGCCGCCGGCTCAGCGAGGCGCAACAGTCCCCTGCCCTGCCGTCGTGGCCCGCGCCAGACATTGGCGATAAAGCCGGTCCCGCGTCAGCCAGTCGAGGTCGCGCTCCCGCTCGACCGCGGAGGCCGTCTCGCCCATCCGACCCGCCATCTCGTCCATCCGCCCCACATTGGCGCGCATCCGGTTCATCATCATCCGCTCCGCCTCCGCCCGGCAGGCGCGGTCGATCTCCGGCGCAAGCGCCATCGGGTCGGACGACCGTATCGGCGCACAAGCGGAAGCGAGCGCGAGAAGGATGGCGATGGCGGCTCTCACAGAGCGGCTCCGGCGAGGAGTGTGGCAAGCCGTGTACGCAGGGCGACGGAGTCAAAGCGGCCGTCCCGCCCAAGCGGAGCGGCGGCGACCAAGCTGAGCAACGCCGGGTGAAGCTCGATCCCGTCGACGGACACGTCGAACAGCCCGCGCGACCAAGTCGCAGACGCGAGCAGATCGATCAGCCCAAGCAGGCGAAGGCAGAGGGCAAGCCCATAGACGGACTCGAGGCCGAAACCGTGATCGACCGCGGCGGCCCAGCACCGTGCGTCCGGGTCGGCGATCACGAGCTCGGTCACCTCTCCGCTGCGGCGGCGGAAGGAGAGCGCACGGGCCTCGCCCCAAGCCTCCGCTTCGGCGGCAGCGCGCGCCGCCTGCCACGCCGCGAGCAAGTCGGAGGGCGAGACGGCCGGCAAGGCCTCGGGCCCGATTGGGACGAGATGAAGAAGCCCGCCATGGCGGGTGGCAAATGTGCGGACGCGCACCGTCATGCGGACAGGATGGCGCGGGTTTCGCCCACGCGCCACTGAGGAGGGCACAGGGAAGCACCCATGCGTCGGGGCTTGCATACCCGCCCGGTATTGTCCAGGCGCGAACCGGAGCCAAGGCAAGGGAAGAGGGGCCGGCCGGGGCACCCCGACCGCCCCTCGACGCGCATTTGGGCTGACCTTTCAGCCGCGCGCCACCGCTGCGGCGGCCTCCGCCCTACGCTCAGCCCGCTTGGTGGGCGGCAGCAGGCCGTCGGCGTTCTCGCCCAGCTCCATCCGCCACGGCCGCCAGCGTTCCATCGCGTAGAGTATGCCAACCAGAGCCGCAGCGAAACCAAGCGCGAGCGGCCAGAATGGCAGGCCGAGCAGGCCATGTAGGGTAAGCTTGCCAGGTGAACCGGTCAGCAGGATCGGACGCAGGGTCGGCTCGAGATAGGCGAAGGTGAGCGCCCCCAACAGCCCGCCGACGAGGGTGACGATAGCGTCGCGATAGCCGACCCCGACCTGGGCCAAAATCGTTCCCGGGCAAGCACCGGCCAGCGTGATGCCAACCCCGGCGAGAAAGCCGCCGAGGAGTTGGGCACCATACAAAGTCGCCTTCGGATCAAGCTTGGGAATAAGTCCCGTCAGCTGCCCTAGAGCCAGTACGACAAGACCCGAAGCGACGGCGGCGAGGAAAACGCGCAGCATAAGGAAGTTGCGCATCTGCATCTGGCCGACGATCACGCCAGGCTCGAACACGCGACTCTTCTCGAGCAGGAAGCCGAAAGCGATGCCCATCACGAGGCCAAGGCTAAGAGCGGCGATGATGCTCATGGTCGTCTCTCCTCAATCGCCCAGGGTCAGCGCACAGGCTTAAGCAGCATGGCGGTGGCGATGCCGCCGGCAAACATTGCGGCCACAGCGATGAAGCCGGAGACGGCGAGCTGGGCGATGCCAGAAATACCGTGGCCAGACGTGCACCCATCCGCCAAGCGGGCACCAAACAGCAGCACGAACCCACCGAGAAAGGCCATCGCGAAGCGCGCCGCCGTGCTTTTCGTTCCCAGAGCCCGCGCCCAGACCGGCGAGGGAGCAGACCGGCGCGTGCCAGCGAGCGTGGCGGACAGGAAGGCGCCAACAGCGATGCCGGCAACCAGCGCGACCTGCCACCAGTTCTTCGCCCCGTCGAGATACTTCCCCGCGTAAGAGAGTGCACGGATCCCGGGGTCGACGAACTCCGCGATCGAGACCGAGACCGTGACGTAGGACGACGAGGCGCCCAACGCCGTGCCGAGGAAGATGAACGCCGGCACCTGCAGAAGCCCGATCAGCGCGCCGGCGAGGTACGGCGACCAGGCTTTTTCCTTCAACCCGAACATTGGTTTTCCCCTCCTTGCCCCCTTGCGTCGAAGGGTCGACGCGGGGCACCCTGATACCTGTTCGAGGATATTCCTTCAAAACTTCGAAGGCAAGAAGTTTCGAGCGTCGGATACGGGCCGGGAAACCTGAGGAAGGACCACGATGGACGTCTCGATGCTGGATGCTGCGGCACTCGACGAAAGGGCCGAAGCCGCGGCTGAACTGCTGAAGTCGCTCGCCAATCCGGTGCGGCTGAAGATTCTTTGCGCGCTCGTCGATGGCGAACGGTCGGTCGGCGCGCTGGCGGACGCAATCGGCGTGCGCGAGACGGTGGTCAGCCAGCACCTGATGCGCCTGCGCGCCGAAGGTCTTGTGCGCAACCGGCGTGAGCGGACGACCGTCTACTACACGCTCAACGATGGCCCAGCGCTCGGCATCATGCGCGCGCTGTACGAGTCGTTCTGCCCCCGCCCCGCCGCCGCGGCCGCGGAGTAGTCGCACCCCCCGTTCAGAGCGGGCGGCGGATCGCCTGCTGCAGTTCGCCGACAACGCCGCGGCGGAACGCGAGCACGCATGCGACGAAGATCACGCCCTGGATCACCGTCACCCACGCCCCGAACTGCGCGAGTTCCGCCTGCAGGGTGACGATGATGAGCGCCCCCACAACGGGGCCAAATAGGGTGCCGATGCCACCCAGGAGCGTCATCAGCACCGCCTCGCCGCTCATCGGCCAGTTCACGTCGGTCAAGGTGGCGATTTGGAAGACGATCGCCTTGGTGCCGCCGGCGATGCCGGCGATGGCCGCAGACAGAACGAAGGCCAGGAGCTTGTAGTCGTCGCTGCGGTAGCCGAGCGAGATCGCGCGCGGTTCGTTGTCGCGGATCGCCTTCAGCACTTGGCCGAAGGGGCTGTGCACGATGCGGTAGAGGAACAGAAACCCGGCGAGGAAGACGGCCGCCACCACCCAATAGAGCGTGAAATCGGGGGTAAGATCGAGCACGCCCAGAAGCGCACCGCGCGGCACCGCCTGAATGCCGTCCTCGCCGCCGGTGAAGGGTGCCTGCACACAGAAAAAGTATACCATCTGTGCCAGCGCGAGCGTGATCATCGCGAAGTAGATCCCCTGCCGGCGAATGGCGAGATAGCCGAAGGCCGCGCCAAGCACCGTTGCCGTCAGCCCGCCCGTGACAATGGCGAGTTCAGGCGTGAAGCCCCAGACCTTTGCCGCGTGCGCAGAGAGATACGACCCCATGCCGAAATATGCGGCATGGCCGAAACTCAGCAGCCCCGCATAACCGAGCAGCAAGTTGAAGGCGCAGGCGTAGAGCGCGAAGCACAGCACCTTCATCACGTAGACGGGGAAGAGGAGAAAGGGCGCCGCCGCGATGAAGGCGACCAGCAGCGCAAGAGCGATGGCCTGTGCGCGCGGCATCGGCGTCAGGCCCGACCGAACAGCCCCGTAGGGCGAACAAGCAGCACAATCGCCATGATCACGAACACCACCGTCGCCGAAGCCTCCGGGTAGAAGACGCGGGTGAAGCCTTCGATCACGCCGAGGATGTAGCCGGTGACGATAGAGCCGAGGATCGAACCCATTCCCCCGATCACCACCACCGCGAAGACAATGATGATGAAGTTCGCCCCCATCGCCGGGTTCACGCTGTAGACAGGCGCGGCGAGTACGCCGGCAAAGGCAGCGAGCGCCACACCTGCGCCGTAGGTCGCGGTCATCATTTGCGGCACGTTGATGCCGAAGGCCTGCACCAGTTTGGGCCGCTCGACCGCAGCGCGCAGATAGGAACCGAGCTTTGTCTTCTCAATTGCGTACCAGGTGCCTAGGCAGACGAAGAGCGAGACGACAACGATCCAGAACCGATAGGCCGGCATTAACATGTAGCCGAGATCGACGGGGGGAATGCGGAACGCCTCAGGGACCTCGTAGGGAAGGCCCGAAGAGCCAAAAGCGTTGCGCATCAAGCCTTCGATGATGAGGGCAAGGCCAAAAGTAAGCAAAAGCCCGTAAAGGTGGTCGAGCTTATAGAGGCGCGCGATCATCATCCGCTCGATCACAACGCCGAAGAGGCCAACGATGAGGGGGGCGAAAACAAGCGCGCCCCAATACCCGATGCCGGCCCAGTTCAGCAGCATCCAGGCAACAAAGGCGCCGAGCATGAACTGCGCGCCGTGCGCGAAGTTCACCACGTTCAGCATGCCGAAGATGACGGCGAGCCCGAGCGAGAGGATGGCGTAGAAGGCGCCGTTGACGAGCCCAAGCGTTCCTTGCTGCAGGAACGGTTCGAGGTCGTACCAGAGTTCGCTCATGCGCTGCGCAGCGGCTGACGGAAGCAGAAAGATCGGGGGCACGCGGCGGGCGGAGGCGAGACGCCGCCTCCGCCGCGGCCAGTCAGGTGCGGACGAGCGGGCAGCCGCCCTCGTTGAGAGGCCGGAAAGCCTGGTCGGCAGGAATGGTCTGCAGAAGCTTGTAGTAGTCCCAAGGCGCCCGGGATTCTTGCGGCGACTTCACCTCGAACAGGTAGGCCGGATGAATCTTGCGCCCGTCCTGACGGATCGTTCCCTTGCCGAAGCAGATATCGTCGGTCGGCATCGCCTTCATCCGCTCCACCACGGCAGCGCCAGAGGCCTTCGCTGCCTGAACCCCCATCGCCTCGACGGCCTTGAGGTAGTGCAGCACGGCGGAGTAGCAGCCGGCGTGAATCATCGAAGGCCGCACATCGTTTGGCATCCGTCCCAGCCGGCGGGTGAATTCGCGCGTATTTTCGTTCAGGTCCCAATAGAAGGTCGCGGTCAGCACAAGGCCCTGCGCGGTCTGCAGGCCGAGCGCGTGCACGTCGGAAATGAAGATGAGCAGACCGGCCAGCCTTTGCCCGCGGCGCGTGATTCCGAACTCGGCGGCCTGCTTGATCGAGTTGATTGTGTCGCCGCCAGCATTAGCAAGGCCGATCACCTGTGCGCGGCTCCTTTGCGCCTGCACGAGGAAGGAGGAGAAGTCGGTCGTGCCCGGGAAGGGCGTGCGCACACTCCCCAGCACCTCGCCGCCCGCGGCGCGGACAAAGTTCGACACATCGCGTTCAAGGGCATGGCCGAAGGCATAGTCGGCGGTGATGAAAAACCAGGTCCGCCCACCGGCCGCCACCATGGCCCCCCCGGTACCGCGGGCGAGCATCCAGGTGTCGTATGTCCAATGGATGGTATTGGGCGAACAGGCGGAGCCAGTGAGATCCGAGGTCGCTGCCCCAGAGCAGAGGAAGACCTTATTGCGTTCGCGCACCAGGGTATTCACAGCAAGCGCGACCGAGGAGGTCGGCACATCCACGATGACGTCGAACCCGTCGCGGTCGAGCCACTGGCGAACAACGGTAGAGCCGACATCCGGCTTGTTCTGGTGGTCGGCCTCCGCCACCTCGACATTCACGCCGCGCGTGGTGATGCCGCTCTCCTGCACGGCGAGCCGAACCGCCTGAGTCGAGCCGGGTCCTGTCAGGTCGCGATAAAGACCAGATTGATCGTTCAGCACGCCGATGCGGATGGTGTTGGCGGCTTGCGCGCGGGCGTGGCGCAACGGCGTGACCAGCGGTAGGGCGCCTGCAGCGGCGGTGCCCGTCAGAAGCGTGCGGCGCGTGATCCTCATCTCTTGGACTCCCTCTCCCGGTTCGACCGCGTCAGACGCCGAGATAGGCGTGCAGGCGGTCCATGTTGGCCTCCAGACGGGCGGCGGGGATCATGTCCACGATCCGCCCGTCCTCCATCACATAGTGCCGATCAGCGAGCTTTTGCGCGAATCGGAAATTCTGCTCGACGAGGAGCACCGTGAGCCCCGCCTCCTTCAGTGCGCGGATCGTGCGCCCGATCTGCTGGATGATCACAGGCGCAAGCCCCTCCGTCGGCTCATCGAGCAGCAGGAGCTTTGCCCCCGTACGCATGATGCGCGCAATCGCCAGCATCTGCTGCTCGCCGCCCGACAGCTTCGTCCCCGGGCTGGTGAGCCTCTCTTTCAGGTTGGGAAACAGAGCGTAGATGCGCTCGAGCGCCATGCCCCCCGGCGCGATCACCGGGGGAAGCAGAAGATTTTCCTTCACGGTCAGCGAGGCGAAGATACCGCGCTCCTCCGGGCACCAAGCGATGCCGAGGCGCGCGATGCGGTCAGGCGGCAGGGCAATCGTTTCGGTGCCCTGAAACCGGATCGAGCCCTTGCGGCTGTCGAGCACACCCATAATCGCTTTGATGGTCGTGCTCTTACCCGCACCGTTGCGTCCAAGCAGCGTGACCACCTCGCCCTCGGCCACCTCAAGGTCGACCCCGTGCAGCACGTGGCTTTCGCCGTACCACGCCTCGAGGCCACGCACGTGAAGCATGCCGCCCTTAGCCCTCCTCGGTGCCAAGATAGGCCGTCTTCACCTCGGGGTTGGCGCTGATCGCAGCGTAATCGCCCTCTGCCAGCACCTGGCCGCGGGTGAGAACGGTGATGGTGTCGGACAGGCCTGCCACCACTTTCAGGTTGTGCTCCACGAGCAGGATGGTGCGGCCGGCACGCACGCGTCTGATCAACTCGACCACGCGATCGACGTCCTCGTGCGTCATGCCGGCAGTGGGTTCGTCCAGCAGCATGAGTTTCGGCTCGAGCGCAAGCGTGGTGGCGATCTCAAGGGCACGCTTGCGCCCATACGGCAAAAGCCCGGCCGGCACCTGTTCGTAGCCGTCGAGGCCGACATCGGCCAGCAGGGCGCGGGCGCGGTCTTCGTAGCGCGACAGCAACGACTCCGACCGCCAGAAATCGTAGGAGCCGCCGCGGGCCCGCTGCAGGGCGACACGGACATTTTCCAGCACTGTAAGGTGGGGAAAGACGGCCGAGATCTGGAAGCTGCGCACGATGCCAAGTCTCGCCACCTCCGCCGGCTTCATCGCGGTGATATCCTGCCCCTCGTAGCGGATGACGCCCCGCGTTGGTTGCAAGAACTTGGTCAGCAGATTGAAAAAGGTGGTCTTGCCCGCGCCGTTTGGGCCGATGATGGCGTGCACGGCGCCGCGCCGGACGGTGAGTGCCACGTCCTTCACTGCGACAAAGCCGCGGAACTCTTTTGTCAGCCCTTGCGTTTCAAGAACGAACTCGCCACCCAACACGCACCTCCCTCCTCGTGAGGCTGCCAGGGCGGAGGCGCCAGCGCAAGCGAGAAGGCACGACAGCGTGCCGGCAGTGCTCAGTCGGTCGCCGCCCAGGACACGCCCAGGACAGGATCAGCGCCGCCTCGCCCGGCATCCCGTCTGGGGAAAACAGTGATGATCACCGTCACATGGTAGCCCTCGCCCTTCAGCCTTTCGCGCCAAACGTGTGCGAGCTCGGCGGGAAGGCCGGTCAGCGTATCGGGCCAGTTTGGCTCGTTGTTGTTGATCGCCCGTCCCTTGTCGGTGGTCAGTTCGATCGGAAAGCGCATCAATTCGAGTTCGAGCGCGCCAGCTGCCACGGCATGGCAGACCATGTCTCGGCTTCGTTCGCTTCTCTCCTCGTCGAGGCTGGCCGCCGTGAGCGCCTCGATCTCGGCCTCGCGCGCTGCGGCGAGGCTGCTTCGGCCTCAGCCTGCGCCTGCTGCGCGCATTCGGCCTCGCGCGCGGCGGCTTCCGCACGCAGGTCGGCGGCGGACGGAATCGGTCAAGCGTTTGGCTCCGGCCTCGGGGCAGTGCTTCTCCGTTGCTGTGCGGCACATAGATAGCAGAGGTGCTGCAGATAGCACGGGGGACGCTGCAGCACCATCGCGCGCCCCAATCGGCCAGGCGAGTTGCGGCGTGCTGAGACAGATCCTGTTTACCGTTCCTTCATTGCAGTCTGGGAACGCTTGCCGGGTCGCTTCAAGAGAAGGCCCCGGCCATGCGGCGCGCACTTCCGGCCCTCGTGCTGCTCCTCGCCTCGGCCTGAACGTCCCTGCCGGGACGCGAAGCCGCGAATACGCCGGCAGAATATGTGGCGCGCATGTCCTACGCTGCCATGGTCATCGGCGCCCCGCCGCTCTTTGGCGTTCTCGGCTCCTCTGTCGCGATCGACGACCGGCATGTCATCACCAACGCGCATGTGCTGCGTGTCGCAGGCTTGACCGTGAACAACGTGACTTTGGTGCGCGACGATGGCGCGCGCGCCCTGGCCAGCGTCGTTGCGCGAAGCCCGGTGATGGACCTCGCCGTATTGCGCATACCACAGGGCTTCCTCGTCCCCGCTTCTTTTTCGCCGCGCTCGCCCAGCCGGCATGAACCGGTTTGGGCTGCCGGCACCACAGCGCTTGGTCCTCGCGTCGCCGTCGGAAAGGTGATGGTTCCGCACGCCAGCCTGGCTGCGTTCGGCGAGGGGTTCACCGCCCGGCTCGGCGCCCTCATGGGATACTCAGGCGGACCGGTGGTCGGCCGAGACGGCGCGGTGGTCGGGCTTACTACAGCGCTCGTCAGCCCAGGACTGGCGCCGGTGCTCGCGGCGCTGACGGGCACCGACCTGCAGGGCCTGCTGGCCAAGGACGGGCGCGAGGTGTTCGTGCTGGGCATCGGGCCGGCTCTGGCCGAAGCACAGCGCCTGATCGCAGAGGCCGAGCTGGTCGCGTCCCGGCCGTAAGCGCGTTACGGCGAAGGCCTGTCGGCGACCGCGGCAAACGGTCAGTCCGGCGCGCGCTCACCGTCAATCTGCGTCGCGACCCCCTCGGCCGGCGCCTTGCCGAGGCCACTCGCTGCACCGGCTTGGCGCCACGCGGGCGGCTGGAAAGAGGCACCGACGTCATGCCGTGCTCCCTCGCGCGGGGGGGGGGGGACGGCCGCGCCGCCATGCGCGAAACAGCAAGCTCATCGTCGCTCCTGCCCCGCCAGCACTCGGCCAGCCCGCGAAGGGTGGAAGACAAGGGGGGTTGGCGGGCAGGCCGTCATGGGCACATTCTATTTATCCAGCATCGCGCCATCTGCGGGAGAGAAAGGATGAAGTTCGGCCTCAGCCAGTCCACGCGCCGGGTCGAAGACCCGAGGCTGTTGCGTGGTGCCGGCCTCTATGCCGACGATCTCGCCTTACCCGGGCAAGCGTTCGGGGTGGTCCTGCGCAGCCCGCACGCCCATGCCAGAATCCGTGGCATCGACACCTCGGCCGCGAAGGCCATTCCTGGCGTGCTTGCCGTCTTTACCGGCGCCGATCTCGCCGCTGCCGGTCTCGGCCCCGTCCCCTGCGCGATCCCGCTGAAGAACCGCGACGGCACGCCGCGGGCGGAAACGCCGCGCCCGGCCCTGGCCGTCGATCGTGTCCGCCATGTTGGCGATCCTGTCGCCTTCGTCGTCGCCGAGACGCCAAAAGCCGCCAAGGACGGGGCTGAGGCGGTGGTGGTCGACTACGAACCGCTGCCTGCCGTCACCGACCTCGCCGCCGCGCATGATCCGGCTGCGCCGCGCGTGTGGGAGACCATTCCCAGCAATCTCTGCTTCGACTGGGAGACCGGAGACCGCGCTGAGACCGAACGGCTGTTCGCCGAAGCCGCCCACGTCACCCGGCTGACGGTGATCAACAACCGGGTCGTCGTCGCCTCGATGGAGGGGCGGGTCGCGATCGGGGAGTACGATGCGACAACGGAACGCTTCACCCTGCATGCCAACACGCAAGGGGCATGGCTGGTGAAGCGGCTGCTCGCCGAAGAGGTGTTCCACCTGCCGCAGGACCGTTTCCGCGTCGTCACCAACGACGTCGGCGGCGGCTTCGGCATGAAGCTGTTCGTCTATCCCGAGCACGTCATGGTCCTGTTCGCCGCCCGCGCGCTTGGTCGTCCCGTCAAGTGGACCTCGGAGCGGACGGAAGCCTTCCTTTCCGATACGCACGGACGCGACAACATCACGCTGGGCGAGCTTGCCCTCGACCGGGACGGCCGCTTCCTCGCGCTGCGCACCCGCACGCTCGCCAACATGGGGGCCTATCTCTCGACCTTCGGGCCGTTCATCCCGACTGGAGCGGGAACGAAGGTGCTCGCTTCGGTGTATGGCTTCCGCGCCGTCCATGCCCATGTGCTCGGCATCCTCACCAACACGACACCGGTCGATGCGTATCGCGGCGCGGGTCGGCCGGAAGCCAATTACGTGGTCGAGCGGCTGATCGACCAAGCGGCGCGAGAGATGGGCATCGATCGCGTCGAGCTTCGCCGCCGCAACATGGTCCCTCCCACCGCCATGCCCTGGCGCACCCCAATCGGCGTGACCTACGACAGTGGCGAGTTCGCCACTGTGCTTGACGCCGCATTGGCCAGGGCGGACTGGCACGGGTTTGCGCGGCGGCGGGAGGAGGCGGCGCGACGCGGTAGGAAGCGCGGCATTGGGCTCGCCTACTATCTCGAGGCCACAGGCGGGGCACCGTCGGAGCGAGCGGAGATCCGCTTCAACGACGATGGCACCGTTGATGTGCTGGTCGGCACCCAATCCACCGGTCAGGGCCACGAGACCGCTTACGTGATGCTCACCGCGCACGAGCTCGGCATCCCGCCTCAGAAAATCCGCATCGTGCAGGGCGACTCGGACGCGATTCCAACAGGGGGCGGCACCGGTGGGGCGCGCAGCCTCTACTCGCAAGGCCAGGCCATCCTTGCCGCCGCAGCGAGCGTGATCGAAAAGGGCAAACAGGCTGCGGCCGAGCTCCTCGAGGTGGCGCCCTCTGACATCGCCTTCGAGGGCGGAACATTCTCCGTCGTCGGCACCGACCGACGCATCGGCATCCTCGACCTCGCCGCAACACAGCGCGCGCGCGCCAACGCGGGGCTTCCGGCCATGCCGCTCGATTCGGCGGAAGTGGCCAGCATCAATGCGCACACCTTCCCCAATGGTTGTCATGTGGCTGAGGTGGAGATCGACCCCGCGACAGGCAGGGTCGAGGTCGTGCGCTACACGGTCTGCGACGACATGGGCCACGTGCTCAACCCGCTGATTGTGCGCGGCCAGGTGCATGGAGGGGTGGCGCAGGGCATCGGCCAGGCGGTGCTGGAACGTACCGTGTATGACCCGGACAGCGGACAGCTCGTCTCAGGATCGTTCATGGACTACGGCATTCCGCGCGCTGACGACCTGCCCGATATCGACGTCGATCTGATCGAGATCCCCTGTACCACCAACCCTCTCGGCGTGAAGGGAGCGGGTGAAGCGGGCGCCGTCGGCAGCCCTCCCGCGGTGATCAACGCCGTGGTCGATGCGCTCGCCGATGAAGGGGTAACGCATATCGACATGCCGGCGACACCGGAGCGGGTGTGGCGCGCGATCAGCAAAGCTAAGGCAGCTTGACGGAGGCGGCTGCCGCAACCCTGACGCAGGCCACTGGCCGCCTCGCCCGGGACAGGCCGCCCACACCGGCGCGAAGGCAGCCTCGCCCAGCCTCCGGACGCTGGTTCAGCTGAGCCTTCCGGGGTCGTCTCAGCCGGGCGTGACCGCCGGTGCCTTCGGCCTCAGTCCTAAGATATGGGCAATGGCATAGACCACGTCGGCACGGTTCAGCGTATAGAAGTGGAACTCGTCCACACCGGCCGCCTGCAGCCGCCGCACCTGCTCCGCCGCGACGACGGCAGCAACGAGCTTGCGCGTCTCCGGATCCTCTTCTAGCCCCTCGAAAAGACGCGAGAGCCAGCCGGGCACCGAGGCGCCACACATTGCGCTAAACCGCACCACCTGAGCGAAGTTGGTGACAGGGAGGATCCCCGGCACGATCGGCACCGTGATGCCGGCGGCCAAGCAGCGGTCGAGAAAGCGGAAAAAGAGGTCGGTGTCGAAGAAGTATTGGGTGATCGCCCGCACCGCACCCGCGTCGATCTTGCGCTTGAGATTGTCGAGATCTGCTTCGGGGCTCGTCGCCTGAGGGTGCGTCTCTGGATAGGCAGCAACCGAGATCTCGAACGGCGCGATCCGCTTCAGGCCCTCGACAAGGTCGGCAGCAAAGGCGTAACCATCCGGGCGCGGGACATAGGCCTTCTCCCCGGCCGGCGGGTCGCCGCGTAACGCCACGATGTGCCGCACACCCGCCTCCCAGTAGCTGCGCGCGATCTCATCGATTTCGGCCCGTGTGGCTCCGACACAGGTGAGGTGAGCGGCCGGGACAAGACTTGTCTCGGCAAGGATTCGCGTGACGGTCGCATGCGTGCGCTGCCGCGTAGAGCCGCCCGCGCCATAGGTGACAGAGACAAAGCGTGGGCCCAAGGGCTCGAGCCGACGGATGGCGGCCCAGAGCTGGGCCTCGAGATCGGCAGTTTTCGGCGGGAAAAACTCGAAGCTGAGCTTCGGCACGGGCAGGGTTGGGTCGCCAAGCGTAAGCCCCGCGGCACGGGGGCCGGCCGTCCAGCGCGCCAACACGGGGGTGGGATCGAATGGTCGCATCGCCCTTCTCCTTCAGGGTTTTGAGCCGAACGACCGCGGGTCGTCCGCGCCTCCCCCAAAAACGCCTCCGCTGGACGGTTTGTCGAACGCCACCCCGCCCTCACCCGACCGCCGGATGCGCGATCGGCGGCACCGCGTTGGTCATGCCGGCGAGCACCTCAGCGACATGGCGAACCTTCACGTCATCGCCAAGGCGCGCCAGACGACCCGCCAGGTTGAACAGGCAACCGAGGTCACCAGCAAGAAGTGTATCGGCGCCGGTGGCCCGGATGCTCTCCACCTTGTCGGAGACCATGCGCACTGAGATGTCAGGATACTTGACGCAAAACGTGCCGCCAAAACCGCAGCACACCTCGGCCTCTGCCATCTCACGCAAGGCGAGCCCGCAGACAGACAACAGCAACTGCCGCGGCTGACTCTTCACCCCCATCTCGCGCAGCCCCGAACACCCGTCGTGGTAGGTGACCGTGCCGTCATAGCGGGCTGACACCGCCGTCATCCCCATCACGTCGACCAGGAAAGAGACGAGCTCATACGTGCGTGCAGCAAGCCGTTCGGCACGGGCGCGCCAGTCTGGCTCGTCAGCGAAGACCTCCGGATAGTGGCGCGCCATCATGCCGCCGCAGGAGCCAGAGGGGACGACCACGTGATCGAACGATTCGAACTGGACGATCACCCGACGGGCGAGATCCTTCGTGGTCTGCCGATCGCCCGAATTGTAAGCGGGCTGGCCGCAGCAGGTTTGCGGCAGCGGTACGTCAACCCGGCAGCCGGCCTGTTCCAGAAGCCGGATTGCGGCGAAGCCCACCGTAGGCCGGAAGAGATCAACGAGACACGTGATGAACAGCCCAACCGTCGGCCCGGCCTGCGCCATAGTCCTCATCTCCTCTCGCCGCTGCTGGGGCCGACCGGCAGCAGCAGCCACCACAAACCGCGCTCGTTCATTCGCCCTGCCTGTTCCGCCGCCGCCTCACCCCAGCCCCAGAACAGGTCGCCGCGCACCGGCCCTCGAATCGCGGCCCCCGTGTCCTGGGCCAGTACGAGGCGGCGAAGTGGCGGTCCCTGCCCGGGCTGACGGCTGGAAAGCCAAAGCGGGATGCCCAGCGGGATGTGCTGCGGGTCAACCGCGATCGACCGGCCCGGAGTGAGTGGTACGCCGAAGGAGCCGACCGGCCCCTCATTCGGGTTCAGGCCGCGCACTTCCCGGAAGAACACGTAGGAGGGATTGCGCTGCATCACCTCGCGCGCGTGCTGGGGGTTGGCGCGCAGCCAGGCCTTGATCGACTGCATGCTGACCTGATCGAGAGTCATGGCGCCGCGCTCGACCAGCACTCGGCCGATCGGAACGTAGGGATGGCCATTGTGGCCGGCGAAGCCGACGCGCATCAGCTCGCCATTGTCGAGCCACACCCGTCCCGCTCCTTGAATGTGCAGGAAGAACGCCTCGATCGGATCATCGAGCCAGACAAGTTCGAGCCGCCTACCGTCGAGGGCACCCTGCTCGATCTCTGCCCGCGCGGGGTAGGGCACCAGCCGGCCCTCGACCAGCCGGCCTGCGGTCCGCCTCCCCGCGAGATCGGGCGCGAAGTCGCCAAGATCAACCGCAATGAGGTCGGATGGGCGGCGCAGCAACGGCACTTGGGAGGGGCTCCGCCGTGCGCGGCTGCCGGTCAGTTCAGGCTCAAAATAGCCGGTGAAGGTGCCAAACGGGTCGGGCGGCTGCGGCGTCGCGTTCTGCGCCAGCCAGGGGCGGAAGTGACGCTCGAAGAAGGCGCGTGCGGCCGCATGATCACCCGCCGGAAGCCGCGCGGACTCGGCACAGAGCGGCAGCCAGTCGGCGACACGACCAGCACGGGCCGCGGCCTCCTCTCCGCCGCCCATCGGCCGATCGGGAGGCAGGGTACGCAGGCGCGCGCAGCTGGCAGCGAAAGCGGGCAAAGCATCGGCGTGGTCACCCTCTGCCCAGCCGGGAAGGTCGGTGAAGCTGGCCGGACGGAGCCCAAGCCGAGCGGGCGGCGGCTCGGGCACCGGTACCGGCACGGCCACGCAGCCGCCAACCAGAAGAAAAAGGGGGAAGGAGAGCAGGCCTCGTCGACGCTGCAGGCAGCGATGGAGCCCCCACCGCCATACTGACCAACGGCCCAACCGCGACCCCGTCACTCGGAGCGGGTGCCGACCAGATGCCATACCGGGTCGGGTGAGGTGAGATCGCGCGCGAAGGACCAAATATCGACGAGTTCCGTCACCGCCTCGCTGCCGGCGACAATCGACCCGTCCGGAGCATAGGTCGCGCTGATCTGGTCGGAGACGAAACGAACCCCAATGGTGGCGAGCGTGCCGCGCAAGTCGGCCTCGAGGATCGACACTTCGCGGATGGCGACGATCTCCGTTCGCTGTCGTTCGCCCGCCTGCTCGCGGGCGGAGATGGCAGCCTCAAAGCCAGCGTAGACATCGGGCGCGAGCAGGCCACGCAGCGTGTCGCGATCGCCGCGTGCAAACGCCTCGACGATCATCCGGAATGCGCCCTCGGCGCCGTGCAGGAAAGCGACAGGGTCGAAAGTGGGATCGACAGCGTGCATGCGCGCAAGCGTGCGACCCACAGGCGTATCAGGGCCAGGGACGCCGCGCCCGGCTAGACCGGGCAGGGCCGGCGGGATCAGAGCCTCCTCCCCCCGTGTGTCGATGGTCCGGGCGGCGGCCTCGCCTGCCCCGGTTGGCTCGATAGGCTGCGGCGGGCGCTCGAACCCCGTACGCCGACCCAGGATGGAGCGCAGCCTGAGGACCAAAAAGGCAGCCACCATTCCGAATAGGATAAGGTCGATGGGAAAGCCGCCGGTCATTGCTTTCTGCCGTCCCGCATAACTTCCACATAGGGGAGGGGTCGGGCGGGCACAAGCGCGCAACGGGACGGGCTGACGCTTGCCCCGATCACCCCACGGCAGCTAAGGCCCCACCATGATCCTGCTTCGCCACGGCCAATCGGCCTTCAACGCCGCCTTCACCGCCAACCGGGTCGATCCCGGCATCCCCGACCCGGGCTTGACCGAACTCGGCCGTGAGCAAGCGCGCGCAGCCGCCGAGGCGCTCAAGGGGGCGGGGCTCGCGCGGATCATCGTCAGCCCCTACTCGCGGGCACTAGAGACGGCGGCCATCGTCGCCGCCGCGCTCGGGCTGCCGGTGCTGGTCAATCCGATCGTGCGCGAACGCTGCGCCTTCTCCTGCGACATTGGGACCCCTGCCTCCGAGCTTGCGAGGCGCTGGCCCGATCTCGACTTTGGTCATTTGGAAGAGGTCTGGTGGCCTGCGAGGGAGGAAAGCGAAGCCGAGATCGAGGCGCGCGCTGCCCTCTTCCGCGCCGAGATGGCCGCACTCCCCGACTGGTCGGACACGCTCGTCGTCTCGCACTGGGGGTTCATCTTGGCCTTGACCGGAGAGCGGACGATGAACGGGCAGTGGCTGCGATGCGATCCTACCCGGCCTGGCCCCGCCCGCGTGCCATGGCTGATCGGCTGATCGGCGCCGTCAGCCGGCGGCGTAGGTCACGGAGAGTTCACCGACCGTCGCGATCCGTCCCTCGAGCCGATCGCCCGGCCGCACCGGCCCGACCCCGGCCGGCGTGCCGGTCATGATCAGATCGCCCGGGGCCAGTTCGACGAGGCGAGAGAGATGGGAAATCGTTTCAGCAACTGACCAGATCTGCTCCGCAAGGTCGCCCGCTTGGCGGATTTCGCCGTTGACAGCGAGCACGATCGGCCCCCGGTCCGGGTGGCCGATGCGGCTTGCCGGCGCGATCGCCGACATCGGCGCCGAGCGATCAAAGCCCTTGCCCATTTCCCATGGCCGGGCGAGGCGTTTGGCCTCGGCTTGGCGGTCCCGCCGCGTCATGTCGAGCCCCACCGCATAGCCGAAAACATGCTCCAGGGCCGAGCCTGGCTCGATCGCGACACCCCCCTGCCCGATCGCGACCACGAGCTCGATCTCGTGTTGGAGATCTTCCGTTGCCATCGGGAAGGGGATCGTCGAGCCCGAAGCGACGATGGCATCCGCTGGCTTGGCAAAGAAAAAGGGCGGCTCGCGATCTGGATCGTGCCCCATTTCGCGCGCATGGTCAGCATAGTTGCGTCCAACGCACCAGATCCGGCGAACGGGAAAGAGCAGCTCGCTACCCAACACCGGCAAGGCGGGCGGCGGCGGCGGGTCGAACAGATAGGCCAAAGCGAGGTCTCCTTGATGTCGCTGGTTGATGTCGCTGGCGGCAGAGGAGGAGGGCCAGTACGGCGCGGCCGTCAATCATGGCCCGCTTGCCGCGCCGCGGCACGCCGTGCTAGCGCGCGCACACCGCAAAGACGAGGACTGATCCTGATGACCGAGACGGGAGGCAATGGCGCGGGCGCAGCCCCACAGACGGCGGGTGCGCCGGGGCTCGCCATCAACATCCAGTATGTGAAGGATCTCTCGTTCGAGGTGCCAGGCGGGCCAGAGATTTTCACCCAGCTCAAGGCGCAGCCTGAGGTTTCGATCCACCTCGACGTCAATGCCCGCCAGGTCGCACAGCAGTCCTTTGAGGTTGTGCTCTCCATCCGGGCCGAGGCGCGCAATCAGGGGCAGACCGCATTTATTGCCGAGCTCGACTATGCCGGCGTGTTCACGCTCAACAACATCCCTCCAGAGCTTGTCGAGCCGGTGCTGCTGGCTGAGGCGCCGCGTCTTCTCTTCCCCTTTGCCCGCAACATCATGGCAGAGGTGACACGCGAGGGCGGTTTCCCTCCCGTCATGCTGCAGCCGATCGACTTTCTTGCGCTGTGGCAGTCGCGCCGGGCCCAGTCGCTGGCCGAGTCGACGCCGCCCGCGGCGGCGAACGCCTGAGCGGGGCTCCAGCACCCGTCTGCCCCGCGACGCCCAGTCGGCGTCCCCATCTTCGGGCGTAGACGCCGACGAGAGAGAGGAAGGCCGCGCGCACGGCGGATCGTGGCCGCACACCGGAGAGGCGACCTCGTCGCCGGCTCTCTCATCGCCGTGGCTCTTTCATCCTGGCTGGGTCCCGGGGCGACGCGGCTTTTGACCATTCGGCTGCCGGCGGCTGGGAACCGGTCGAGCCAAAGGACGCATGGCGGCATGCCGTCCGCCGTGCCACCGATGCGGACGATCCTCTAACCGCCGCCGCGACGGACGGCCAAGGCCGCGAGTGCGGAGATCCCGCCCGCCGCGCCGAGGAGTATCCCTTGATAGCCAACGAGCGAAAGCAAAAGGCCCGCAAGCCCCGCCCCGATCGCCTGGCCGACAAACAACGAGAAGGCAAAGGCGGCCATGCCCGTCGAGCGCGCTTGCGGCATCATCTCTGAACCCCTCGCCTGTAACACGCCATGGAAGCAAACGAGGGAAAGCCCGCCGAGGAAGCTCAGCACCGCGACGACCGGAACCGGGGGCATCAGCGCGATGCCGCCGAGCCAAACCACCATGCCCACGCCACCAAGGACGAGCAGGCCGCGCTCTCCGAAGCGGCGGACGAAGTAGCCGGCAGCGAGCGTGTAGACCAGGGCGCCGAGCCCCGCGGCGCCGAGCATAAGACCGGCAAGCGAGAACGACAGCTGGTAGCCCTCAACCAGGAAAGCGCCGATGAAGGGCGGGGCGGCGAAGGCGATGGCCCCTTCGATGCCGACCATCACCAAAAGACGCCGCGCCGAAGCCCGAGCAAGCACGGCGCGATAGCGCGCGAGCGCGCCAATCTCGGTTCCGCCGCTCGGGCGGCCCATTCGTCTTGCTGCGCGATCGAGCGGTACGGCAGCGGCGAGCGAGGCTGCGCCCAGGCCGCCAAACACCGCCCGCCAGCCGATGAAATCGCCTGCCGCGCCGGATCCAGGCGCCGTCACCAGATTCGACAGCACTATTCCAGTCATGAACCGGCCCAAAGTGGCCTGGCGCGTTTCGTAGCTGGTGGAGTCGCCGATGAGGGCGATCGCCACCGGGATCAGACCGCCAGCGAAACAGCCGGCTACCCCCCGCAACCCAATGAGCAACGGCAGAGTCGGGGCGAAAGCGGAAGCAAGAGAGGCTGCTCCATACAACGCCATGCAGATCGCGATCAGCCTGAGCTTGCCGATGCGGTCGCCGATCGGCCCCAGCACCGGTTGGGCAAGGCCATAGACCAGGGTGAAGGCGGCAACGACCGGGGTAGCGGCCGCGACCGAAACGGCGAAGTCATGGCCGATCAACGCCAGAAGAGGGTCGGCAACCCGCATGCCGGCCCCCGACAGAAAGCCGGTGAGGATCAGGATCGGCAGGGGCAGAGGCTGGGCAGCCAAGGAAGAGGGCACGAATGTCAGCATCGCGCGGGGCGAGCCGAGGCGCAAATCCGCCCATGCGCGATCGTGAGCGAAAACCAGAGCGGGTCCTTGCGACGATAGTTTCATCGAACTGTCGTTGATCGCGCGGCCAGTAGGCGCAACGGTTGCGCGTTCCGTTACCGCCAGGACACGCCATGCGCCGCGCCACCCTCCTCGCCCTCGCCATCACGTTCGCCACCGCACCCGCTCTCGCCGAGATCCGCATCACAGTGCTTCAGCCGTCGGTGCCGCTCAGCCTTGGCTCTGTTGCGTTCGAGGGCGGCAAAACTCTCCTCCTCAGCATCGGCATCGGCAGTGCGGCGTTCCGTGGCCGGAACGATCCGCCCAATGTCGTCTGGACGGTGTCGGATCGCGGCCCGAACATCGCCTGTTCGGATGCGCAGCGCGTCACCGGCCTCGCCCGCGAGACAATCTGCGCCGAAGCGCGTAGCGGGCGTATTTACCCAGTGCCGCACTACGCTCCCTCGATCTACCGCCTCGTCCTCGACACGGAACGCGGCCTGTTTCACGTGACCGATGTGATCGCGTTGAAGACGCTCGATGGGCAGCCGATTAATGGTTTGACCAATCCACTGACCGTCGCGAGCACCGAAATCCCGCTTGATGGGCGCGGGCGAAAGCTGGCGCAGAACCCCGCTGCGATCGACGCTGAGGGCCTGGTCCGTCTGTCGGACGGAACATTCTGGATCGGCGAGGAAAATGGGCCCTCCATCGTCCATGTTGCGGCGGACGGACGGATCCAGCTGCGCATCGTCCCTGAGGGCACAGGCAAGGACTATGCGGGGGCGGGTTACCCGGTGCTCGAGCGCCTACCCGCCATTCTCGCCAAGCGGCAAACGAATCGCGGCATCGAGAGCATGGCGGTCAGCCCTGACGAGCGCTTCCTCTACTTCATGCTGCAGAACCCGCTCGCCAACCCTGACGTTGCCGCTTACCAGCAGGCAAAGAACACCCGCGTGCTAAAGTTCGACCGCCAAACGCTGAGCGTGGTCGGGCAGTTCGTATACCAACTGGACGATCCGCAGACCTTTCGAAAGGATCCCTCGAACCGGCAGTCGGATCCGCGCATCTCGGAACTCACTGCCCTCGGCACGGACCGGTTGCTCGTGCTCGAGCGCACCGAGAGCACGACCAAGCTTTACGAGATCGCGCTTGCGGGGGCGACCAACATCCTCGGGTCGAAGTGGGATGATCCGGCAACCCGGCCCACGCTCGAGCAATCGAACGACCTGGCGGGGACGGGTGTCATTGCCGTTTCGAAGCGTCTTATCTTCGACTCGGCGAACCATGCGGAAGCGCCGGGGAAGCTCGAAGGAGTTGCGGTGCTGCCGGGCGGCGCCCTGTTCCTCATCAACGACGATGATTTCGGCATCACCGGCGAACGCACAGTGGGCTTGATTGTGCGCGGGCTTGACCTCAAAATTGGAGACTGAGGGTCCACACTTTCCTCCGCGCAACGTCTTCTACGCGCGCCTTTAGGCAGGACCTGCGTGGTCGAGGTGGCGAGTGTTGCGTTCGCGCCTGCTTTGCGTACGCAGCTGGCCGCAAGCGGCGAGAATGTCGCGTCCGCGCGGCATGCGAATCGGGCTTGCATAGCCCGCATCCATGACAATGGCAGCGAAGCGTCGCACCGCCTCTGGCGTGGAGGTCTCGAAGCCCGACCCCGGCCAGGGATTGAATGGGATCAGGTTTACCTTGGCCGGGATGCCGCGAATGAGGCGGACCAGTTCGCGCGCATCCGCCTCCGAGTCGTTCACTCCCTTCAGCATCACGTACTCGAAGGTGATTCGCCGCGCATTCGAGGCACCTGGATAGCGGCGACAGGCAGCGAGGAGCTCTTCGAGCGGATACTTCCGGTTCAACGGCACGAGCCGGTTGCGAAGCTCGTTCGTCACCGCGTGCAGCGAGACCGCGAGGTTGACGCCCAGTTCGCGCCCGCATCGATCCATTATCGGCACAACCCCCGACGTGGAGAGGGTGATGCGACGGCGCGACAGCGCGATTCCTTCCGCGTCCATCACGATCATCATCGCGCGAGCCACATTGTCGTAGTTGAAGAGAGGCTCGCCCATGCCCATCAGCACGATGTTAGAGAGGCGCCGCGGCGCCTCGCCCTTCGGCGAGGGCCACTCGCCATAGGCATCGCGTGCGGCCATGAACTGGCCAACGATCTCAGCCGAGCCGAGATTGCGCACCCAAGGTTGGGTGCCAGTGTGGCAGAAGCGACAAGTCAGCGTGCACCCCACCTGCGAGGAGAGGCAGACCGCGCCGCGCGGCTCTTCTGGATCGGGGATGTAGACGGTCTCGGCTTCGTGGCCGTCACGAAAGCGGAACAGCCACTTCCGCGTGCCGTCGCGCGAAAACTGTTCGGCCGTGGTCTTGGGGCGGGAGATCACACAGTTTTCCGCCAGCCGGGCGCGCATCGGCTTGGCGATGGTTGTCATACGCTCGAAGTCAGTCTCCCCCTGATGGTAGATCCAGTGCCACAGTTGCTTAGCGCGCAGCTTCGCCTCGCGCTCATCGGCGCAAAGGTGGATGAGAGCGCGCGCGAGCTGGTCGCGGGAGAGGCCGACAAGGTCGAGCCGTCCGTCCGGCAGCACGGGTGAGGGCGGGGCAAAGGGGGCGCGCTTTGCTTCGATGCGCGCATCCTCCTCCGCTGTGTCAACGGTGGGCGCAGTGGCGGCGGCGTCGCTCATCGACAGGCGTCCGAGATCGCCTGGTAGGCGGCCGTGAAGCCGAGCAGACTGAAGGTGTCGCTCACCGTGCCGCCGCGCGGGCCCGGGCCCTGCAGGCGAAACGTGCGGCCACGACGGAAGGCGGCCACCGCAGCCTCTCGGTCACGCGCGAAGGCGGCGTCGCCCGCGGTGAAGAAGGCGAGGGTCACGTTGCCCCCGCCTGCTTCAACCACGCCAGCGGGCTCAGCGTTCTGCGGATAGGTATACCCCGCGCGTACGGCAACCTGATCGCGCGAGGCCGGGCGGTGAGTCACCATCAGCACCACCTCGCCACGACCCTGCACAGCAGGGGAAGAGGTTACGGCGCGGGTGAAGGCGTAACAGACGCGGCGGCCCTGTTCGGTGAAGGTTGCTGCCTCCCAGTTCTGAAAACGGCCGATGGAGGTGGGCCCTCCAGCCTGGGCGGGCTGCTGCGCCGGGCGCTGCTGGGCAGCGGCCGGTACGACGAGCATGAGGGCGGCGAGGGTGATCAAAACAAGGCGCGTCATACCTGGCGATATACGAGGCGCGTCCCTGCCCCTCAAGAAAGGCCGCCGCCCGGGCCCTCCTCGTCTTCGCCGGTGAGCAGCGGCGGCGTGCCGCGTCGAAAGCGCGGCTTGCCGTGGCGGTGCGGATTTGGCGCCTCTAGCGCGGCGGTGGGCGAGAGAGGGCGCGGTGCGAACCGCCCCAAAGCGATAAGTCGATCATACATCACGATTGCGCCGGCAACGGCCACATTGAGCGCGAAGCGGGTCGGGATCTTCACTACAAAGTCGCAGCGGGCCAGCATGGTAGGGCTAAGCGACCCGCGCTCGGGCCCAAACACATAAGCCGCCTGCAAAGGATGATGGAAGGACGGTAGCGGAATCGCGTCGGCGGTGAGTTCCACCCCGACCAGGCGACAGAGCCGGGGCAGAACGAGCGCGCCGGGGTCCGGCCAGCGATAGAAGGGGATATGGCGGGTGGCGTCCGAGGTATCGGTGGCGCGGGTCGCCGCAACCCCGGGAGAGTGGCCGATGGCGAATAGGAAGGCGGCGCCAAAAGCGTGCGCCGTGCGCATCAAGGCGCCCGCGTTGCCGGGTTTGCTCACCCCTTCCATGCCGATGGCGAACCAGCCGCGCGATGTGTGGTCCATGCCACCCTCCCGCCTTGCCCGAGCCGCTCTACCGCTTCCTACTGCGGCGAAGGGTGCGGTCGGGAGATGCGGGTCTTGCGCGAGGTGGCGTGGATCGTGGTGTTCGGGTTTCCGGTGCAGCCGGACGGGCAGCCTACCCCCACCCTCGCGCGGCGGATCGCCGCAGCGGTGGTAGCAGCGCGACGCCACCCCGCGGCGCGACTGCTGGTCTCCGGCGGCCCGTCGGGGGGCGGTCCGGTCGAGGCGGAAGCGATGCGCGCGGCTTTGCTGCGGCGAGGGGTCGCGGCGGAGCGGATCGTGGTTGACGCGGCGGCGCGCGACACCTTGGACACGGCGCGGGCTGCCGTGCGTCTCATCCCTCGCGGGGCTTTAGTGCTTGCGGTGTCAAGCCGCTACCACCTCCCGCGCTGCGTGGTGTTGCTTCGGCTGGCAGGGCTTCGCGCGCGCGGCCTCGGGGCGACGACGTCGCGGCGCGAGACACTCGCCGGTCGCCTCTACTGGCCGCTTCGGGAACCAGCCGCCTTTGCCTGGGACGCGGCAATCGCGACTTGGCTGAGGCTCACGAAACGGTTTGGGGAGGGACGACTCGTTCCGTGAACCAACTGGAGAGAACGGAAGGCGAACAGTGATGCTGCGCGGCGCTGCGACAAAACTTGTATGAACAAGCCTTTCGTCCGAGTCGCGGGAACGAATCGCGATTGTTGACGGATCGAACACGTCATCAACAGCTTGTGTCATGGAAGGGCGCCCACCACAAGCCCGTTCCTGCCATGTCCATGCAGTGAGTCCGCGATCGCTCAGAAGTCGCTGCAGCGGCCCTTCCGCTCCCAATCCCCATAACGGGTGGGCTCTGGCCCCGAAGGTCCGCCGAACTCGCGCGGCTTACGGGCGTCCGCGGCGGGCGGTCCGCCTTCCGCGACCGGCTTCGAGGTCGGCGAGACAGACGCCGGGTTGGAGGCTGGAGTCTTCTCTCTGGTCATGCTTCCCATGTGCGATGCGTCTGCGCTGGCGCCAAGAGGCTCCAACCAACCTATACACGGTTCAAGGACAAATCGGGATCGGGCCATGTCTGGCTACGCTAAAACTGCGCTCCTGCTCGCTGCGCTGACCGCCCTGTTTATGGGTGTGGGCTTCGCCCTGGGCGGCGAACAGGGCATGCTGCTCGCGCTCCTTTTCGCCGGCGGGATGAACCTTTTCGCCTGGTGGAACAGCGACAGGATGGTGCTGCGCATGGCGGGCGCGCGCCCAATCGGGCCGCAGGACGCGCCGCGCCTCTACGCGCTCACCCAAACGCTGGCGCAACGCGCCGGCCTGCCGATGCCCGCCTTGTATGTCATCGACGAAGACCAGCCGAACGCCTTCGCCACCGGGCGCGATCCCGTGAACGCCGCAGTTGCGGTCAACACGGGCCTGCTTCGCCACCTCAGCGAGGAGGAAGTGGCGGGCGTGCTTGCGCACGAACTCGCCCACATCAAGAACCGCGACACGCTGATCATGACCGTCACCGCGACGCTGGCCGGCGCAATCGGCATGCTCGCCCAGTTCGCCTTCCTCTTCCGCGGCGGCGACAACCGCAACAACCCCTTGGGCGCGATCGGGCTCATTCTGATGCTAATCCTGGCGCCGCTTGCTGCCATGCTGGTGCAGTTGGCGATCAGCCGCTCGCGCGAATACGAGGCCGACAGGGTGGGGGCGGAGATCGCAGGCTCCCCGCGCGGCCTTGCCAAGGCGCTCCTCCGCCTGCAGGAGCTCGCGCGGCGGATCGAGAACCGCCACGCGGAGGCCAACCCCGCACTCGCCCATCTCTTCATCGTCAATCCCCTCTCGGGGGCACGCATGGACAACCTGTTCTCCACCCACCCGAACACGGAGAACCGGGTGCGCGCGCTGATGGAGCTCGAACGTCGCATGGGCGGGGGCGGCGGGGGTTGGACCGCATCTGGGCGAGCAGCCCCCCCTACACCACCGCGCCGCGCCGGCGGCTCCGTGCCGAGTTCGGGATGGCGGTAAAAACCCCCTTGATCTCCTCCGCACCCGCGCCGAGGTGCGCGAGCGGGTCGCCGCCCGGCTCGGCGCGACAAGACTGATCGACAGCTTCGCAGTCACTCGCGCTTAGGTCTGCGTCGCCTCACTCGGCCGCGGCAAGCGTTCCTTCGCCTTCGATCAGCGCGCGCAGCATCCGCCGCATAATGACCCCCGGCTTGTCGATGGGCATGGTCATCTCGCGTCCGGTCTGATCGAGCGGCACGTCGGGGTCGGTCGATTCCAGGATGTCGCGGTCCTCCGCCGTCACCTGGCGGTCGAAGGCGATCACCTTCTCCGCCGGCGCCTCCGCCTCGGTGTCGTTGCGGTAGACCCATTGGCAGATCTGGCTGGTGCGATCGTCAATCGGGGTGGGGTCGGTGAGAATGAAGTAAGGGAGCGCGGCTGGATAGCGGATGCTGAGCTTGCGCAGGGAGGGTATTGACCAGGGTGCCAGCATGTGCCGCACGGACCTCGGCTCCGCCCGGCGCAGGAGTTGTTCTTACCCGGGCGGGCTCACCACCACCACGTCGGAGCGGAAGACGAACCTGTCGGCAAACTCCTCTACCCCCGGTTCGACAGGCTCCGAGTGGCTCATGTTGCCGAACGAGGCGCGCTAGACGAAGGCGACATGCGCCATGGTGATGCGCCCCTGCTCGTCCAGCGGGCGCTGAGGCAAACGCACCACCCTGCCCGCGTGATCGCACGACCAGCCGTGATACCCGCAGGCGAGCACGGCGTTGGCGTAGACCTCGTTGAGAGAGCTTCGCCGGGCGGTGGCAGCAGCGTTGCTCAACCAGCGATGGAAGGCCTTCTCCCTTGCGCCAGACGACGAGATCGCGCCCCAAAAGCCGCAACGGCTTCGGCCAATCCGCGAAGTGTGCGACGGGGCTCAGCGAGTATCAGAAATGGGCTAGGATCGGGGTTCCAGCCGGGCGCATCGTACGGACGAACGCCTCGAAGGCCTCCGCCTTGAGGGGGCGAACGCGGGACTGTCAGCGCGCATACAGGCCCAAGGCAACGAACTGTCCGCGCGAAAGATTGAACCCGTCAATACGCGCCACCTCGCGCACCGTAAGCCCCAGGCGTTCGGCCTCGGCGCGGAAGGCATCTTCGTGACGATCGCGCACTAAGGCCAGCCCCCTTGCGCGTTCGGCAAGGTGCCGCGCCGCCTCCTCGCCACTGCGCAGGAGCCGCACATCCGTGCCGACGAGGAAGACGAGCGAGGGCTCGTGGAAACCGACCGCTGCAAAGGGGCGGTCGGAGGCCGGCGGCCGGCCGCCCGTCGCCGCCCAGTGCGCCGCTGCCGCCTCGGCGATGCGCGGCGAAAGCCAGATCCCCCGCGCCTCGGGGATCACCCCCTGCAGGATCGCTCCGTACAGCACCACCGACCCGAGGAGCCCTGCCGCCACCGCCCGCCCTGTCTCGGCAGCACGCACACCCTGCCAGAGGGTCCAGCCAGCGGCGGCCAGCGCAACCGGAAGCGCCCAAGGACTGCCTCCCGCCACCACGGGCAAAGCGATGGCAAGCCCAGCAAGGCCCAAGGGAGCGATGAGCCAGAGGCCCAGAGAAAGCCGAGCAAGCCAGCGCGGCGGAGGCCTGGCGGAAGGGTCGAGAAGCCAGCGCGCCGCAAGCAGCAAGACGGCAGGGAAGGTGACTGCAACATAGTGCGGCAGCTTCGTCGGCAGGAGTTCGAACACCAGCCAGGTGGGCAGAATCCAAGCGAGGAGGAACCGTGTGGCAGGCTCATCCCTCCAGGCCCAGACGGCCGGGATGGCGCGCAGCACGGCAAGCGAGGCGGGGAACAGAGTGACCGCAGCAAGTGCCAAATGATAGCCGGGAGGACCGCCGTGCTGTTCGTCGGCTCCCACCACTTTCTGGCCGAGATCGCCGCGGATCGCCTCGAAGAAGAAAGCACCATCCGTCGCGACCCAAATCGCCACCCCCCAAGGCAACACGAGGATGAGGGCGAGCGGGAAGCCCCAGGCTGCGCGCAGAGCGCCGAGCCAGGGCGAAGGACGATGGGCAAGACGATCGCTCATCCACAGCGCGAAGGCGGCAAGCCCCGCCACCATCGGCGCCACCGGCCCCTTCAGCAAAATCCCCACCCCGAAGGCGAACCAGAACCCCGCCGCCGCGCCTGGGCCAAACCGTTCCGGTGCCACCACCGTCCGCCCGAACAGCCCCATCATCACCGCGATCGTGCCTAAGAGCATGGCATCCGTCTTCGCGATGTGCATCTCCACTGTCACCACGAGGGCGGCGGGGAGAAGCACCGCAGCGACCAGCGCTGGTGCCCGCCCGACCAGAGCCCGGCCGAGCCAGAAGGTCGCGAGAGCCGCAATCAGACCTCCCAAGGCCGAGGGCACGCGGTAGGGCCAGATGTCGGTCCGGCCCGCTAGCCCCATCGCCTCGGCGACCGACACAGTCAGCGCCTGCGCCCAGTGGATTCCGACCGGCTTCTTGTTGCGCGCAACGTCGCCGAAGCGGATTTCGACGATGTTGCCTGTCTCCAGCATCTGCTTCGTCGCTTGCGCGAAGCGGGACTCATCGCGATCCGACGGCGGGATAGAGAAAAAGCCCGGGGCCACGAACAGGGCCCAGACGAGCAGGATAACGAGAACTGGCCGCCGCGTGCCGGCGAGGCGGGCGAAGAGATCCTGCGCAGCCGGTGGTGCTAAGGTCATACCGGGCATGGGCGGCCCGACGCGCCGGAAGTCAAGCTCACCCGGCTCGACAGAGGGAGCAAGGCTTGAACAGAGGCCAAGGCGCGGCGAGGAAGCGCCTATGGCGCGCGCCTCTCTCTCCCCTCGTCCCGTCCCCGCCGGCACAGCATCGCGGAAAGCCGCGATCGCGCTGCTGGAGGCCGTGCTCGGCCAGAGGCGCACGCTCGAGGAGGCGCTCGACACTCTCCCTCCCCTTCCTCCTCAAGATCGCGCCTTCACTCACCTGCTCGCCGCCACCGTGCTACGCCGGCTTGGCACGCTGGATGCCGTGCTCGAGCCTTTCCTGCACCGCCCGCCGCCCAGGATCGTGCAGCACGCGCTTAGGATTGGCGCAGCCCAGCTTCTCCTCATCGGCACCGCGCCACACGCCGCCGTTTCGGCCACCGTTGCTGCGGTGCGAAGCGTTCCGAAGGGCGAGGCCTTCGCCGGGCTCGTAAACGCTGTGCTGCGGCGCATTGCTGCCGCCGGCCCCACCCTGCTCGCTGGGCTCAACTCCTCGCGTCTCGACACCCCGGACTGGCTGTGGCGGGCCTGGCACGCTGCCCACGGGCCTGCCGCTGCGTGGGCCATTGCGCAGGCCCATGCCCGCGAGGCCCCGCTTGATCTCACCCTGAAACCCGGTCTCGACCCTGCGGCGTGGGCCGAGCGTTTAGGGGCGGTGCTTCTCCCGACGGGCTCTCTACGTTTGGCTGCGCTTGATCGATCGGTGCTGTCTCTCCCTGGCTACGACGAAGGGGCCTGGTGGGTTCAGGACGCTGCCGCGGCCCTGCCTGCCCGGCTCCTCCGCCCTTCTCCCGGCGAGCGCGTCGCTGACCTGTGCGCAGCACCCGGTGGCAAGACGGCGCAGCTCGCCGCCGCCGGCGCGCTGGTCACCGCCGTGGAGGCCTCTCCGGCGCGGGCGCAGCGGCTCGCCGAGAACCTGGCCCGCTTGCGGCTTGCCGCCGAGCTCGTCGTCGCCGATGCGGTCGCTTTCACCCCACCCATCCCTTTCGATGCCGTGCTGCTCGATCCCCCCTGCACGGCAACCGGCACCATCCGCCGCCACCCCGACATTCTGTATCTGAAGCGCCCGCGCGACCTTGGCCCCTTGGTCGCTACTCAGAAGGCCTTGCTCGCCGCTGCCGCCCGTCTGACGCGCCCGGGGGGGCGCCTCGTCTACGCCGTCTGCAGCCTGCAGCCTGAGGAGGGGGAAGGCGTGATCGCGGACGCCACCTCGCTTGGCCTCGCGCCGGAGCCCATTCGGCCCGAGGAGGTGCCTGGCCTCGACGAAGCGGTCACGCGAGCGGGACATCTGCGCACCTTGCCCTGCCACTGGGCTGAGCGAGGAGGGCTGGATGGCTTTTTCGTCGCGCGGTTTCGGCGTGTCTGAGGTGTCAGAGCGGCGGCACGGCGAGCGTGTCGGGCGGCAGACTGCCTTCAGCCGCGACCTGCTTTCCAGCCCACGCCGCACCCCGCGCCAGCGCCTCTTCGATGTCGCCGGTCCGCAGCAACCCATCGATCAGCCCAGCTGCGAACACGTCTCCCGCTCCGGTCGTGTCGACAACCTCGGTTGAAGGGGCGGCAACGCGATGGACCGTGCCGTCCACCCCGAACGCCTCCGCCCCGTTCGCCCCGCGCGTCACCACCACCCACTCGAGCGATGCACCGCACAGGGTGCGCCCCAGAGCGAGAGGGTCGTCGCGCTCGCGCTCCGCCAAGTCGTGTTCGGAGGCGATCAGCACGCGCGCGGCAAGCGGCGCCCGGCCATGACGGGTAAGCACGGCGACGGTGAGTGCGCCCTTTGCCCAGTGCGCGGCGACAATCTTCGGCACGATCGGCGCATGCAGCTTCGTCAACACCGCGTCGTAATGGCCACCGAGCAGCCCCTGGCCCTCGAGTTCAATCGCGCGATAGCCGCCAACCGCAATCAGTGTGCGTTCGCCCAAAGGGTCGATCAGCACCAGGACGCGCGTGGTCGGTCCTGGCTTCGTCTCTAGCGCAGAGACGTCGATGCCGCGACCGGCCAGCACCTCGCGCAGCATCGCCCCGTGTGCATCGTCGCCGACCACGCCTGCCACCGTCACCTCGTAGCCAGCCTGGGCAAAAGCCGCCGCGGCGATCGCCGCCCCACCACCCGGACGAAGGCCGAGGCTCGCGCCGATCACGCCCTCGCCAGGTTCGAGCTGGCTCTCGAGCCGGATTGCCTCGTCGAGATTGACCCCGCCAACGCAGAGAATTCGCGCCGGCTTTTGCCTAGATGACCGAGAGCGGACGCTTTCGCGAAGGCGGCGGAAAGCCCCTGTCGAGCGTGGCATAGTCCTCCTCGGTCAGAGCGAGCGAGAGGGCGGCAGCGTTTTCGCGCACATGATCGGGTTGGACCGCCTTCGGGATCGCAATGATAGAGGGGTGGCGGATCGCCCATGCCAGCGCGACTTGGGCGGGGCTCGCACGGTGTCGCTCCGCCACCGCGCGCAGGGCAGAGTGACGAAGAAGTTTCCCCCCTTGCCCGATCGGGGAGTAAGCCATGATTGGCACCCCGCGTGCTGAGCACCACGGCAAGAGGTCGAATTCGATCCCGCGCTCCTCTGGATTATACAGCACCTGGTTGGTGGCACACTCCGAGCCACGAGGGAGCTCCCAGAGTTCAGCCATGTCGTCGACGTCGAAGTTGCTCACGCCCCATCGCGCGATCAGCCCGTCTTCGCGCAAGCCTTCAAACCCTTCAACCACCTCGGCAAGACGGACACCGCCCCGCCAGTGCAGCAAGTAGAGATCGAGACGATCGATGCCAAGGCGGGCCAAGCTTCGTTCGCAGGCGCGGCGGAGATTGCCCTTGCCGGCGTTGTGAGGATAGACCTTAGAGACCACGAAAACGTGGGCTCGGCAGTCGCGGATCGCCTCTCCCACCACCTCCTCCGCCCCGCCCTCGCCGTACATCTCGGCAGTGTCGATGAGGGTGAGGCCTAGCTCGATACCGAGACGGAGGGCAGCGACTTCGCGGGCACGCTGCCGTCTGTCTTCCCCCATGCGCCACGTGCCCTGACCGAGGGCCGGAACCGCTATCCCACCTGGCAACCGAACCGAGCGCATCAGCATCGCCCCTCCGTCGCCAGAGTGACGCAAGCCATGCGCAAGGCCAAGCCCGCCGGGAGGGAGGGAGGTCGATCAGGCAGAGGGAGTGTCGGGCGGGCTCTCTGCTGGGCCAGAAGGCGATGAGGCAGGGGCAGGGCTGCCGAGGTCGGCCTGGGGTGGCGCCTCCCCTTGCATCCGCTTCACCGCTGCGACGGCCAGGGCGCCGATGACAGCGCCCCAGAAGAGATGCCACGCACCACTCCAAGCAAGACGCAGAATCATCGCACGCCCCCGCGCATCCGCTCTGCACACCGAGCGAGCAGGCGCTCACCGCCGATACTCATGGCCGCCGCTCCGAGCGCCATGCCAAGGAGTGTTGCTTTGATCGCCACGGCATAAGACAGGAAGATCATGCTCACCTCCATTCCGGATGCTGCGGAAGTAGGGGGGAAAGTCGGGTCCGCTAGGGTGTCGGTTAAAATGTCTTTGGAAACGGTGCAGCACGCATCGTCCCGTGGCGTTACGAGACGCGCCTGCGTTCGCGTGAGGGAGTGGGTGTGATGCTTGCATATTCGGTTGTGCTCCTTGCCGCCTTTGCTGTGGGAAGCGCTGCGGCGCAGGCGCCGACCATCGCCCCGAGTGTGCAGGAGCGGACCATCGGTTCCTGGGTGTTGGCCTGCGCGGAAGACCCGATGACCGACCGTGCGGACTGCGTTCTTCGACATCGCCTCTGGATCGTCCCGCCAGCGGATGCGGCTGCTGGCGGCATCGCGCTCGAAATCGTGCTGCGTGATAACACGCCGCTGCCAGCGGTGACAGCGCGGCGTCTTTCCATCGCTGATACCAAGCGCGCAGTCCTGGCTCTTGGCGCGACAGCGGAACTGCGGGTAGGAACGGAGCGCATGGCGGAGGCGCCGTGCGGCCTTGAGGGACGCGATGCGGTCTGCCTACCAGCGGGCGAGGCGGCTGATCGGGTGGCCGCCGCTCTAAACGAGGCAAATCGCATCCTGGTGCGCCTGCGCACGGCTGCAACGGTGGCGGGCAGCGGCGGGGACATCTTCGCTTTTGACCTTGCAGCCACGCGAGACGCGATTGCCGCACTGCGCGATCAGGCGGCGCGGCAGTCGCCCCGCGAGTCCCTGCCCCCTGCGCGCGGGCTTATGGAGCAACTCGAACGGCTCCTGCGCGGCGGCTGAGCGCGGCAGGAGACGCGTCAGACGTCGAGGTTGGCCACCTTCAGCGCGTTCTCAACGATGAACTCGCGGCGCGGCTCGACCACGTCTCCCATCAGCGTGGCGAACACTTCGGCCGCCTCCTCCGCCGCCCCAATCTTCACCTGCAACAGGGAACGGTTTGCGGGATCGAGCGTGGTCTGCCAGAGCTGATCCGGGTTCATCTCGCCAAGCCCTTTGAAGCGCTGGATGACAAGCCCCTTTCGACCAGTTTCCAGCACGGCGTCGATGAATGAGGCCGGGCCGGCAATGTGGCGCTCCGCTCCGCCTGCGCGCCAAAGAGCGGGCGCTGACCACAGAGTGGCGAGAGCCTCGGCTTCATTCGCCAAGCGCCGCGCGTCAGCGCTCCTGAGCAAGGCCTGGTCGAGCACGTATCGTTCGGCCACACCGCGCAGCGTGCGCGACACAACAATGGCGCCGTTCTGGACCGAAGCGTGCCAGCCGCGATCCGTCTCGCGCTCAAGCATGTCGAGCCGGGCGGCGAGGCGTATGGCAGCCTCGGCTGCGCGTGCCGAGACCTCCGCAAGCGCTGGCGCGAGTGCGCCCACCACCGCCGCCTGCTCGATGATCGCAACAGGGGCTGCGGCAGCCAAACGAAGGATGAGAGCGCGTTGCCCCCGCGCTCGCTCGACCTCCGCCGCCAGCCTTTCTCCGGCCAGCTCTTCGCCAGAGGCGAGCAGGAGTGTCCCATTCTCCAGAGCACGCTCGAAGAGATAGGCCTCAAGCGCACGGTCGTCCTTCAGGTAGCGCTCCTCGTTGCCGCGCTTGGCGCGATAAAGGGGCGGCTGGGCGATGAACAGGTGCCCGCGCTCGATTAGCTCCGGCATCTGGCGGAAGAAAAAGGTAAGAAGCAGCGTGCGGATGTGCGACCCGTCGACATCGGCATCCGTCATGATGACGATGCGGTGGTAGCGCAGCTTGGCGATGTCGAAGCCGCCCTCCTCGGGCGCAGCCCGTCCAATACCAGTGCCGAGAGCGGTGACGAGGGTGCCGATTTCGGCCGAGGAGAGCATCTTGTCGAAGCGTGCGCGCTCGACGTTTAAGATCTTGCCGCGGAGCGGCAGGATCGCCTGAAAGGCGCGATCACGCGCCTGCTTGGCGGAACCGCCCGCGCTGTCGCCCTCGACAATGAAGAGTTCGGATTTTGCCGGGTCGCGCTCTTGGCAGTCGGCGAGCTTGCCGGGAAGCGAGGCGACATCGAGCACGCCCTTGCGGCGCGTCAGTTCGCGTGCCTTGCGCGCCGCTTCGCGCGCAGCCGCCGCTTCCGCCATCTTGCCGATGATGCGCCTGGTTTCCGCCGGATGCGTTTCGAACCAGTGCGCGAGATGGTCGGCAACGATCGCTTGCACCGCAGGCTGCACCTCAGAGGAGACGAGCTTGTCTTTGGTCTGTGAAGAGAATTTTGGATCGGGAACCTTGACCGAAAGCACGCAGGTGAGGCCCTCGCGCATGTCCTCGGCCTCGATCGTCACTTTTTCCTTCTTCGGCAGAACCTCGGGGGCCAGTTTGTTGATGGTGCGCGTCAACGCGGCGCGGAATCCGGCAAGATGCGTACCGCCGTCGCGCTGAGGGATGTTGTTGGTGAAGCAGAGCATCGTCTCGGTGTAGCCGTCGTTCCAGGCAGCAGCACACTCGACAAAGATGCCATCCTTCTCGCCCCGGAACGAGATTGGCTGCTGCAATAGCGGCTTATGTGCGCGATCGAGCCAAGTGAGGAAGGCAACAAGGCCGCCCTCGTAACAATACTCGTGCCGAACGGGCGGCACGTGCCGCGCGTCCGTCAGTGCGATCCTCACCCCAGAGTTGAGGAAGGCAAGTTCCCGCAGGCGACGCTCGAGACGGGCGAAGTCAAACTCGATGCTGGAGAAGACCGACGCAGAGGGCAGGAAGGAGACGCGCGTGCCGGTGCGCGTGGGCGGCATGGCCGGGCCAACGACAGCGAGGGGGGCAACCGGCTCGCCGCCATCCTCAAAACGGATATAGTGCTCCTTGCCGTTGCGCCACACGCGCACCTCGAGCCAATCTGACAGTGCCGTGACGACGGACACGCCAACCCCATGCAGCCCGCCCGAAACCTTGTAGGAGTTCTGGTCGAACTTGCCTCCCGCGTGCAGCGTGGTCATCACCACCTCGACCGCGCTCACGCCCTCCTCAGGATGGATGTCGGTCGGAATGCCGCGCCCATCGTCCTCAACGGTGACGGAACCGTCGCCGTTTAGTGTCACCTCGACCCGAGTGGCGTAGCCGGCCAGCACCTCGTCAATCGCGTTGTCGACGACCTCGAACACCATGTGATGCAGGCCAGAGCCGTCGTCGGTGTCACCGATGTACATGCCAGGCCGCTTGCGCACAGCGTCGAGGCCGCGCAGCACACGGATAGAGGCGGCGGAATAGTCGCCCGCGGGCGTTGGGTCGATCGCCCGGGCCGGTTCGGTCATCGCCGGAGAATCCTCGCTCGCTTGTCTGGCAGGAAACACTCAGTCTTATAGCGCGGCCCGCCGCTTTTGGGCAGGGCCGAAGGACAGAGAGAAAACTCGCCCAGGCTCCACTGCGAAGGCCTCCGCGACCCCCGCGAGGGCAGCGAAGGCTGCGAGCTCCGTCCCTGTTAGCAGCACTTGGAGAGGAAGCGCGACCAGGGCCGCAAACAGCGCCTCGCGCCGGCGCGGGTCGAGATGGGCGGCGACCTCGTCAAGCAGCAGCATCGGCCCGAAGCCGCGCGCCTCTCCGATGAGCACCGCATGGGCGAGGAGGACGGAGACAAGCAGCGCCTTCTGTTCGCCGGTCGAGCAGAGTTCCGCCGGCATGCCGCTCTCGGCGTGGATAAGCACAAAGTCGGCGCGATGCGGGCCCGACCGCGTGGCTCCTGCCTCGGCATCCCCCGCACGATCCGCAGCAAGCTGGGCCTTCAGTGCCTCCTCCACGGCCAGCGCAGGGTCGCGATCGAGCGCCTCCGCCCAGGGGCAGGCGCAGGCCAGCACGGCGCGCGGAAACTCGCCGGCTGCACCACGTTCGAGCATGCGGTTTAACGCTGTAATCAGGCTTCGCCGCGCCGCTGCCACCGCCACCCCATGACGGGCGAGAGATTCCTCGAGCCCCGCGAGCCAGGCGGGATCGGGCCGGCCGGCAGCGAGCAGCCGGTGGCGCTCGGCCAGCGCCGTCTCGTAGGCGGCAAGTTCGCGCGCGTGCGCCGGCTCAAGGGCGAATGCCAGCCGGTCCAGGAAACGACGCCGCTGCGACGCTCCGTCCTGAAACAGCGCGCCCATCTGCGGCGTGAGCCATACCATCGCCACCCGGGCGGCGACCTCAGCCTGGCTCCTCGCTGGCGTGCCGTCGACCAAAAAGGTTCGCCGCGGGACCGCGGCGCGCTCCACCCCGGTGCCAACCTCAAGCGGGCCAACCGGCGTGGCGAAGCGTCCCGCCACCGCCCAAAAACCGTCCGTGCCCCCCGCCTCGCGCCGCGCGAGGTCAACAAGACGCGCGCCCCGCAAGCCGCGCCCCGGCGCGAGCAGGCTCACCGCCTCCAGCAGGTTGGTTTTGCCCGCGCCATTCGCTCCGACGAACAGGGCAACCGGTGACGCGAAATCGAGGGTGAGAGCCTGGTAGGAGCGGAAACGCGTAAGCGTCAGTCGCTCGAGGCGGAAGGCGGGATCCATGGCGCGTTCGCAGCGGGGCGCGCGGCCCCGCTCACACCCGCATCGGCATCAATACATAGAGCGCGGAAGCGTCGCCCTCGGCTCGAATGAGCGTCGGGGCGGTGTGGTCGTGGAAGGCGAACTCGACCCGCCCCGAATCGCCGATCGTTTCCGTAATGTCACGGAGATAACGGGCCTGGAAACCGATCTCGATCGGTGACGCATCGTATTCGAGACGGTCCTTCTCGATCTCCTCCTCGGTCCGGCCCGTCTCTGGGCTTGCCGCCGAAAGCGTGAGCCCCTCACGGGCGATGGCAAGCTTGACAGGGCGGGAACGTTCCGAGGAGATTGCCGCCACACGCTCTACCGCCTCGGCGAAGTCCTTCTTCGCGATCCTGAGCCGCTTGTCATTGTCGCGCGGGATCACCCGCTCGTAGTCGGGGAAAGTGCCGTCGATCAGCTTGCTGGTCAGCGTCACCGTGCTGAAGGCAAACCGGATGCGCGTTTCCGAAAGCCCGATTTCTACGCCCTCCTGGGCCGGCAGTTCCTCGATCAGCTTACGCAGTTCGAGCACCGTCTTGCGCGGGATGATCACGCCCGGCATGCCCTCTGCGCCCTCGGGCAGCGGCTCCTCGACGCGGGCAAGGCGATGGCCGTCTGTCGCCACCGCACGCATCACCTTGACCCCGTCTGAGACCGTCGTGTGAAGGTAAATTCCGTTGAGATAATAGCGCGTTTCTTCGGTCGAGATGGCGAACTTGGTCTTGTCGATCAAGTCACGCAAGGTGCCGGCCTTTAACTGGAAACGGTGCGGCAACTGGCCGTCCTGCATCGAGGGAAAGTCCTCGACCGGAAGGACGTTCAGCGAGGTGACGAAGCGCCCGCAGCGAAGAGCGAGCGGTGCATCGCCGACCGGATGGTCGAGTTCGATCTGCGCGCCTTCGGGCAGGCGGCGAACGATGTCGTAGAGTGTTGTGGCCGGCGCCGTCGCCGCCCCATTCTCGCGCACCTCGGCCGGCACCCGTTCGACAGCGGAAAGTTCCATGTCGGTGGCGGCTAGAGTGAGCTCGCCATCCTTGGCGCGGATCAGCACGTTGGCGAGAATGGGAATCGTGTTGCGCCGCTCAACGACGTTCTGCACGTGCGAGAGCGCCTTTAGAAGCGTGCCGCGATCGACGGTGATCTTCATAGCCACTCCAGTGGTGGGGCGGACCAAGTGCCGCCGTCCGGAATCAGGCACGATACTATAGCAACGGCGCCACAAGGGGTTAAGCCAGCCCCCTCCAAGCGCGGACGTGGAGAACAGCGGGTTCCGGCCGTGCTCGCCGCACCGTCGAAGGTCACTTAGGATGCGGTCATGACACGCTGTTCGGTTGGCATTCTCGGGGCGCTGCTGCTCACCTCAATCCCTGCAGCGCAGGCGCAACCGCCCGATCGCGCCGCTGCTACCGCCGTCGGCATCGGCGCAGAACCGGGCCTCCTGGGCCCCGGCTTGCGTGCCTCACTCGGCATTGGCGCCCTTGTGCGGCCCGACTACCCGGGGTCGAGCGACTATGACCTGACCGCCATCCCCCTCGTCGAGGTGGTGTGGAACGATCGCATCTTCGCCACCACCAGGCAGGGCGTCGAGGTCGGCGTCTTTCTCACCCGCGATCGGACCTTCCGCAGCGGCATCGCGCTCGACTATGCCTTCGGGCGGGATCAGGACGACAACGCGCGTCTCAAGGGCCTCGGCGACATTGACGGCACAGTGCGCGGCCGGGCCTTCGCATCCTCCGGCGTGGGGCCGTTCACCCTGTCGGCGTTCCTCGCCCAGGATCTCGCCGACAACGGACATGGCCTGACCGCAGGGGCGGATCTCGAATACCGCCTCCGGCTCACCCCGCGCCTTTCCGTTTTTGGCGGCCCGGGCGTGACATGGGCGAATGAGACGCACATGCAGACTTTCTTCGGCGTGAGCGCGGCTCAGGCCGCGCGCTCAGCCGCCGGCTTGCCACGCTACGACGCTGGCGCAGGGTTCCGAGACATGCGCTTGACCCTCGGCGCCATCGCCCGTCTTACCGACAGCGTGTTCATCCAGCCACGCATCGTCGTCTCCCAGCTCGTGGGCAAGGCGGCCGATTCGCCCCTGACCACGAGCGAAACGCAGGTGACGGCCCTCCTCATCGGTGGCATTCGCTTCTGAATGAACTGGTACACGAGCCGCTGTGCTTGTTTAAAGCGAGCACAGCGTCTCAGAGCGAGACGATCATCCGCCAGGAAAGGCGCTTCTTCACCTCTGCTCGCGGCAGTTGCACCACGATCCTCCGCCCGTCATCGGAAGAAAGGACGACGATGACATAGTCTGGATCGTCGGTCGCGACGTCGAGGTGCTCGAAGCGATGCGTCTCTGTTTTGCGCCCCAGCGCCAGGGTGACGGTGGTCACGAGGTCTTCGCCCGCTTGGGCCTCCGCCTTCCGTCGCGACACGTTCGTCCCCGCTTCCTCCGCCTCTGTGGTGAGGCTACCGTCACGCTGGGCGCGAGGGCAACTCGCCCGCACCCTGTTTGAGCCGAAAGAGCGACCTATGCCCCCTTTCACCGTCTTCCTCGCAGGTCTGGCCACCGGAGCCGGGGTTGTCTTGCTGGCTCCCGTTCTGGCGCCCGAGGCCACGCGCAACGTCCGTCCCGTGCTGCGGGCAGGACTCAAGCTCGCCATCGCCGCTGGCGGTGCGCTGAAGGTGGCAGCAGCAGAGGCGGTGGAGAGCCTCGAAGACCTTTACGCCGAGGCGGAAGCCGAGCTCGCCGCCGAGGCCAAGACCACCGAACAAGCGGGAGTGGCCGTGCCTACAGCGGGGAAGGGTCGAGGCGGTACGAAGCGTGGAGCCAGGCGCCGTGCCACGCGCGCGGCCTGAGCCCCCGCTTGCGCGGCTCGTTTCGGTCACGCCGGGGCGGGTGCGGCTGAAGATCGCCTCAGCGGTGCGGGATCCAACCCGCGCCACAGACCTTGCCCGTGCGTGCTTGCTTCTGCCCGGCGTGGTGTCGGCAGTGGTGAACCCTTTGACGGGAAGCCTTCTCCTGCGGTTTCGCGGCGAGATGGACGCCGTGTTCGCCGCCGCCCTGCGGCAGGGTCTGTTCCGCGTCGCAACCGAACGGCCTGACCTCGCTGCACCTGTGCGCGCAGCGCCGCTCGCCACGGCAGTGCTCAGTCTGCTTGCCGCTATCCAAGGCCTGCGCGGCGCCGTGCTGCCTCCTGCCGTGACGCTGCTGTGGTACGCAGCAAGTCTCGGTCAGCGAGGTAACCAGCAGGTCTCCGACTGATCTCGCCGCTTAGCGCAGCACCTCTGCTTCGGCGACACTTTCCCACGGCACACCAAGATCCTCTCGCCCCATCTGGCCGTAGACGGCGAGCGGGCGAAAGAAGCCGCGCTCCTCGTCCGCCGCATGCGCCCGCGCCCGTAAGCCGAAACGGCGCTCAATCGCGGCCGGGCGGAAGTCGAAACATGCGCGCAAGCGACGGGCGATCTCCTCCTCATCGATCCGCGCGGTGCCGAAACACTCAACCCCGATGCTGAGCGGGCGCGCGTGCCCAATCACGTAACCGAGATGTACCTCGCAGCGCTGCGCAAGCCCTGCCGCGACCACGCATTTCGCCGCATGCCGCGCGGCATAGGCGGCGACGCGATCGATCCGCGAAGGGTCTTTGCCGGAGAGGGCGGCTCCCGACTGGCGGGCCGCCTCGCCATAGGTGTCGATGCCGTTCTTGCGCCCCGTCAGCCCAGCATGCCGAGATGGGCCGCCGATCGCGAAGGGCCCACCGGCGTTGATATGTATTTCCGTGCGGGGGCCGAGTGGGGGTTCGACCCCGGCAAGGGCGGGGTCGATCACCGCCTCGCGCAGAGCGCGGTGCATCGCCCGCTGCGGCGGTGTTCCCTCCAGCGTGGCGACGGTCAGCGAGACGGTGGCGAGGTCAGCCGGCCGCCCGGCACGATATACCACGCCAGCCTGCGTCTTGCCGTCCGGCCCGAGCCAGGGAAGGTCGGCTCGCGCGGCATCAAGGGCACGGGCAAGAGCGTGTGCGAGCACGATCGGGCTTGGCATCAGCGAGGGCGTCTCATTTGTTGCGTAGCCGAAGACATTGGCCTGTTCGGTCGCGGCCCAGGCGGCGATCTCGTCTTCATCGTCGAACGCTGCCGGATGGGGCGCACGGTCGGCCGGCGGCAGTTCGGAGACGGAGGTCAGGATGGAACAGGTGCGCGCGTCGAAGCCTTCGCCGACATAGCCAGCTTCCGCAATCACTCGCCGCGCAAGGCCCGGAAGGTCGACCACCGCTTCGGCAGCGAAACGGGCGGCAATGAACACGATCCCCGTCGCCACCGCGCATTCGACGACGGCGCGCGCCCGAGCGTCTTGGCGCAGAAAGGCGTCGATTGCCGCATCCGAAATCCGGTCGCAGAGCTTGTCGGGATGGCCGGGTGTGACCGATTCCGAGATCAGGACGGTGCCGTCACGCATCGGGGCTGCGCTCCTGGCGCGGGCGGAGGATGGCGTCGATGGTCGCGTTGATCAGGGTGGGAGCAGCGGCGGTGGCGACGATGGCGGCAAGCGCCGCCGGCGACAGGGGGCCGAGGCCGAGCAAAGATCGAAGCGGCCGCACGCCCTGGGCCGCGACCTGCAGCCCGAGGCAGAGTCCCAAGGCGCCGAGCAGTTTCGGATTACGACCGATCCGCGGATCGAACGGACCATGCGTCTCGGAGCGGCAGAGGAGAGCGTGCAGGAGCTGGGCCGCGGTGAGGCCATGGAAGGCGACACCTGGCGGTGCGGCTAGCGCGGCTACGAGCGCAGATCCGCCGATCACTGCCCCCTCGCGCAAGGCACGGCGGAAATCATCCCGCGTGAGGATCGGCGCCCGCGGGTCGTGCGGAGGAACCTCGAGCACGTCGGCCTCGGCCGGCTCCAGCCCAAGCGCGAGTGCGGGCAGCGGGTCGGAGACGAGGTTGAGCCAGAGGAGCTGAATCGGGTTCAGCGGTTCGGGCAGGCCAGCAAGAGCGGCGCCGAGCATGACCATCGTCTCCGACGCGTTCGTGCCGACCAGATAACGCAACACCTTACGGATGTTGGCATATGTCGCACGGCCGAGCCGGATCGCCTCGAGGATCCCGCCAAGGTCGTCGTCCGCGAGCACAATAGCAGCGACCTCGCGCGCGACATCCGTCCCCGCCCCGCCCATGGCGATGCCGATCTCGGCCGCGCGCAACGCAGGCCCGTCGTTAATGCCATCGCCAGTCATTGCGACAATCTGCCCCGAAGCCTGCAGAGCGCGCACGATCTCGAGCTTGTTCGCAGGCGAGACGCGGGCAAAGACGTCGGCCTGCGGGGCAAGCGCGGCGAGGGTATCAGGCGAAAGGTCGCGAAGCGCGCCCGATTCTAGCACGCGCACCTCGCCCGCACGCGACAGCCCGAGCCGCTTGGCGATGGCATAGGCGGTCGCACTCTGATCGCCGGTGATCATCACCGTGCGGATTCCCGCCCGGTGCAGGCGGCGGATCGCCTCTTCCGCCCCTTCGCGCAGCGGGTCGGCAAGCCCTGCCAAGCCGAGCCAGACAAGCCCGCGCTCATTGCGAGGATCGTCACCGGGCCCGCGCGCGATGCCGAGCACGCGCAGCGCTTCGCCCGCCATGCGATCGTTGGCCGCGATGATGCCTCGGCGGGCTTCACCGTCGAGAGGCAGAACGCCGCGCGCGGTGAGACGATGCGTGCAACGCGCGAGGACCTCGACCGGATCACCTTTAACGGCAAGCAGGGTGGTGCCCTCCGGCGCGCGGTGCAGCGTGCTCATTCGCTTCCGCCCTTCCGCACGGGGTGCGACGGCAAGACGCGGGAGCCGCGCGGCGAGGTCAGCGAGACGCCCGCCTAGCGCGAGATGGCCGCGCACAAGCGCGGTTTCGGTCGGGCTGCCAATCAGCGCGCCATCGCGTTCCTCAACGTCGCTACAGAGAGCAGCGGTCTCGAACAGCACGCGAGCGAGATCTCGCTCGGTCTCGGAAAGTTCCGTGATCGCGACGACCCTACCGTCGAGGTGCAGTGCCACGCACTCCATCCGATTCGCGGTCAGCGTGCCAGTCTTGTCGAGCGCGATTACCTGCACTGCCCCAAGCGTCTCCACTGCATCCAAGCGACGGACCAGAATCCGCCGTCGCTTCATGTCTTGGATGCCCAAAGCGAGGGTGGTGGTGGCGACGGCGGGCAGACCCTCCGGCACAGCGGCGACTGCGAGGCTGATCGCGCTGCGGAGAATTTGCGGCAATGGCTGGCCACGGGCGAGGCCGATCGCGGCGACGAGAGCCGAAATGGCGCCATTGATCAGCACCAATTCGCGACCCACTTCGCCGAGTTGCCGCTCGATCGGCGTCTCGGGCGGGCGGACGGAGCCGAGAAGCGCCTGTACGCGTCCGATCTCCGTCGCTGCCCCCGTCGCCACCACCACCGCCTCGCCTGACCCGCCCGTGACTGCGGTGCCGCGAAACACCATGGTCGCGCGCTCAGCAAGCGTCGCCTCGACGGCAACAACCGCTCCTGCGTCCTTGTGCACGGGCAGACTTTCTCCGGTGAGCGCGCTCTCGTTCACGGTAAGGTCCCGTGCGGCGAGGAGGCGCGCATCAGAGGGAACGAGCACGCCAGGTTCGAGCAGGATCACGTCTCCAGGCACAAGAGATTCGACCGGCACAAGCTGGCGACGGCCGGCACGGCGGACGGGAACTGGGGCAGGCGCCGCCTCAGCGAGGCCGCGGATTGTCACTTCTGCGCTCCGTTCCGTCACTGTTGCGATGCCAGCGTTGAGCAGCACCACCGCCCCAATCGCTACTGCATCCGCCACACCTCCAGTGGCGAGCGAGACGGCGGCTGACGCACCGAGTAGCGCTACGGGAACAGAGGCGAGCTGATGAAGGAAGATGGCGAGGGATGAACGCGGTTCAGCACTGGGCAGCGCATTGGGGCCGAAGCGGGCAAGGCGGTTAACAGCCTCAGTTTGCGTGAGCCCACGCGCGGGATCGACGCGCAGGAGGGTGATGGTCGAGGCGACCGGCATTGCGTGCCAAGCATGCGACGCAAACTCGTCCCACGGCTCCGGCGTGGCAGCGGAAAGGGAGCTTGCTGGCGGCGAGTCGCCGAGAGCGCGGCCGAGGACGAAGCGCAGGGTGCGCGGCGAAACGGATGGCGCGACGCGGGCCAGCACGCTGCCAGTGACCGGATTGGCCCGGGCGAAGATAACACCGGGCAGACCGGCCAGCGCTGCCTCGGCACGCCGGGCAGCAAGCGGGTCGTCTCGCAGGCGGTCATCGCGCAACCGATAGCGCCCAGGGACGGCGTGCACGATCCGGGGGGTCAGGCGGGACACAAGCAGAGGGATTGCCGTGCGCGCGGACAGTCTGCAACCACCGTCAGCGCAGAATGGGTCCGACTGAGGCGCAACGGACCGCAACAGAGCGCACCTCGAGGCTCGGCGGTGGCGTGCGGGGCCGGGCCCTGGACCGGATGGAGACCGGCGGGCTGAATGCCCCAGGGCAGCAGGACGCCGATCCCGATGGGGATGATGCCGATGGAAGCGAGCGATAACGCCATCGCGGTGGAAAGGCGCAGATCGGTGGAGACGAGGGTCACGCGAAGGAGAGGCGAGGCAAGCGCGCCCACCATGAGGTTGAGGTCCTGGCAAGGCTCTTCGCGAAGGTTGGCCATCAGCGCCTCCGCCGTGGGCGCACCGAAGACGGCCTTGCCATGATCGGCGACAGCAAGCACCTGGGTGCGGATGCGAGGGGTGAGCAAGGCAGCGTCTTCGTAGCAGAGGGTAGCGGGCACGACCGGGAAGTCGGCGCGAGCGAGGCTTTAGATCGGCAATTTTGTCCGCCGCAGCAAGCAGGATGGCGAGCGGCATCGCATCGAGAACGTGCCGGCCCAGACCAAGCACGAACACTAGGTCAAGGGCAGAAAAACGGTCGGCAGCAAGACTGACGGTCATAATCGCTGGGGTTTTTTTCCAGCGGCGACGGTAGGAACAGCAGCGTCGAGGGAGGCAACAAGGCTGCGCGGTGGGGCGGAGGTTTTGGCGGCAACGAAAACATGAAGCATGCCGGAACGATGGCACAATCATCGCCTCGCGCGCAGGTTGGCCAACAAGGCGGCCGCAGGCGACACTCGAAATCCTCCCTGGAGGAATGAAATACCAAGCCCCGTGCAACATGTTCCTCCGGCCGCGGCGGATTGCGGAGGGCGCGCTCTCCTTCGCCCCTGTTGCGACGACAATGAAGATCCAGAAGCAACCCCTCATTCGGCAGGGGCAGGCGCTGCACCCAGGTCTGGACGGCGTGCTGAATTAAGGCTTCGGCGAAGATAGGGACATCGTGCTGTTGATCGAGGCGAGCAAAGCGCATGCTGTAACCGCGCGATACTAAGGTAGCGGCGCATGCCGCGTCGCGGCGTTTCCCTCGCTACAGGAAGATCGTTGTCATGCAGTTACGACAGACTCGGCTGACCGCCTCGCGTTAGCTCCTCAGGTGACACGCGACCAAGTGCCCAGGCCGCACCTCGCGCAGCGTCGGGACCTCAGACGAACAAACAGTTTTCTTCGCGATGGGACAGCGAGTGTGAAAGGCACAGCCCGATGGCGGACGAAGCGGCGATGGTGGATCGCCTTTAAGCCGGATGCGAGTTCGTTTCAGAGTCGGATCAGGGATCGGTACCGCCGACAGCAGCGCCTCGGTATAAGGATGAAGCGGCGCCGAGTAGAGATCGTGCGATGAGGCAATCTCGACAATTCGGCCGAGGTACATCACCGCCACACGGTGGCTGATGTGCTCGACGACCGAGAGATCGTGCGCGATAAACAGATAAGAGAGACCGAACTTCTCCTGCAAGTCCTCAAGCAGGTTCACCACCTGCGCTTGGATAGAGACGTCGAGGGCAGAGACGGGCTCGTCGCAAACGATGAGCTTGGGCCGGACCGCGAGCGCACGCGCAATCCCAATTCTCTGCCTCTGCCCACCCGAGAACTCGTGCGGGAAACGTCGCATGTGATCCGCGCGCAGGCCCACCGTCTCGAGCAGTTCCACCACGCGGTCCTCGCGCTCGCGTGGCGACTTAGCAAGACCGTGGATGATCAGTGCCTCGCCAATGATCGCGCCCACGCTCATGCGCGGATTAAGCGAGGCAAATGGGTCTTGAAAAATAATCTGCATGTCACGCCGAAGCGCGAGAAGTTGGCGGTGATCCAGCGCGATGACGTTGCGCCCCTCGAACCAGATTGCGCCAGAGGTCGGCTCGATCAGGCGCAAGATCAGCCGTCCGGTGGTCGATTTGCCACAGCCCGACTCACCGACCAGGCCTAGGGTCTCGGCGCGATCGAGGGTGAACGAGACCCCGGAGACGGCGTGCACCTCGTCGACGGTGCGGCGCAAAATGCCGCCCTTGACCGGGAAGCGCTTGACAAGGGAGTCGACACGGAGGAGCGGCTCACTGCATGGTGCCGTGGGGGGAAGAGTGTGATTCACAGGATGCATGCGACGCGATGTTCGGGCGCGACTTCCCGCAGCGCCGGTTCAGCTGCAAGGCAGGCCTCGGTGGCGTAGCGGCAGCGCGGCGCGAAACGGCATCCAGGCGGTGGAGAGAGCAGCGAGGGAACGGTTCCAGGGATCGCTTCGAGCCGCGTCTTACCGGCGCCAGCACGATCAAGACGCGGAATTGAGCGGATCAGTCCTTGCGTATAGGGGTGGCGTGGGTTGGCGAACAGCTCGCCGACAGGCGCCTCTTCCACCACCTTGCCCGCGTACATCACCACCACACGCTGCGCGACCTCAGCCACCACCCCCATGGCGTGGGTGATCAACATCACCGCCATACCAAGCCGCTCCTTCATCTCGGCAATCAGGTCAAGGATCTGCGCCTGGATGGTGACGTCGAGTGCGGTGGTGGGTTCGTCGGCAATCACGAGCTTGGGGTTGCAGGCGAGCGCCATCGCGATCATCACGCGCTGTCGCATGCCGCCCGAAAATTGATGCGGATACTCGTGCACGCGGCGTTGCGGGTTCGGAATGTGCACCAGCCGCAGCATTTCGACCGCGCGGTCGAGCGCGGCGCGGCGCGACAGACCCTCGTGCAGGCGGAGCACTTCGGCGATCTGCTCACCCACCGTGAGGACCGGGTTGAGCGAGGTCATCGGCTCCTGAAAGACCATGCTGATCTCGCGCGCGCGGATCTTCCGCATCGCGTCTGCAGCCAGAGGCACAAGGTCGCGACCCTGCCACAGAATCTTGCCCGACACGATCCTGCCGGGTGGCATGGCAATGAGCTTCAGCACGGTCATCGCGGTGACCGTCTTGCCGCAGCCCGACTCGCCGACAACGCAAACTGTCTCGCCTGCGTCAATGCGGATGTCCACACCATCCACGGCACGCAGCCAGCCGTCGTCCGTCCTGAAGTGGACGGCAAGCCGCTGTATCTCGAGGAGCGGCGCCGCACCCGCACCGGTCGGCAATGCCGATGCGGAGACGGAATAGGGTTTGTTCACACCACCCTCCGCGGGTCAAGCGCGTCGCGCAGACCGTCGCCGACGAAGTTAATCGTGAGCACAGTGAGGAAGATGGCGAGCCCAGGGAACAGCGCCCAGTGTGGGGCGAAGTCGAGTTGGTCCTTTGCGTCGTAAAGCAGTCGGCCCCAGGTCGGCACGTCGGGCGGAAAGCCCAAGCCAAGAAAGGAGAGCGTCGATTCGGCGATGATGGCCGCGGCGATATCAATGGTGGCAGCGACGATGACGGGGCCAAGCGCATTGGGCAGGATGTGGCGAACGACGAGCCGCGGTGTGGAGGCGCCGAGGGCGCGCGCCGCCTCGACAAACTCCTTTTCACGCAGGGAGAAAAACTGGGCGCGCACAAGGCGTGCGACGGGCATCCAGCGGAAACCGCCGATCACTGCGACGATCAGGATGAAGATCCCCATCTTTGGCCCGACCAGCGCGCGCAGCGGCTCGCGGAAGAGGTAAATCACGAGCAGAAGGAGGGGCAGTTCGGGCAGTGAGAGAAACAGGTCGGTCACCCACATCAGTGCTGCATCGACCGCCCCTGAGGCAATTCCGGCCACTGCGCCTACGGTGGTGCCGATCAGCACCGCGACCAGCATGGCAGCGCAGCCGACGGCGAGCGAGATCCGCCCGCCATAAAGCATGCGCGCGAGCAAGTCCTGGCCGAGATCGTCCGTGCCGAGGGGATGCTCCCAGGATGGACCCTGGAGCCGGGCGCGGAAGTCAATCTCGTCAATCGGCACGGTCCAAATCAGTGGACCGAACAGCACGGCAAGGATGATGAGGAAAAGGATTACCGCTGAGGCGACCGCGAGGCGGTGCTTGCGGAAGCGGCGCCACGCTTCCGCCCAAGGCGAAACAAGCGGCCGCGATGCGGCGGCGGAGGCGGCGAGAGGTGGGCCGTCAGCGGTAGCTGATGCGGGGGTCGAGCCAGCCATACACGATGTCAGCAACCAGGTTGAAAAACACAACAAGGCAGGCGAAGACGAAGGTGACCGCCATGATCACCGGCGTATCGTTGGCGAGGATGGCGCTGATCAGCAGTGAGCCGATTCCGGGCACGCGGAAGATCTGCTCAGTGACGATCGCGCCACCGAACACGCTGGGCATCTGCAGCGCGACAAGAGTGACGACCGGAATCATCGCGTTCCGCACGACGTGCTTGGTGATGACCACGCGCTCGGGTAAGCCCTTGGCGCGGGCTGTGGTGACGTAATCGAGCCTGATGACGTCGAGCACTGCGGAGCGGACGAATCGAGTCCAGGCCGCGCCCTGGAACAAGCCAAGGACCATCACTGGCATGACGGTTTGCTTCACGTGCTCCCACAACCAGGCAAGGCCAGTGGCGTCAATCCTGGTGCGATAGACGAAGGGAAGCCAATCGAGATAGATTGAGAAGAACAAAATAAAGAGCAGGCCCGTAAAGAAAGTTGGCAGGGAAAAGCCAACGAAGGCAAGCGTGTTCGCGATTTTGTCGAACAGCGAATAGGGACGCGTGGCGGCAAGGATGCCGACGGGCAGCGCGATCGCTAGCGCGACGATCTGCGACGAGCCGATGACGATTAGCGTCGTCGGCAAACGCTGCAGGATGAGCTCGTCGACATCGACCCGCGAGACAAAGGAAAAGCCCCACTCCCCTCGCAGCATCGAAGTGAGCCAAGCGAAGTAACGGACGTGGATTGGGTCATCGAGGCCGAGCGAGGCGCGAAGCTGCAGACGCACCTCGGGTGGCACGGCAGGATTGGTGGCAAGCTCCTCGAACGGATCGCCGGGCGCCAGCGCAAGCACAGTGAACAGGATGACGCTGATCCCGAGCACAGAGGGGATCGCAATCAGCAACCGGCGGATCAGGTAGTGTGTCACGCGTGTCGATTGGAGTTGAACGATACGGGATGGGCCAGCGTGATGCTGAGCTGGCCCTTCACGGAGAGCATCAGGTTTCGCGATACCAGTCGGAGAGAAGCCAAAGCGTGGTGTCCCATCCCGACAGGACGGGGCGGAGGTTCATCGCGCTGCCGGAGACGAGCGGGCGCTGCACCACCGGAATAATGTGGTTGGAGCCCAC
>CALLUO010000030.1 GCA_938010425.1 uncultured Elioraea sp.
CTCGCCGCGACAACGAGCCAGCGCGCGCGCGAACGGGAGAGTGCCGCCTCGGGGCTCTCGTACTGCTTGAGAAACAGCTGGTTGGCGCGAGCGAGATAGAGGAAATGGTTCGCATCCGCCACCCGCGCACGCGCCGCCGCCACATCGTCGAGCCACTTCTCGATGGCGAAGCGGTGCATCACCGAAGCGCGCGGGTCCTACCCCTCTGCCGGCTTGACCCCGATCGTGTCGGCCCAGGGCCAGTCGCGCGCATGGTGGGTGACGATCTTCAGCGCCTCAGTCAGGCCCCGCACCGGCCCTGGCCCGCCATAGTAGTCTCCGCCCCTCCAGTCCGGGTCGAGCCGGATCGGTGCCGCCCAAATGTCGAGCCAACCAATCATCCAAGCATCGACTCGGTCTGAGCCAATCACCGGCATCGCCCGCGCCACCAGCTCCGGGTAGGCCACTGCCCATTCAATGGTTTGCAGAGCCCCCATCGAGGCGCCGGCAACGAGGGCGAGCCGACTCACGCCGAGATGGTCAAGCAGCGCCTTCTGCGTCTCGACGAAGTCGCGGATGGAGAGAACGGGGAAGGCAAGGCCCCAGGGCCGCCCCGTCTCGGGGTTCGGTGTGGCGGGGCCGGTGGTGATCACGGTCGGGTCGCCGGTGTTCAGATTCACCGGCGTATCGGCGGAAACAACGAAGAAACGGTTGGTATCGATCGGCTTGCCGGGGCCGATGATTGCATCCCAGTAACCGGGCGGGCCGCCGGGGGAGAGCCGGCCGAAAGCGTGCGAGGTGCCGGAAAAGAAATGCGCGATGAGAACCGCATTGTCGCGCGCTTCGTTCAGCTGCCCGGCCGTCTGGTAGCCGATCCTCAGCCTGGGGATGGTCTGCCCGGCCTGGGTGGTGAAGCGCGGGATCTCGAAGGCGCGTTTCTCGACCACGAGCTCGCCCTGGGCGGCGGCCGGTAGCGCAGCGGCGAGAAGGGCAGCGGCGAGCGAAACGACCAGTGTGCGACGTGTCGGCATGGACGGCCCTCCATTCTCCTTTTGCGGCCAGTCTGCCTGCCCATGGCGGCATCGTCCATGGCGTGCAGCGAAGGGTTCGGCTAGATCGGCGACCACGCTAGGCGAGGAGACCGTTTCGTGGACATCAGCCGCATCAGCATCGGCCGCAACCCCCCCACCGACATCAACGTCATCGTCGAGATCCCTCAGGGCGGGGTGCCGGTGAAGTACGAACTCGACAAGGACTCAGGCGCCCTCATGGTCGATCGCTTCCTGCACACGGCGATGTACTACCCGGGCAACTACGGGTTTATTCCGCACACGCTCGCCGAGGACGGCGACCCGATGGATGTGATGATCGTGACGCAGGCCGCCCTGGTTCCCGGCTGCATCGTGCGCTGCCGCCCCGTCGGCGTGTTGATGATGCGCGACGAGGCGGGGCCGGACGAGAAGATCCTAGCCGTGCCGGTCGATACGCTCCACCCGTTTTACACGGGCGTGAGGTCGTTCCGCGACCTGCCTGCGATCCTCACCGAACAGATCGCGCACTTCTTCAAGCACTACAAGGACCTGGAGAAGGGCAAGGAGGTGAGCCTCGGCGAGTGGGCGGGGCCGGAGGTGGCCGAACGCCTGATCCTGGACAGCATCAGGCGGGCGGACGCGACCAAAAACGCTGCCACCCACTACGCCTAAGCGAGCACGACACTCCAAACGGAGAGCGTGGGCAGAGCGCCGATCGTTGTCCACAGGCAGAGGGCTGCGGCGGCCCGCGCATCCGCCCCTCCGGCGGCGGCGATCAGGAAGTAGTTGAGCGCGGTCGGGGTGGCAGCCATCAGGACCGTTGCTCTCGCTGCGCCGGCTGGCAAGCCGAGGGCGCTCACCACGCCCCAAGCAAGCGCCGGGTGGAGCAGGAGCTTGCCGGGCAGAGCGGCGAGAACCGGCCGCAAGGGCGAGAGGGCAAGCGCCCCCGCCCCTGAGGCAAGAGCGGCGCCCAGCGAGACCAGTGCAGCCGGCACCGCGCCGCCGGCGAGCAAGGCGACCAATCGGACAAGCGGTTCGGGCAGCGGCAAGGCAGCAAGGCGCACGGCAAGCCCCGCTGCCGTTGCCCAGACGAGTGGCGCGCGCGCGACCGCCCGCATGCCGGCGCGCAGCCCGCCGGACGCGAGCAGCACCATGTTGGCATTCATCACCACGAACACGTCAGCGACCAAAATAGCGATCGCTGCTCCTACCGCTGCCGGATCTGCCCCGAGCGGCGAGACCGCAATCGCCGGCAACCCCATGTAGCCGACATTGGCCGACACCGAGCCCATAGCGGCAAGGCGCCGCGGCCGCGCAGCGAAGGCGGCAACGAGCAGCCCGCAGACCAGGGCCGCGGCCAGATAGGCCGCAGGCGCGAGAAGTGCCGAGGTCGGCGGCGGTTCCACCTCAACCACAAACCGAAATAGAAAGGCCGGCAGAGCGGCGTAGAGGACGAACAGGCGAAGCCCCATTTGCGCGCGCGCATCGGCAAGAGGGCCGCGGCCGATAAGCCAGCCGAGCGCAATCAAGGCGAAGAACGGCAGCAGGATGGAAAGCGGCAGCACGCGGCAAGCCTTGCCTCTGCCCTGTCGGGGAGGAAGCGACAACGTGACGGGGCTCGCCTGCGGCCGCTGCGAGGCTCGAAGCACAGGGCGACACCGTTCGCGGCGGGAGCTCCGTCGGAGGACAACAACTCGGCGTTGGTAGCTCTTGTTCCGTCTGCTTGCTAAACGTTGTGGCCAAGGCAGTGTCGTTTTGGCCCGGGGGGGATGGGAACAGCGCTCACCAGCGTCGCTCTCGGTGCTGCGCTCACTCTGGCGGCCGGCGCGGCCCAAGCCACCTGGATGCAGTGGACAGGGCCCGGAGCAACCGGCAACTGGTACCGGCTGGTTGAGGACCAGACGAGCAGCTGGAGCGACGCGCGAAATCGGGCGAAGGTGGAGTTCGGCGGCGACCTGGCCACCATCACCAGCGCTGACGAACAGCTGTTCATCGCTTTAGCCCTCTTCGGCGGCAGTCCGCCCGACGAGACGCTCCGCGGTTGATAGTGGCTCGGCGGCACCGACGCGGCGAGCGAAGGGGCCTGGACATGGGTCACCGGTGAGCCCTGGTCGTTCACCAACTGGGGCGAGTCGCAACCGGACAACAACACCAACCCGCCCTTCGGTGATGCCAACGGCGAGGACTATCTGCAGCTCGTTTGGCGAACCGATCCGACGTCTACGCTTCTCGGCGGATGGAATGATGTCCGTGAGACCGGCTACCTGGCTTCGGATCCCAGTTTCGAGACCCTTCCCAACCTCTGGCTGAGAGGCTTCATCGTCGAACGCACATCCGATCCTCGCCCGCGGCCGGAGCCTGTTCCTGCCCCGCCCGCTCTGCCCCTCTTCGCTGCAGCCTTGCTTGGTCTTGCCGCGGTTCGGCTGCGGCGGGCCTGACCCTTCGCAGCCTGCGGGGCTGCTCCCCGCAGAGCGGGCTTGAACCCGCGCTCCTGGTTACCTTCACTCTTACGAAGATAATCCGGAGCCATCGATGCCCGTGCGCCCTCCACTCACCGCCCTCGGCCTCTTCGCCCTCGCCGCCCACCCCACACTCGCCCAGGATCGCCTTGTCGTCACCCCCACCACTGTCGACGACCTGAAGCGGTCGTTTCCTGGGCCGTATTTTTCTTGATTTATCAACGCCTTACAATCGATTCGAAAGCGATATGCTCAATTGGTGCCCAATTGCGAGGCGCGACGGACGATCTCGCGCAGGTGCTCGGCGGTCACTGAGCCGTAGCGCTGGGCGATCATCGCAAGGCTCGACCAGCCGCCGAGTTTCATCAGGCTGTAGAGATCAACGCCGCTCATGATCATCCGCGCCGCCCAATCGTGGCGGTAATCGTGCACGCGAAAACGGCGGTTGATGCCGGCGCGCCGAAGAGCCGTCGCGTGCGCTCTCGAAAGCGGATTGCCGCTTTGATTCTCGCGCGTATCGCGATAGGGCTTGCCCCGGCTGGAAAGGAACACGGGCCCCGTCTCCGGCTTACCGGCAGCGCACCACATGCCATAAAGGAGGAGCGACACTTTGCGCGTCATCGGCACCGTCCGCCCACGGCCGGTTTTTGATCGTTCCGCGCGGATTTCAATCTCATCCGGATCAAACCGCACGTCGCGCCAATCGAGCTGCAAGCACTCTTGCGTACGCAAGCCAAGCTCGCTCAGCAGCAGCACTGGGCAGGCAGCGTGCGGATTGTACAAAGCCAAGAGACGCGCCCGCTCGCTCGCCGTCAGACGTGGCACGCTGTACCCTGAAGCACGAGGCTATCGAACCGAAGGCAAAGCGGGCGCTTGCATGTCGTGCTGCTTGGCGCCGTAACGCAAAGCGGCAGCCAAAACATTCCGGCACCGCACCAACGTGCCCCGCGAGTGCTGCGGATGCGCCGCGACCCAATCATTCCAGGCAGCGACCGCCTCGGTCACCGGACGATGCCCAAGAAACTCGTTAAAGCGCGCGATACGATCGCGATCGGTTTTGCGTACGCCGCCCGGCCGCTTCAGATACGCAAGAAAACACTCTGCGATCGTTAAGCGTTGCGCCCGGCCGCGAGAACCTTCCAACCGTTCTGCAAACAATCGCGCGCGTTCGCGCTCGACAACGGCTTCCGCGTCAGTTCTCTCACG
>CALLUO010000031.1 GCA_938010425.1 uncultured Elioraea sp.
CCGTCCGGAGCGTCTCGCCGCGGAACGTACGCCGGTGGCGAACGCGGTGCAGGTCGAGCGCGAGCTGATGAAGGTGGCAGAGACCGAGACTCATCAGGCGCTTTCTATCGGTCTGTTTCGAGGGTTTGCCGGCATGGTGCGCCTCGCACTCGGTCGTATGAGCTAAAAGATCGGAGGCGATGGAAACCACGTGGAAAGGTTTGCCAACGATACTCTGTTTGCTTCGCCCGGTGCCGGAATGGAGGGCGTGATGGATTTGTTCAAGGCTTTAAAGATTTCGGCTTCAGGAATGGAGGCGCAAGCCATGCGACTGCGCGTGGTGGCCGAAAATCTCGCCAATCGCGACACAACGGCGAGTGAGCCTGGGGGCGATCCCTACCGACGCAAGACGATCACCTTCGAAGCCCGGCTTGACCGTTCGCTCGGAGTCGAAACCGTTCGCGTCAAGAAGTTGGGGCGCGACGAGTCTCCCTTTGACACACGGTTTGATCCGGCACATCCCGCCGCCGATGAAAAAGGGTATGTTAAGGTTCCGAACGTCAACTCCTTCATCGAGGTGATGGACATGCGCGAGGCACAACGCAGCTACTCAGCCAATCTTGCCGTTCTAGAAGTTGCGCGCGGGATGCTGATGCGCGCCATCGAGCTTCTGCGCTGATGTCGGGGTCAGGAGCAATGACGATGGTCAGCGCTGCCGCCGCAGCGGCGCGATATGCTTCCGCCGTATCGCAGTCCTTAAAAGAAACCGGCGAAGCAGCGCCGGGGCGCGCCTCTTCTGGCGGATTTGGACAAGCGCTCGAGGAGGCGCTGTCAGAGACCCTGCGCAGCGCCAAGGAAGCCGATGCGAAAGCGATGCAGGCGCTGACCGGTTCAGCCAACATCACGGAAGTCGTGACCGCGGTGGCACGCGCCGAACTCGCGTTGCAGACCACGGTTGCAATCCGCGACCGCGTCATTCAGGCCTACCAGGAGGTTATGCGAATGCCGATCTGAGTTGCCGGTGTAGGAGCACTGAGGCTGCTCAGGCTTCGCGAGCATGAACGCAGCCCGACACGAAGGGAATCGGTCACGCCAACGCACGGACGGGATCCAGGAGGGATCGCATGACCGACACAGATGCCATTCTGCTGATGCGCGAGAGCCTCGCCATCACGCTTCTCGTTGGCGGGCCGTTGATGCTGACGGCACTCATTGTCGGCCTTGCCGTGTCACTGATTCAGGCGCTCACCCAGGTGAACGAAGCGTCTTTGATCTTCGTGCCAAAGCTGCTTGCAGTCGCTGCCGTGGCTGCCTTGATCGCACCCTTCGTCGGGCGAACCTTCGGCGATTTCGCCCGTGTCCTGTTCGACAGGATCATTTCGGCGGGCGGGGCATGAGATTTGATGGCAACCGTCTCACCGCTGTCCGATCTGCTACCAGCCTTCACATTCTCCTATCTTTTGGTCGTTTGCCGCATCGGCGTGGCGGTTGCGCTCCTACCGGGGCTTGGTGAGGCGGAGCTGCCGGCCAGCACAAAGGTCGCCGTCGCACTTGCGGTTTCCGCACTGCTTTGGCCCACCCTAGAGTCTCGGCTTCCACCTCCTCCGGCTGAGCCTGCCCTCGCGGCGTGGCAGGTCACTGGTGAGTGCCTGATCGGCCTTTGGCTGGGCCTGCTCGCGCGCACCATCGCCGTGTCCTTTGCAATGGCCGCGCAGTATCTCGGCTTGCTGCTCGGTCTTTCCAGTGCCGTTCTGTTCGACCCCTCCTTCGGCAGTGCGGGCACGGCCCTTACTCGGCTGATGGGCCTAGGCGCGGTGATGGTGCTGTTCGCGAGCGGGCTGCACGTGCTGCCGATCGCTGCGCTGGCTGGGTCTTATCGCGTTTTTCCAGCGGGTGCCGGTCTGCCCAGTGAGGTAGCGGCGGACAGTGTCGTCGCCGCCGTTGCGGCCAGCATCGCCCTCGCTTTTGCCCTCGCCGGCCCGTTTGTCATTGCCGCGGTCGTGTTCCAGCTCGCCTTGGGCCTTCTCTCCCGTCTCGTGCCGCAGATGCAGGTCTTTTTCGTGGCCTTGCCGCTGCAGCTCGTAGCAGGGCTTGCGCTGCTCTCGGCTCTTGCGGGAACCATGACCAGCGTGTGGCTCGACGCCGTGCGTGCCCTGCTCAACGGCCTGCCGGGGCTTTGAGCCGCCATGGCCAAGGACAACGAGACCGCAGGTGAGCGCACGGAAGCCCCAACTCCGCGCCGGCTCGAAAAGGCGCGCGAGGAGGGCCAAGTTGCGCTTTCGAAGGATGTGGCGACCTCCGCTGCCCTTGCTGGTGGTACGGTTGGACTAGCGCTTGTTGCGCCGAGTGCCGCGGCTTCGCTGTTCACCGCTCTCCTTCCTCTGGTTGAGCGACCGCACACCATCGCACCGACCCTGTTCGGTCCAGCGCTGGAGGCGGCGGTGGCACGGGCTCTCATCCTCGTGCTCGGTGTTGCTGGGCTGGCGCTGCTATTCGCGGGCGCGGCCACCCTTCTGCAGACCGGATTTCTCATCTCCGCCAAGCCACTCCGTCCCAATCTATCGAAAATCAGCCCGCTTGCCGGCGCCAAGCGGCTCGTTTCGCCTGAGAACCTGATGGAGTTCGTCAAGAGCCTGACCAAGCTGGCCGTGCTTGCGACGATGGCGGCCTTGGTGCTGTGGGATGCGCCCACGCGCTACGCGCGCACGGTGGGTCTTGAAGTCGGGCCGCTCGCGCGTCTGATCGCAACCGATACGCTCAAGCTTGTCGTCGGTCTGCTGGCGGCACTCGCTGTCATCGCCGCGCTCGACCTGCTCTGGACCCGGCATCGGCATATCGAACGGTTGCGGATGTCGCGCCAGGAGATCAAGGAGGAGCTTCGCCAGGGCGAGGGTGATCCGGAGGTGAAAGCGCGGCTGAAGCGGATCAGGGCTGAGCGCGCCCGCCGCCGCATGATGGACGCCGTGCCGCGAGCAACGGTGGTGGTGACGAACCCGACCCACTACGCTGTGGCGCTTCAGTACGAGCGCACTGACCAGGCGGCACCCAAGGTCGTCGCCAAGGGAGTCGATCACATGGCGATGAGAATTCGCGCCATCGCCGAAGAGCACCGCGTGCCCATCGTTGCCAATCCACCGCTCGCTCGCGCTTTGTATGCGGTCGATCTCGATCGCGAGATACCGGAAGAGCATTATGCGGCGGTGGCGGAAATCATAGCCTATGTCTGGCGTCTGAAAGGGCACGTGGGGCGCCATGCCGGGTGATCTCGTGGTGGCGAGGACGGGTTTGTTCCAGCGCCTGATCGAGTCTGATGGTGGCGGCTGGCGGCAGTTGTTCGACGACTCGCCGATGGGGATTGCGCTCGTCGATCGCGCGGGCAGGGTCGTGCTGGCCAATCGCGCCGTCTATGCCCTCGCCGGTCACCTCGAGGCTCCGCCGGCCGGCACCGGGCTCGCCGAGCTGTTCCATCCCGAGGATCGGGCCAAGCTGGAGACCGAACTCGCGCGTGCCTGCGGCGGGCTCGGCACGCGCCAGGGGCTCGAGTTTCGCCTCGCTGAGCGGCTGGGCGCAGACGGCGCCCCCCTCGGCTGTTCGGTGGCTATGGTGACGATCAGTCCGCTCGCGGAGGATGACGGCACGATCTGCGGCGCTGTTGTGCGCATGACCGACATTACGCGCCATCGCGTGATCGAGACCCAGCTCGCGCAAACCCAGAAGATGCAGGCGGTCGGGCAGCTCGCCGGGGGCATCGCGCACGATTTCAACAATCTCCTGACCACCATTATTGCGGCGACCGATTTCTGTCTGGCGCGTAGACCGCTCGACGAAGCAACCGAGGCCGACCTTCTGCACATCCGGCGCAGTGCTGAACGCGGTGCTGCTCTGGTGCGCCAGCTGCTCGCCTTCAGCCGGCGCCAAACATTGCAGCCTCGCCGCATTCTGCTCGCTGACGCGATTGAGGACGTCGCCTCCCTGTTACGCCGCCTGCTCGGCCACAGGGTGGTGCTCGATCTCGATCTCGACCGGCCAGGTCCCTTCGTCCGCGTTGACCCGGTGCAATTCGATCAGGTCATCGTCAATCTCGCGCTGAATGCGCGCGACGCGATGCCGCAGGGTGGGACACTCACCGTGCGCACCGCTGCGCTGACGGTGTACCGGCCGATGGTGCGAGGCCAGGAGGTGATCCCACCCGGCCGCTATGCCGTGGTCGAGGTAGCGGACAGCGGAGTCGGCATCCCGCCCGAGATCCTGCCCCGCCTATTCGAACCCTTCTTCACCACGCGCAAGGATAGTGGCGGTACAGGTCTTGGGCTCGCCACCGTTTACGGCATCGTGCGCCAGACGGGAGGGTTCATCGCGGTCGATAGCAAGGTGGGAGAAGGCACGACCTTCCGGATTTACCTGCCGATCGCAAGCGGGGCCGAGGATGCGGGGGTCGCGGCTGAGCCGGCCAGGCCCGCGGTCGGTCGTGCTGCTGCCCCCGCTGGCCTCGAACCCGACGTCCCTGCCCCGCCGCGCGGTACACGCGGCACCCTGCTTCTGGTCGAGGATGAGGAGGGGGTGCGCAGACTGACCGTCCGTGCGCTCGAGAATGCCGGCTGGCGCGTGCTCGTTGCACCGTCCGGCGACCTCGCGCTGCAACTGCTCGCGCGCGAGCCGCATCCGCCGCGGATCGTTGTCACCGACTTCGTCCTTCCTGGCATGGACGGTGCGGAGGTTGTCCGTTCCATCCGCGCGGTTCATCCCAACATGCCGGTCATCCTCGTTTCGGGCTATGCCGAGAGTGCCGCCCGCGAGGGGTTGCCAGACAGTGACCTGTTCTTCCTCGCCAAACCGTTCACGCTTCGCCAGCTGCTTGAGGCAATCGAGAGGTCGGTCCAGCCGGTAGGATGAGCGTGATCTCCGCCTGGGTAGGCAAAATCACCGGCCCACAGCATAGCCCTGCATGCCGCGCGGGTTGGCGCCTGCTTTGATCATTCCGCTCTCGCGCCGTGCCGCCGACAGCCGGCCCTCGCTCCAGGGGGGGGCGACCACAACATCATGGCCGCGTGCACGCAACGCCGCGATCGTCTCTGGCCCGAAACGTTCCTCGATCACAAGCCGGCCGGGCTGGGCGGCGCGTGGCCAAAACGAGGACGGAAAGTGCCGGCAATGGAACGATGGCGCATCGATCGCCTGCTGGATCGAAAGCCCATGGTGCAGCATGCGCAGCAAAAGCAGCACGCTCCACTGGTCCTGCTGGTCTCCCCCCGGCGTGCCGTAGGCCATCCAGCCCTCGCCGTCCTTGAGCGCGAGCGAGGGAGAGAGCGTGCTGCGCGGGCGCTTGCCAGGTGCCAGCCCGTTCGGGTGGTCCTCGCGCAGCCAGAACATCTGCGCACGCGTGCCAAGCGGGAAGCCCAACTCCGGGATCGCTGGCGAGGACTGCAGCCAGCCGCCAGAAGGTGTCGCAGAAACCATGTTCCCCCAGCGGTCGATCACGTCGAGGTGGCACGTGTCGCCACCAACAACGCCGAGCCGGGCAAGCGTTGGCTCTCCGGCCGCGGCTTCGAGCGGGGCAGCCGCCCGCGAGGCAGCCTCGTGGTCGACCCAGGGCGTGCTCCGGCCGGGAACTGTGCCCGGGCGCAACGCAAAAGAAGCCTCCCCGCCAATCAGCGCCCGGCGCGCCTCGTTGTAGGCGGGAGAAAGAAGATGCGTCAGCGGCACGTCGACGAAGTCGGGATCGCCATACCAGGCCTCACGGTCGGCGAAGGCGAGCTTCTCCGCCTCGACGACGAGATGGACGAAGTCGGCCGAGCAGGGGGGAAAGGCGGCAAGGTCGAAGCCCGCAAGCAGGGCAAGTGTTTGCAGCTGGACCGGACCCTGGGTCCAGGCGCCGCACTTCAGCACCGTCACGCCCGCGTAGTCGAAGCCGACCGGCTCTTCCCAGTGGGCGCGGTAGCGGGCCATGTCCTCTCCGCTCAGAACGCCGCGGTGACGCCGCCCTGAGGTGTCAAAGGCTTCCGTCACGCGAACGAAACGATCGATCGAATCCGCAACGAAGCCTTCGGCCCACACATGTCGGGCGCGGTCGATCCGTCTCTCCCGGCTGCCGCCGCCCGCTTCCGACTCGCGGACCAGTCGCTCGTAGGTCGCGGCGAGGTTGGGGTTGCGGAACCTTGTGCCGGGCGCGGGCACCGCCCCGTTTGGCAGGAACACAGCGGCTGAGGTTTTCCACTCCTGCCGGAACAAGGGTTCGACCGAGGAGATGGTGGCGCTGATGCGCGGCAAGACGGGGATCCCGTCGCGCGCATAGGCGATGGCCGGGGCGAGCGCTTCGGCAAGGTCGATGGTGCCGAGGTCGCGCAACAGGAGCATCCAGGCATCGAAGGCGCCGGGTACGCAGGCCGCAAGCAGCCCGGTGCCCGGGACGAGGTCAAGCCCCAGCTGGTCCCGGTAGTGTGCGATGGTCGCCCCAGCAGGCGCAGGGCCCTGGCCGCAAAGCACGCGGGCACGCTTGGCCCTGGCCTCCCAAACAAGCAGTGGCACCTCGCCTGCCGGCCCGTTCAGGTGCGGCTCTACCACCTGCAGCACGAAGCCTGCGGCAACGGCGGCGTCGAAGGCGTTGCCGCCCTTCTCCAGCACGCTCATCGCGACGGCGGAGGCGATCCAGTGTGTTGACGCGCACATGCCGAACGTGCCGACGAGTTCGGGGCGGGTGGTGAAGTCGGGGGACCAGGCGGTCATCGACGCTCCTTCGACACGGGAAGCAAAGACGCTCGGCCTGACTGGGCAGGGCCGACAGGGGCTAGATTGACGGGCGGGGCTGGGCGGTGGGAGACAGCAAGGCCCCCGTTGAACCCGCTCTGCTTCCGCTGCATCCGTGACGGGCCCGAGGCAGTGCCCCTGTCGCGATCTGCGAATTCGCCACGCTGGCGGGGGCAGGGGGCAGAGTCTGTCTGCCAGTCGCGGAGGAGCCGATGCCGAAATTCGCTGCCAACCTATCCATGATGTTTACCGATTCGCCCTTCCTCGAGCGGTTCGCTCGCGCGGCGGCGGCTGGGTTCCGCGCCGTCGAGTTCCTCTTTCCCTACGACTATTCCGCCGGGGAGGTGACGCAGGCGGTGCGCGCGTCCGGCGTTGAGGTTGTGCTGTTCAACACGGTTCCCGGCGACTGGGCAAAAGGTGAACGCGGCATCGCCGCCATCCCGGGACGAGAACAAGAGTTTTTGGCCGGTGTCGCCAAGGCACTCGAATACGCTGATGCCCTCGGCTGCAGGCAAATCCACGCCATGGCTGGGCTGGTGCCGGAAGGGGCAGAGCGGACCGTGATGCGCCAGACCTATCTCGCCAACCTGCGCGAGGCGGCGGCGATGGCGGCCAAGACAGGGGTGACCGTGCTGATTGAGCCGATCAACACCCGCGACATCCCAGGCTATTTCCTCAACCACACTGAGGAGGCGGCGGCGATCATCGCCGAGGTCGGTGTCCCCAACTTGAAACTGCAATTCGACATCTATCACCGGCAGGTGATGCAGGGCGATCTGACGCCGGCGATCGAAAAGCACCTGCCGCTCATCGCCCATATGCAGATCGCCGACACGCCAGGGCGGCATGAGCCCGGCACCGGCGAGATCAACTACGCTTTCTTGTTCGAAGCGATCGACCGGATGGGGTTCACGGGCTGGATCGGCTGCGAATACCGGCCCAAAGGCGACACTGAAGCGGGTCTTACCTGGTTTGCGCCTTATAAGGCCTGAGTGTTCAAGACAACGCGAAGCCAAGAAGAGGGGAGACAGATGAAGGTCGGATTCATCGGGCTTGGCATTATGGGCCGGCCCATGGCGCTCAATCTGAAAAAGGCGGGGCACGAGCTTTACGTGCCAGAGCGCGCCTCGCTTGCCGATGAAATCCGCGCTGCGGCGACGGTGGTCGCTGACCCCGCGTCGGTGGCGCAGGCTGCCGAGGTGGTGATCACCATGGTGCCCGACACGCCCGACGTCGAGCAGGTGCTGTTCGGCCCGCGCGGTGTGGCGGAGGGTCTTTCGCCCGGCAAGCTGGTGATCGACATGTCCTCGATCAGCCCGACCGCGACGAAGGTGTTCGCGCGCCGGATCAACGAGAAGGGCTGCGACTATTTGGACGCTCCCGTTTCAGGCGGCGAGGTGGGGGCGAAGAACGCTACCCTGACCATCATGGTCGGCGGGCCGGAGGCGGCGTTCAACCGCGCCAAGCCCCTATTCGAGGCGATGGGCAAGAACATCACCCTCGTCGGCGACAATGGGGCGGGTCAGACCTGCAAGGTGGCGAACCAGATTATCGTTGCGCTGAACCTGCAGGCGGTTTCCGAAGCCCTTGTCTTCGCGGCGAAAGCGGGGGCTGATCCGGCCAGGGTTCGGCAGGCGCTCATGGGCGGGTTCGCCAACTCCCGCGTCCTCGAGGTGCACGCCGAGCGCATGATCAACCGCACCTTCGCGCCCGGGTTTCGCATCCGCTTGCACCAAAAAGACCTTAACATCGCGTTGCAGGCCGCACGCGAGATGGGCATGAGCCTGCCGAACACAGCGCTAGCGCAGCAGATGTTCTCGGCTGTGGCGGGCGCGGGCGGGGCGGATCTCGACCACTCCGCGATCGTGCAGGCGATCGAGCGCCTCGCCGGAACAGAGCTGGCACCCGGCTGAACCGGCGGCCTTCACTCTCGGTGGCGTCCTGACGGTCCTTGCCAGCGGCGGGCCGAACCACCGCCTGTTGCAGCTCTTATCGCGGCTCATGATTTCTCCTCTTGCAGCGTCTTGCAACGGAGATTAAGGAATAACTGAAGACAACGTATCGCTTCTCGAGACGCCGTCTCAAAGGAAGGGGATCGCGTCTTTGCCGGACAAAAGATGCGGAGGGCTGAATGCGGTTCGCCGAAATCGGTCAGCAGTTGCGTCAGTATCGTCTCGAGTCCGGGCTGCGCGCCGAGGAGATCGCGGCCCGGCTCGGTGTTAGTCGAGCGGCTCTCTACCGCTACGAAAAGGGCGAGGTTATCAAGCTCGACACCATCAAGCGTTTGGCGGAACTTTTGAAAATCTCACCCCTCAGCCTTCTTGGTATTGGGGTCGAGTACATCTCCCGACCTGCCCTTTATTACGAGCGGATTCGCGCCATTGAAGAGAGCTGCGACCAGGTGCTGCAGGTCTTCGGCCCCGTCGCCTACGTGGTGACGACGGACGCCTTCGACTCCGCTCTCGCCGAGGTCTATGCCGAGGCGGCGGAGGCGGCCGGCGCTGAGCGTGCGTCCTTGCGCGCGCAGTCCGACCAACTGCTGAACGTGCTCGCCGCGCGCAAGAAGCTTTACCAGGCCCGCAAGCCGGCGATCACCGCTATCCTCTCGGTGCCCTCCTTGCAGCGCTTCCTCGAAGGGGGCGTCGCTGCCGGTGTAGCGGTGTCAGAGCGCACCCGGGCGCGAGCGAAGGCAGCCGCTTTGGCAGAGGTTGAACACATCGCCGCGCTGATGGAGGCCGAACCTATCGGCGTGCAGCTCGGGCTGATAACCTCGGTGGAACCAAACGGTAACTTCAAAATCTTTCGCTCGCGAGAGCGCGCGAACCTGGCGATCAACCCGTTCCGGCTGGACGCTCACCCCGCGGTCCAGACCGGGGTGGCGATGATCACCGCTGCCGACGAGGCGCTAACCCTGCACCAGAAATGCGCCGAACAGCTCTGGCGTGATGCGTTGAAAGGCGAGGCCGCGGCAGCCAAAGTACGCGAGCTGATCGCTTTCGCCCGAAACCAAGGCTGAGCCGCTGCCTTACGCCCGGCTGCCGTCGGCCCGTGCCCTCAGCAGAGGGCGAGTCGCGCAATGCGGAGTTCGGGGTCCTCAGGGTGCGGCTCCAGGGCGAACCCGAGCCCCTGGACGAAGGCGAGCATGGGCCGGTTCTCGCTCAGGACCTCGCCCACGATGGCCGCCAGCCCCGCCGCCCTTGCCCAACCGATCGCCTTGCGCATCAGGGCTGTTCCCAGTCCCGAGCCCTTGAGGTCTGAGCGCACGATGACGGCGAACTCGCCCTCCTCGCCGCCCGGTTCGCGCACGATGCGCACCACGCCGAGCGTCTCCGGCGTCCCTTCCGGCCCCTCGGCGACGCCGATGAACGCCATCTCCCGGTCGTAGTCGATCTGCGTGAGGCGCACGACCTGTTCGGGAGGAAGGTCGCTCACAGGGGCGAAGAAGCGCAGCCGCACATCCTCGGGCGAAAGCCGACGAAAGAAGTCGAGATGAGCCTCGGCGTCCTCAGGCCGAATCGGGCGGATCAACACTGCGCGCCCGTCCTTTAGCTGCACCGTCTCCTCGAACTCGGCCGGATAGGGCGCGATGGCGAGATGCGCAGTGCCACTCGCGGGCGAGGGGGAGATCTCCGCCCCTGAATCGAGCGCGACCACGCCTGAGGGGCCGGCGAGCAGGGGGTTGATATCGAGGGCGATCAGGTCGGGCCAGTCGACCACAAGCTGGCTCACCCGCACCAGCGCTTCCGCCAACGCCTCGAGGTCCACCAGGGGCTGGTCTCGTAAGCCCTTGAGGACGCGGCTGACGCGGGTACGGGAGATGAGATCGCGCGCCAGCGCCAGGTTGAGCGGCGGCAGTGCGGCGGCGACATCGGCGATGACGGTGGCCTTGGTGCCCCCGGCGCCAAACAGCAGGCTCGGGCCGAACAGAGGGTCGTTCCCTACCCGTAGCTGGAGTTCCTGCAGGCCGCGCAAGGGCAGCTGGCGCTGGACAACGAAGCCTTCGAGCCGGGCGCGCGGCGCGGCGGCATGTACCCGCGCGGGCATCTCCTCGCTGGCACGGCGCACCGAGTCGGTGTC
>CALLUO010000032.1 GCA_938010425.1 uncultured Elioraea sp.
GTGCAGGAGGTGGATTGCCGAGGTCGTTTTGCCGGTGCCTGAGGCTCCCATTAGGGCGCAGTGAGGGGCGCTTCCCTTGGCATTCACGCGCCACACAACGGGTTCGCGCGTTCTCGCATCCTCGCCGATGCGGACTGAGACGGCTTTGGCAACCAGCGCATCTTTGGCCGGGACCACAGCCTCGCCGCCGAGCGCGCCGCTCCTCTCAGGCAGCGTTTCAGCGATAAGCTGCCAGAACCTGAGCGGGTCACCAGCCGCCTGTTCGAGCAGCGTTCCGAGCGCGGCCATGCCGCGCACCCAATGGGCCCGTACCCAAGAACGGAATTCCGCGAGATCCTGCGGCGCGCGGCCCGCATGTTCGATGATCAGCGACACCCAGGTGGCAAGATCGGCCCCGCTGCCAAACAGCTGTTCGCCGCTGATTGCGCGTCCGGCCTCGCCAGTCGCGGGGGGTGGTGACGCGGCGATCGACAACGAGCGCGCAAGCGCAAGCCGCGCCGGAATGAAGTGGTGGTCAAGGCCAAGTGTCTCACGCAAACGATCGCTGATTGCATCTGCCTCCGCTGAGCCGCGAAAGCCGCCCTTGCTGACAGCATCCAGGGCGAAGGGCGCGGTCAGATCGATTGTGTCCACATTCGTCATGCTGGTGGCTCGACGGTTTCAGAGGCGAAGTAGCCCTCAACAGGCCACGACTTCCCGATGTCGCCGTCACGCTGGTTTTCGATCCGATACGTCTTGCCAACGCGATGTCGGATCGCCTCAAGGTAGGGGCCGACGACTTCTGTATTGGTGGAGATCAGGATCACCTGACCATCGCGTTCGGCAAGGAAACGCAGCACGTTCAGCCGGTGCTGCTCATCCAGCCGCCCAAGCGGGGTATCGATGATGAGGGGAAACTGCCGCCCCGACACCGCCGCCACCGCGTAAAACAACGCCTGCGTAAAGACCTGCTTTTCGCCTGCGGAAAGGTCCACCTCCCTCAGGTCTTGGCCATCGGGGCCGAGCAGTCGGATCTGGAGCTCCTCTGTGATCTCGACCTTCTGGAACAGGTCCTTTTTGTGCGCCATGGCGGCAATGGCGCGCGTCATAACCGTCGCGATCTCGTTCGCCTGCAGGGGCAGCGCCTCTTCCACCAGGATGTCAAGCATGCGCGCCACCTCCTCGGCTCGTTTGGCGAGCCGGGCTGGGCGTGCCGATTGGTCGAGCAGTTCGGTCTGGCGGCCCAGTTCCGCCCGCTTGTTGACGAGGTCGGCACGTCGTGCCTTGAGAAGTGTTTCCTTTTCGCCCTTCTCACGCTCAAGTGCCCGCACTCTTTGATCGATTTCTGTCAGTCGTGCTCGTTTCTCCTCTCTATCGGGCCCGGTGAGAGTTGCTTGGTCGATCTCGTTTCGCAGGCGCCGCACTGCCGTCGTCTCGCTGTCGATGCTGCTGACGAGCTCGAGGATCGCTTGCGCGCCAACGCCGCTCCCGCGTTCCAGACGGTTTTGCACATCGGCGCGCAACCTGCCCATGGCATGATGATGCCGAAACGTGGGCGCCATGTCGTTCGGCGGCGGCTGCCACAGCCGCTCTAAGCCGCGCGCGACTGCCGTTTTCACGGCCTCAACTTGCGCGCTGGCAAGAGGCGGGGAAATCGCCGCGAGATCCACCTCGATAGCGGCAATCACCGACGCAAGCCGCGCCTGCATCTGCTCCTTCGCCGCCATCCACTGTTCCCGCCGCCGCTCTGCCTCGAGCTGCTCGCGCACGCGACGCTGCAGGTCAGACCCGACGAGAGCGAACGGCACATCGGTCTCAGCCAGATGCGTCAGCTTATCTTTGGCGAGCTGGAGCTGCTTGCGATGATCGGCGAGTTCGCGCGAGAGCTGCTCCACGTCTGCCTGGGTTCTGCCAGCATCGTCCATGAGCTGGCGTGTCAAGGCCTGACGTTCCGGCTCGGCCTCGGCGAGTTCAGCGCCGATCTCTTCCAAACGCGCCTCCAGGTCCTGCACTTCAGCTTCAAGAAGCTGCACTTCCGCTTCCAGCTTCTCGATGAGTGCCGTGTTCAGGCCACGGGGCACCTGACTGCGCTTGCTGGTCGCATATTCGCGCAGCGCCTCAGCAAGACGGCGAAACCAAACGAGACCAAGCAGCCCTTCAATTGCGTCGCGCACCTGCTTTGCCATGCCGCGCTCGGCATAGGCAGTTGCCATCTCGCCATCGAACAGGAAAAAGGTTGCCAGATGAGCGGGCAAGAACGTGCGGGCGATCCAGTCGCGATACCACGCCTCAGGGTCGGGATCGAAGCGTGGCGGTGCTTGCACCTCGCGCTCCTCACCACGAAAAATGCGGAGTGTCTCGCTATTCTCGCCAGTCCTGAGCTTGCCGGCCTCAGTGAAAAACCAGGATCGTTCGATCTCGATCGGCGTCTTGCGCTCGTCCTCGAAGCGAAGGGTTACCTTGCAGCTCATCCTGCCGGCGGCAGCAGCGCGGCGGTTGAGCGCACGCTGCAGGAACTCCCGATAATTGAAGGCGCGGCGCTCTTCGTCTGCCGCCGCGCCCGCCCGCATGACAAGCCTCAGTCCATCTTTGCCGTAAAGGCCGAATGCGATCGCCTCGAACAGCGAGGTTTTTCCGTAGCCGTTTGGTGCACCAATCAGTACGACGTTTCGCCGAGACTCGGCGGAAGGGAACTCAAAGCGCGCACTTTCGAAGGCCTTCCAATTATACAGTTCGATGCTGCGCAGGATCATGGCGAGGCCGGCTCATCTTCGGTCGATTTTTCGAGAATGTCGTCAAAGATCTCGCGTAGACCATGCCGACGGCCCATCGGGTCCTTTTCGATCACCGCTTCAACGAGCTGTTTCAGATCCGCAACCGCGAGGCCAATTTCGCGGCAGTGGCGGCGGATCAACGCCTGTCCCTCCTTCTGCGTAAACAGGCTGACAATTTCGCGTGCCACGATGGGTCCCCTAACTCATGTTGAGAGAACAGGGTGGGCCGCCTGCAGCGCATCCTCAGCCCAAATGCGGCGGATGCGAGCGATTTCGTCCGCGCTGATCAGCACCCGCCCAACCTGTTCTTGCAGCGCAAGCAGGCGATCAAGGATCTCCGCCCGTGTGGCCAGGGTGAACGGACCGGGCACAAACACGCCGTTGTCAGTGACCGTGATCCTCCCGTCGCGACGCCGTGCCAGCCGCCGGGTGGGGTCGTTGCGGATGGAAACCAGCCAATCGCGAAACGCAATCAGCGGTGCAAACTCGGCAAACCCTGCTTCGACGAACCCTTCAAGCGAGCGGTCCTTCTCCACCACCGTGCAGGTCCAGCAGCCGAAGCGGGGCGAGGTGGTGCCGCAGGAAGGCGCATCATCAAGCGAGGTGACAACCGGACACTCGCCGCCGCCAGCGTCCCGATAAAGTTGGATTAAGGCGCGATGGCTGCCGCCCCAGGGGGGCGGGTTGGTGGCAAGAAACTCCCATACATCGTCGGTGGAAAGATCGACGATCGGGCGAAACACCATGCAGCCTTTGAGATCGCTATGACGATTGAGTCGCTGCCCGTTGTCATGGCGCGCAACAGAACCGGCCCGCAACGCACTCTCATCCCGCCGCACGCCAAGGAGCAGGATCACCTCTCCCGACGCCGCCACCTGATCGCGCACATAACGCGAGGTGGGCTGGATCTTCATCCGATCCGTACACCAGCGGAACGAACGATTCGGCGTGGGGTAACCGCGCCCGATCAAGTTGACCCAGAACGTCGCGTCCGGATCTGGCCGCGTGGTGACGACATGCACCGGCAGCCGCCACGCTTCGGCTGCCTGGCGCATCTCCGCCTGCACGGCGGCGATGTGCGCCATGACAAGCGGGGACTCAACCAGCGTGTCGTTGGCAACAATGTGCACTGCACGGCGCCGTTCGTCGGGCGCGAGCGAAAGCAGGAGGTCAAAGACGAGGTGGGCGACAAGGGTGCTGTCCTTGCCGCCCGAGAAACCGACGATCCAGGGGAAACCGTGCGGTTCGAGATATTCGGCGCGCAATTCAGCGCGGATGGCGCTTAGCCGCGCGTCGAGCGAGGCCTCAGCGGGGGGGGGTTAGCAGTTCGAACTGGGTGCGACTCGTCACGCAGCGAGTATTGCGCGGGCGCGACTCGCGCGGCAAGCGCTAGGTTGGACGCTGATCCGCCCCTGCTGGCGAAGCGTCAGAGGCTGGGGGCTTAGCCCGAACCGCGCGGGCCCACCCACTCCCGCAGCTCCGCGTCCTGGCGAAGGCGAAGGCGCCGGAACTCGACACCGGCAAACACCTCCTCAAGATCCGGCGCGCGGTCCTTCGCGATGGGCAGGCTGGTGCGCGCTTCCTCGGCAAAGCGAAGCCTCATCGCATCGTCCGCGTTCAGATAGGTCCCGTCCCACCAGGAGAGGATATCGGCTTTCGCCGCAGCCAAGGTGGCGGCGGAAACGAGGCGCTCGCGCTTTTCGCGCTGGTTCACCCTGCGGTGCGCCGGCACAAGGTTCCACAGATCGTTGCAGGCCCACGCCGAAAACGGCAGGCAGTGGTCGATATCGAGCGCCTCGTGAGTGAGCGTGCGCCCGCTCCAGACGCAACGAATGGCCTTGCCGCGCTCGAGGCGCTGTTCAGCGAGCGCACGCACGAAGGCGGTGTCGCGGTCGGGCTCGATCCAGTGCAAAGCACGCAGCACCTCATCGGTCGCAACAGCTCGCCCTGCCCTCTTCGCATAGCCGCAGATAAGCCGCGCCCATTCCGCCACCAGCATCGGCTCGATCCATGCCCCAAAGCGCATCAGTGCGTGCCAGACGGGAAGCGGCACGCGCAGTGTGCCGTAGTCCCACAGCGTTTCCTCGGTCAGCGCGAAAACGCTTCTGCGGGGAGCAAGCTGGCCATAGTCGGTTGGAAATACCGGCACATCGTTAGCGTAGGTGAGATGGCGTGCCGGCATATCCGCGATCGTCCTCGCCGCCTTGCCGAGCGCGCGGCGCAGCGCCTCGCCCAGCTCAGCCGCAAACTGCGCGCCGAGGCGAAGGTCGAACGGGGCAAGCGGGGAAAGTGCGTGGAAAGCCTCGGTGACAAAGGCGGGCTTTAGGCCAGGACGCTCCGGCATTTGTGGCAGCCCGCCTTCGATCAACGGCTTAAATTGGCGGATCCAATTCAGCGCGACCAAGCCCAAGGGGAGTTCCACGTGATCGCCCGCGTCGCGCGCCACATTGGCCGAAGCATCAGCAATGCGCGCGACCGCCCTCAGGAGGGCGAGCTTGTAGGTGGCAGCCTTCTCCTGGCGAAGGATCACGCCACGCAACAGCGGCAGCGCACCCGCGCCATCCTCCGGCAGATCCAGAACGACGGTCTGCCAGCGCACATCGAGGCGGCCAGAACGGTCCTCGCGCCGCTCCGTCGCCACCCGCAGCGCAAGCCCGAACTCGAGCCCGAGCCGCTCCACCTCATGCGCATCGACGGGCCACATGGGGCGATCGGGCGGGGCGGGGCCATGGCGGAGTGTCAACACCATCCGCCCTCTTGGCTTCAGCAGCGTGGCAAGGCGGCGCATAGCCCGCCGACGCTCCTCGGGCGGTACATGCATCCACACGCCCGAAAGCCAGACGAGGTCGAAGCCAAGCCCAAGCCGATGCACGACATCAAGCGAAGGCAGGCGATCGTTAAGCCAACGGATAGCAGGGTGCGGATGGAGCCGAGCCGCCTCAGTGCGCAGCGCGGCGGCCGGTTCGACCGCAATCACCTCGAACCCGCGCGCAGCGAACCAGGCAGCATCACGCCCCGACCCCGCGCCGACATCAAGCACAAGCCCAGGCGGGGCGGGGAGGAAGGGAATAGCATCCGCATGAATGTCAGTGAATCCGCAGGCCTCATAAGCCTCGGTGAACTCGCAGAAGCCACGCTGGTAAGGACCGATCGTATCCGACACAGCAGGAAGGGAGGATACACGAAAACGGGGAAAGAGCCGAGAGGCGCTTTCCCCGCGCCCCTATCCCACGAGCCGCGCTTCGATCGCGTCCCAGATCGCGCTCTCAAGATGAACGCCATCGAAGCGCGCCACCTCCTGCAGCCCCGTCGGCGAGGTGACGTTGATCTCGGTGAGATAGCCGCCGATAACATCGATGCCGACGAAAATCAGGCCCCGGTCGCGCAACACAGGGCCAAGGCGGGCGCAAATCTCGCGCTCGCGGGCAGTGAGCGTGGTCTTCTCCGCCCGCCCTCCGACATGGAGATTAGACCGCGTCTCCCCCTCAGGCGGCACGCGATTGATCGCGCCCATCGGCTCGCCATCGACCAGAATAATCCGCTTGTCGCCCTCGCGCACCTCCGGCACATAGCGCTGAATAACGAGCGGTTCGCGCGAACGTTCGGTGAAGAGCTCGAACAGGGCGTTGAAGTTCATGTCGTCCGCGCGCAGCAGAAACACGCCCGCCCCCCCATTGCCGTAAAGCGGCTTGAGGATGACGTCGCCATGCTCGCGCCGGAAAGCCTGGATCTGGTCGCGATCGGCCGAAATGAGGGTCGGCGGCATCAGGTCGAGGAAATGGGTGACAAAGAGCTTTTCAGGCGCGTTCCGAACCGCGATCGGATCGTTCACCACCAGAGTCTTCGGGTGGATATGCTCAAGGATGTGCGTGGCGGTGATGTAGGCCATGTCGAAGGGCGGGTCCTGGCGCATCAGCACCACGTTCATCGAGGCGAGATCGAGTTCCGTCCAAGGCCCGAAGCTGTAGTGGTTGCCCTTCTCCCGCCTAAGCGAAACGGGCCGAGCGCGCGCCACCACGCGGCCAGCTGACAGCGAGAGATGCCGCGGCAAATAGTGCCAGATCATGTAGCCGCGCGCCTGCGCCTCCAGCCCGAGCACAAAGGTGGAGTCAGCGTCGATGTCGATGGTCTCGATCGGATCCATCTGGATCGCGACCGCAAGCTGGCGGCCCATGGGTGGCGTCTCCTTCCTGGCGTCGAGATGGAACACGCCGGGCAGCCGGCCCGCAAGCGGTGGCGGCTCACGCGGCGCTGTGGTGCGGCTGGGCGCATGCCCGCCTACAAGGCGTGCCATGCATCGTCGACTCCTCCTTGCCGGGCTCGCCTCCCTTCCCGCTGGCCAGATCGCCGCGCAGCAGAACCGCGCCGCTCCCCCCCCGACCGGTGTGCCGCCGCGGCGCACCGACCCCGCGCCAGAGGCCGCGCCCGCCCCGCTCTCCACCGCTGATCGGGCCGAACTCGCACGCCTTGAGGCCTATCTCGACGGCATCCGCACCCTCACTGCCCGCTTCGTGCAGGTCGATGCCCGTGGCGGAACCGCAACGGGGCGGCTATGGCTAGCGCGCCCCGGGCGCATGCGATTCGAGTACGACCCGCCGAGCCCCATCCTGCTCGTCGCCGATGGCCGCTTCGTCATCTTCCACGACCGTTCGGTGATGCAGACGAGCCACATTCCTCTTGGCGCGACACCACTCTCGCTTCTGCTCGCTGAGCGAATTCAGCTCGACGAGGGGGAGGCGCAGACCATACGCCTCGTCCGCGGCGAGGGGGTGATTCAAGCGACTTTGATCCGCCGCGGGCGCGCGCAGGAGGGATCGCTTCTGCTCGTCTTCACCGAACCCCCGCTCGTGCTCCGCCAATGGCTGGTGACAGACGCGCAGCGGCAAACCGTGCGCGTCACGCTTCTCGACATCGAGATCGGTGGCCGTTTTGACCCCAATTTATTCCGGTTTATCGATCCGCGCTTTTTCGACCCTCCATCCGGCAATTGAGGTCGGACCTCACAGTCCCTTCCAGGCGCGAAACCAGGCGACGAAGCGCGGGATGCCTTCCTCCAGCGTGGTGGTCGGTGCAAAACCGAAATCTTCTGCTGCGCGGCTTATGTCGGCGAAGGTTTCGGGCGCGTCCGCCCTCGGCTTCGGTGCGGTCTCTCGGATGGCGGGCTTGCCCAAGGCGCGTTCGAGAAGGGTGACGAGATGCTCGACCGATTCTGCACGGTGGTTGCCGAGATTGTAGAGCCGGTGCGGGGCGCCACCCGGCTCGTCCGGCCGCGCCGCGACCGCCGGCCCCGCCTCCAGAGCGCCGATCAAGCCGACAACAATGTCCTCGATCCAGGTGAAGTCGCGCTTGAGCGCCCCGCTCGCATAGACGGTGATGGGGCGTCCCGCCGCAATCGCCTCGGCGAAGGAGAAGTACGCCATGTCGGGCCGCCCCCACGGCCCATAGACGGTGAAGAAGCGAAGCCCCGTGCAGGGCAGACCGTACAAGTGCGCGTAGGCCTGGGCAATCAGCTCCGCACCCCGCTTCGATGCGGCGTAGAGGTTCAGCGGCCGCTCCACCGCGTCTGTCTCGGCGAAGGGCACCTTGGCGTTACCGCCATAGACGGAAGAAGAGGACGCATACAAAACATGCGACAGACGCGGCAGCCGTTGAGCCAGCTCCAGCACCGTCACCTGGCCTTTGAGATTCGCGTCGGCGTAGGCGAAGGGGTCGCGCTCGGCATAGCGAACGCCGGCCTGCGCGGCGAGATGGACGATGCGGTCGATCGCTGGGTGGGATGCGCTGAGTGCAAGCACTGCAGCCTGATCGGCGAGGTCGCCGCGCACGAAGGCAAAGCCAGGATGCTGCTGTAGGATGGCAAGCCGCGCCGACTTGAGCGCGGGGTCGTAGTAGGCGTTGAGGCTGTCAAAGCCCACCACGCGCTCGCCGCGTTCGAGCAAGGCGCGCGCCAAATGGAAGCCGATGAACCCAGCACAGCCGGTGACGAGGATGGTCATGGCGGGCGCGATAGCCGTGGCGTGGCTCAGCCGCAAGAACCTCTCGCCCGACCCTGGCCCGCTACGCTGCCGCCAGCGCAGGCTTGCGCTCCATGTCTCTCCGCAGCTGTACCACCTGGTCCGTGTCGTCGAGCACGACATCCCCGCTTCGTACCATCTCGCCGGCATGCACGGCCCCGCCCAGCGTCACCCCGTCGGCAAGCCCGATCAGCAACGTTCCTTCGCGCAGCGAGCGCGCCGCCCGCCGCGCGCGGGCGAAGCACACGGGCAAGGTCATCGACTCCGCAGGGCCGAAAACGAAGCCCATCCTCCGGTGCAGCAAGCCCCGTGGCGTTGGCCACCGCTGCCCTCTCGACTGCACTTTTCGTGCCATCAAGACAGGAGTGGACTATGCGCGGCTTCACCCCTGCCGCACCCGCTCTTTCGAGATCGACGCCGTAACGTTGCCAGACCGTCTTCGGCGTTGAAGCATGGCATTCGGGCAGATCCTTCGTTGCCTTGCCGGCAGCGACGATGCTGAATCCCGACGTGCAAACAGTATCTACCAGTTCGCAGATCAGCGCCGGCTGCTTACCCTAGGCGAGCAAATAGACCACGCCCTGACACCGTGCCTGTTCGGCGAGCAAGGGCCCGACCAGCATGCCGGCCTCCACGTTCACCATCACCACGTGCTTGCCAGCCGCGATGGCAGAGAGCGCGTGCAGCGGCCACGCCTTCGGGTCGCCCGTTGCCTCGATGATCACCTCGATTTCGGGATGCGACACGACCGCTTGGACATCCTCCGTGAGGAGAGTGCGACCCTCCCTGGCATCGGCCACGGACCGGGCCAGCCGTTCCGGTTCCAGTCGATTTTTGCCGAACCTAGCGTGCGCCCGCGCGGGATCGCGATCTGAGATCGCCCGCACAGCGAGCCCCGGCGTGCGGGGGAGCTGGGCGAGGAACATCGAGGCGAATTTGCCGCAGCCGATCAGCCCGACCCCGACAGGACGGCCGTCCTCGGCACGGCGGCGCAACAGACGATGCTGGTTCATCGACGTCTCCCCCGACTTCAGTGTCGAGCCTATCGTCGCTTGCCGCCCTCGACCAAAGGCGCAAGCCGCCGATTGCGAACCCAACGCGATCCTGTCATTGCTGAAGAGGTCGTCGCCAGACGCGAGGGGGAGGAGAGACGTGGATTACGCCCTGCAGCAGCTCGTCAACGGCCTCACGCTCGGCATGATCTACGGGCTGATCGCAATCGGCTACACGATGGTCTACGGGATCATTGGCATGATCAACTTCGCCCACGGCGACATCTTTATGGTGGGCGCGTTCGTCTCACTGATCGGCTTTTTGCTCCTGGGCCTTGCCGGCATCAGTTTCGTTCCCCTCGCGCTGGTTTTGGTGCTCGTCTTCGCTATGGGGTTCACCGCGCTCTGGGGCTATACGGTGGAGCGTATCGCCTATCGCCCGCTGCGCGGTTCCTTCCGGCTTGCGCCCCTGATCAGCGCGATCGGCATGAGCATCTTCCTGCAGAATTTCGTGCAAGTGACGCAGGGTGCCCGCGTCAAGCCGATGGAACCGCTCGTGACGGGCGGGCTCGTGCTGCGTTCCACCGGCTCAATTGAAGTGACGATCTCCTGGATGCAGATTCTGATCATCGTCACCACGCTGGTCATGCTGACGGTGTTCACACTGCTCATCGCCCGCACCTCTTTAGGGCGCGCGATGCGAGCATGCGAACAGGACCGCCGCATGGCCGCACTGTTGGGGATCGACACGGACCGCACGATCAGCCTCACCTTCGTGATCGGCGCTGCACTCGCTGCAGTGGCGGGCCTGATGTACTTGCTCTACTATGGCGTTATCGACTTCTACATCGGCTTCATCGCCGGCATCAAAGCCTTCACCGCCGCCGTCCTGGGCGGCATTGGCAGCCTGCCCGGTGCGGTTCTCGGTGCGCTTCTCATCGGCCTGATTGAGACCTTTTGGTCGGCCTATCTTTCCGTCCAGTACAAAGACGTCGCCGCTTTCTCCATTCTCGCCATCACGCTGATCTTTTTGCCTTCGGGCCTGCTTGGCCGGAACGAGGTCGAAAAGGTATGAGCGGGTGGGGGAAAGGGCGCGCGCGATGATGCGGCACGAGGCGGCGGTCGGTGCGCGGGCGGCGACGCGCACCGGGCAAGCAGGGCATATCCTGCGCGATGCTGTGCTGGCAGCGCTCGTGGCGCTCGGGCTCGGTGCGCCGCTTCTTGGCCTGCAGACAGTCCCCGCAGAACGTGGCCTGACCGTGATCCCCCGCCCGGGCCTCCTGTTCGGCGCCATCGCTTGCGTGTTTGTCGGCAGGCTTGCGCTTGGCGCGTTCATGGCGCGCCGGGCTGGGCGTGCCGCGCTTGCCACCCCCGCCCCGCGCTTTCGCCTCGTGCCCCCTGGTTTCGCCCCGACCCTCGGCAAAGCGGCCGGCCTCGCCCTTCTCCTCTTCGCTCTCGCTCTGCCGTTCATTCCTGGGGCGGGCCGATACGAAATCGATCTCGCCACCTTGGTTCTGACCTACGTCATGCTGGGTTGGGGCCTGAACATCGTGGTCGGGCTCGCGGGTTTGCTTGATCTCGGCTATGTCGCCTTCTATGCCGTCGGTGCCTACGGCTATGCCCTGATGGCGAAATATTTCGATATCGGCTTTTGGGCCGCGCTGCCATTGACGGGGCTGTTGGCCGCCGCCTGGGGCATCATCCTTGGCTTTCCCGTGCTCAGGCTGCGCGGCGACTATCTCGCCATTGTCACCCTCGCCTTCGGCGAGATCATCCGCGTCGTGCTTCTCAACTGGGTCAGTCTGACCGGGGGGCCAAACGGATTGAGCGGCATCCCGCGCCCTACCTTCTTTGGCCTGCCTTTCTCGATGGCGGGAGGCCCGGGCACTTTCGCCGGGTTTTTCGGCCTTGAGCCCTCGCCCCTGCATCGTGTGATCTTCCTCTACTACCTCATCCTTGCCCTCGCCCTGCTTACCAACCTGGTCACCATCCGGCTTCGCCAACACCCGATTGGGCGGGCGTGGGAAGCCTTGCGCGAGGACGAGATCGCCGCCCGCTCTCTCGGCCTCTCTGTGGTTGCAGTGAAGCTCACCGCCTTCGCCACGGGGGCGATGTTCGGCGGGTTCGCTGGCGCCTTCTTCGCCACCCGGCAAGGCTTCATCAGCCCTGAGTCCTTCACCTTCATCGAGAGCGCGCTCATCCTTGCCATCGTCGTGCTCGGCGGCATGGGAAGCCAGCTCGGTGTTGCAACAGCGGCGATTGTGATGATCGGCGGTTTCGAACTGTTCCGCGATCTCGAGGAGTTCCGAATGCTCGTCTTCGGCCTCGCCATGGTCGCCATTATGGTCTGGCGCCCGCGCGGCCTTGTCGCAACGCGCGAGCCTTCGGTCGCGTTGAAGGAACGCCGCGGGGTCGCGGCGGCGCATGTCGGGGAAGGGCGAGGATGAGCCCAATACCGACAGACCCGATCCTTGTCGTCGAGGGTCTCACTATGCGTTTTGGCGGACTCATCGCGGTCGACGCCCTTTCCTTCGCCGCGCAACGGGGCGAGATCACCGCCATCATCGGCCCGAACGGCGCCGGCAAAACAACGGTGTTCAATTGCCTCACCGGTTTCTACCGGCCAAGCGCTGGGCGCATCACTGTCCGCCACGCTGATGGTGCAACCTTCGCGCTGGAACGGCTCGCGCAGCACCGCATCACGTCGCGCGCGCGGCTTGCGCGCACCTTCCAAAACATCCGCCTGTTCAGCGGCATGACCGTGCTAGAGAACCTCATGGTCGCGCAGCACAATCGGTTGATGCGCGAAGGGGGCCGTACGCCGCTTGCTCTCCTCGGCTTCGGCCCATTTCGTACGCGCGAACGCGCAGGGATTGAGCGAGCCCGCCTCTGGCTTGAGCGTGTGGGGCTGATCGAGCGCGCCGACGACCCAGCCGGCGCGCTGCCCTACGGGGCGCAACGCCGGCTTGAGATCGCGCGGGCGATGTGCACAGAACCCGTGCTCCTTTGCCTTGATGAGCCCGCAGCCGGTCTCAACCCGCGCGAAAGCGAGGAGCTCGCAATGCTTCTCGTGTCGATCAAAGAGATGGGAACCTCAATCCTGCTGATCGAACACGACATGAGCGTGGTCATGGGCATCTCGGATCGCGTCGTCGTGCTCGACTACGGGTGCAAGATCGCGGACGGCACGCCGGCCGAGGTGCGCGACGATCCAAAGGTGATCGCGGCCTATCTCGGCGTCGAGGAGGAAGAGGCGCTGGCGGTGGATGCCGCGCTTCACGGCGGATGAGCGGGGGCGCGACCCCTATCCCCGCCACAGTGCCGCCGGCTTCAAGGGTAGAGCCGATGCTGGTGGTCGAGAATGTCGTCGCCGCCTATGGTGCGATCGTCGCGCTAAAAGGCGTGTCGCTCACGGTCGGCCGCGGCGAGATCGTCACCCTCATCGGCGCGAATGGGGCAGGCAAATCGACTTTGATGATGACGATTTGCGGCAGCCCCGCACCGAAGTCAGGCCGGATTCTGTTCGATGGCGAGGACATTACGGGCCTGCCCACCCACGTGATCATGCGTCGCGGTATCGCGCAGGCGCCTGAAGGACGACGCATTTTCCCACGTATGACTGTGTACGAAAACCTGCGCATGGGGGCAGAAGTGTTGGAAGGCCGCCATTTCGCCGAGGACCTCGCCTTCGTGTGCGGCCTTTTCCCACGGCTGAAGGAGAGGCTTGCGCAACGGGGCGGCACTTTGTCGGGGGGCGAACAGCAGATGCTCGCGATCGCGCGTGCGCTGATGATGCGGCCTCGCCTCCTGCTGCTCGACGAGCCCTCGCTCGGATTGGCACCGATGGTGGTGCGGCAGATCTTCGCCGCGATCCGTGACCTGAACCGCGACCGCGGGCTCACTGTTCTTCTCGTGGAGCAGAACGCCTATCACGCGCTGCGGCTTGCCCATCGCGGCTACGTGCTGGTGAATGGAACCATCACCATGCAGGGAACAGGGGCCGAGCTGTTGGCACGGCCCGAGGTCCGGGCGGCCTATCTCGAGGGCGGGCGGGCCCAAGACGCGCGCTAGGATTAGGAAGAGCGTATCGTCGCGCTTTTCGAAACCGATTGCGTTCGTTACGATTTGCCCGTGCCTCGCCCGCTTCCAGGCGAGCTCAGTGCATGGAGGGAGACATGCTGAGACGAACTTTGATCGCGGCCGCATCAGCCGCCGCACTGGCGATCAGCACCGGTGCAGCCCAGGCCCAGCTCCGCATCGCCACCGCTGGTCCCATGACCGGCCAATACGCCGCCTTCGGAGCGCAGATGAAGGCCGGGGCCGAGATGGCGGTAGCCGACATCAATGCCGCGGGCGGCGTGCTCGGCCAGCAGCTCGTGCTCGAGATCGGCGATGATGCCTGCGACCCGCGACAGGCCGTTTCGGTGGCAAACCAGCTAGTCGGGCGCGGCGTGCGCTTCGTCGCCGGCCACTTCTGCTCCGGCTCTTCGATCCCCGCGTCCAAGGTTTATGCCGAGGAGGGGGTGCTGCAGATCAGCCCGGCCTCGACCAACCCGCGCTATACGGACGAGGGCTCGTGGAACACGTTCCGCGTTTGCGGCCGCGACGACCAGCAGGGCAGCATTGCCGGCCAGTTTATCGCGAAGAACTTCGCCGGCAAACGCGTTGCGATTCTGCATGACAACTCAGCCTACGGCAAAGGGCTCGCCGACGAAACGAAGAAGGCGATGAACGCAGCGGGGCTGCAGGAAGTGCTTTATCTTGCCTATGTGGCAGGCGAGCGCGACTATTCCGCCATCGTCTCCCGCCTGCAGCAGGCGAACGTGGATGTTGTCTATTTCGGCGGCTATCACACGGAGGCGGGTCTGATTACGCGCCAGATGCGCGAACGTGGCCTGCGCGCGGTCGCCATCGGCGGCGATGCCCTCGTCACCAACGAGTTTTGGCAGATTACAGGGCCAGCGGGAGAGGGCACATTGATGACCTTCTCGTCGGACCCGCGCAAGCGCGCGGCAGCGGCGGAGGTGGTGGCGCGGTTCCGCGCGCGCAACATCGACCCTGAGGGGTACGTGCTTTACACTTACGCGGCGATTCAAATCTGGGCCGATGCTGTGAAGAAGGCTGGCACGACTGATCCGCGCCGCGTCGCGCAGGTGTTGAAATCACAGGGCCCCTGGAAAAGCGTGCTCGGTGAGATCAGCTTCGACGCCAAAGGTGACGTGACCGTGCCCGACTACGTCTTCTACGTCTGGCGCAACGGCAGCTATTCCGAACTGTGATCTTCCGGCCCGACCATCGGGAGGGCCGCGCTTATTGGGTGCGCGAGGGGCCCATCGGCCCCTCGCGTTTTTCTTTTTACCTTTACCTTTTAGAGGCTCATCCCGAAAGCTCACCCCTAGGAACGGGGGACGCGCGCGTCCCCCGCGCCCCCTGCCTAAGGCACCGCTCCCGATGGTCGCGGTGCGAAGGGCCAAAACCAGTGTCGCAGCGGTGCCTCCGCACGGGCCACATCGAGGACCGCAGAGACGGGGCAATGGTCCGACAGCCGCTCCTGCCAGACTTCGGCATCGCGTTCACGATAGACAAGGACGGAGAGGCTGTTCGGCACAAGCCAGCTGCGCGCTGCCCCGCCGAGCACGATGTGATCGATAAAGGGGCGGCCAAGGCCCCAGCACGGGTTTGGGCCATTGGTGGCGCGTGTCAGGGCGAAGCCCCCCGCGAGGATCCGCCAGAACCCGTCCTCGTCGGAGAGGTTGCGATTGAAGTCGCCGAGCACAGCGTAGGCCGCTTGTTCGCGTTCACGCCTCACCACCCAGCCGGCCAGGATCTCAGCCTGGCGACGCAACTGCACACAGGCCACACGCTGCGGATCATCAAGGTCGTCGCGCACGCAGCCACCGCGAAGGTGAATGGACAGCAACCGCAGCTCGCGCCCCGCAACAGTGACGGTGATGTCCGCCCCGCGGCGAAGCGAATGCCGTGCGTGCGCGACAAGGTCGAGTTCGACCAGATCAGGGTTGGCGCGCCAGGTGAGCCCACGGCGAATGGCAAACCCCGCCCGCTGAACGTCCCGTTCGTCGGCGAAATGAAATTCGTAAGCGCGGGAGTCGAACACCCGGGCGGCAGCGAGCGGTCCGTCCACCTCCTGCAGGGCGATCACATCGGCGTTCAGTTCCGCCGCATAGGCGCGCAGGCGACGGAGATCGTCCTCCGTGCGCAGGCGGAAGCCCTGCGGAAGATCAGGATGGCCGGGCGGCTTGAAGGTGAGCCAAGAGATGTTCCAGGTGGCAAGGCGAAGCTCGCGCGCCTCACTTAGCCCGATCTGCGATACAGCAACCGCGACCGCAACGAGGGCGGCGAGGAGGTAGGGCACGCGACTCACGCCTCGCTGCCCGCCACACGCCGCACAATCAGAGTCGTGCCATCTACCCCTTCCACTCGCACGGCGTCGCCTGCGCGCGCCTCGCCAGCGAGCCGCGCCGTCCACTCTGTGTCGCCAACCCGCACGCGTGTGCGCGCCGGCTCAGCCGCGACGACCGTGCCGATGCGCCCGACCAGGCCGGCCTCCGGCACGTTCACCCGCGCCTCGCTCCTTTGCCGGCGCTTGAGCCGCAGGGCCACTGCCACCCCCGCGGCGAGCAACGCGAGAAACACCCCAACCTTGGCGCCGAACGAGGCCCCGAACCACCACGCGTAAAGCCCGGACCCGACCATGGCGAGGCCGATCCACAGCAAATAAACGCCCGGAACCAGCGCCTCGAGGACGACGAGCACCACACCGATCAGGACCCAGATCAGCGCGTCGTCCACGGGGTTGGTCCTTGCGCGGCCGGAGGCTTCGACGCCTCGGCCGCAACCTGCTCAGGCCTCAGCATGGCAAGTGCTGCTGTCATCGCGCCGGCAAGCGCCGAGGCTTCGAGAGGAACGAGGATGATCTTCTGGTTTGGGCTTTGCGCCAGCGCCTCGATCGCCTTCACGTAGCGGTCGCTGATGAAATAGCGGAGTGCCGCTTCACCTGCCCCTGCTGCGGCATTTGCCACCATGCGGGTCGCATTCGCCTCTGCTTCGGCCAAGCGTTCGCGCGCTTCAGCATCGCGCATCGCGGCCTCTCTCCGTCCTTCCGCCTCCAGGATCTGCGCCTGCTTGGCACCTTCCGCCCGTTTCACCTCGGCCTCCCGTTCCCCCTCCGCCTTGGCCACCGTTGCGCGGCGTTCGCGCTCCGCCGTCATCTGCAAGTTCATCGCGCGGATCAGGTTCTCGGGCGGCTCAATTTTGCGGATCTCCACCCGGCTTACCTTTACACCCCAGGGGTCAGTCGCGCCATCAAGAATGGCGAGTAGCTGGGCATTGATCCGGTCCCGTCCCGAAAGGGTCGCATCGAGGTCCATCTCGCCGATCACCGCACGGATGTTGGTCATGGCAAGGGCAGAGAGCGCGGTGGTGAGGTCCTGGACTGCGTAGGCCGCCTTCGCCGCGTCCATCACGCGGTAGTAGACAATGCCGTCGACACCAACGGTCGCATTGTCGCGCGTGATCACCGCTTGTTCGGGAATGTCCAGCACGACCTCCTGCACATTGATTCGTTTTCCGATGCCGTCGATGAAAGGTATGATGAAGTTCAGGCCCGGGCGAAGGAGCCGGATGAACGCGCCGAAGCGCTCCACGGTCCACACCTCGCCTTGCGGCACGGTGCGCACCCCGCGCGCCACAGTGACGATGCCGAGCACGAACAGGGCGACAAGGACAAGGGTGCCGAGCGGAATTTCCATCACGGACGCTCCGAGCGGGGGGAGGGGGGGGCGCACCTCCACTGTACGCTGCGGCGCCGGCAGAGCGAAACCGTTGTTGAGGGCTCGCCTTTTTCGTCCTTCCACCCCATGTTTCGCGCAGGGTGGTGCAAAGCTGTAAGAAGGACGCCATGCAACGCTTCGCTCTCTACACGGCTGTTGCCGCTGCGCTGACCTTGGCTCTCGCCCCCGCCATCGCCGAGGCCCGGGCGGGCCGCGGTGGCAGCATGGGCAGCCGCGGGGCGCAAACCTATTCGCCACCACCGCCGACGCGGGTTGCCCCGCAGCCCGCCCAGCCGGTGCAGCGCTCCACCCAGCCCGCACCGGCCCCTGCCCAGACGCAGCGGCCCGCAGCCACGCCTGGGGCAGCTCAGCCTGGCATGGCGCAGGCCGCCCGGCCGGGGTTTGGCACGGCATTGATGGGCGGGCTGCTCGCCGGCGGCCTCTTGGGCCTGATGATGGGCTCCGGCTTCTTCGGTGCGGGCTTCGCAGGTTTCCTCGGCGTTCTGCTGCAACTCCTGCTGATCGGCGGCCTCGTATGGCTCGCGTTCCGCCTGTTCCGCGCCATGCGCGGTGGGGCGCCCACCGCCGCAACGGCCGCCGCGGCGCCCGCAGCCTCTCCTTTCGCCCGCTCGCCGATCCCAGATGTCGGGGAGTCGTTCGCCCGCACCGGGGCGGCGGACGGTGTTGCGCGGGAGCCGATCGTCGTGACTGAGGCGGACCTTGCCGCCTTCGAGCGCGCCTTGCACGAAGTGCAGGCGGCGTGGAGCGAGGCAGACCGAGACCGTCTCGCCCGCCTCGTCACCCCGGAGATGCTCGGCTACCTCACCGAGCAACTGGACGAGGACGCGCGACGGGGCGTGCGCAATCGCGTGCGCGACCTCGCCTTCGAGGAGGGCGATGTGGCCGAGGCCTGGCGCGAAGGCGCGCGCGAGTACGTGACCGTCGCCATGCGCTACAGTCTGGTGGATGAGGACGTGCCGATGAGCGCTGCTGCCGCCTCCATGCCTGCTACCGCACCCCGCACTACGGCAACCGAGTACTGGACCTTCGTGCGCGTCCAGGGCGGGCCGTGGCTCCTCTCCGCCATCCAACAAGCAGGCTGAAAGGCAGAAAGGACAAGACAAACGCGGACAGGACGAACGGGGGACGCGGGCGTCCCCTGCACCCCCAGCGGAGGGCGCTGCTCTCGATGGTCGCGCCGCTTTGGCCCGACCATCGGGGAGGAGGGCGCGCGAGGGGCCTATCGGCCCCTCGCTGGTTTCAACTCACCGGCGCCAGCTGTGAGCGAACAAGCGCGGCAAAGGTTCCGCCGCGCGCCACCAGCTCAGCATAGGAACCACGCTCGAGAATTCTGCCTCGCTCGAACACCAAGATCTCGTCCGCTTCGCGGACGGTGGAGAGACGATGCGCAATGATGAAGGTCGTTCGCCCGCGCATCAGCTCCCGCAGTGCTGCCTGAACGCGCGCCTCGGTCGCCGCATCCAAAGCCGAGGTCGCCTCGTCGAGGATAAGGATGGGCGGATCCTTTAGAAGCGCCCGCGCGATGGCCAGCCTCTGCTTTTGCCCGCCCGAAAGGGTGATCCCCCGTTCTCCCACCATCGTCGCATAGCCCTGCGGCTGGCGCAGAATGAAGTCATGCGCCTCGGCGCGCCGGCAAGCATCCTCGAGCTCGGCGTCGGTCGCATCCGGCTTGCCCACGCGCAGATTGTCGGCGATCGAGCGATTGAACAGCATCGCCTCCTGGAACACGACGCCGATCTGCGCGCGAAGGGAGTCAAGCGTTATGTCTCGTAGATCGATGCCGTCGATGGTGATGCGGCCCGATTGCGGATCCCACAGCCGTTGCAGGAGCGCCATGGCGGTGGATTTGCCTGCTCCCGTTTCGCCGACGAGTGCGACCGTGCGGCCTGGTTCAACGGTGAAGGATACACCATCCAAAACAGGAGGGCCGCCAGGATAGGCGAAGCGAACCTCCTCGAACGCTACGCGCCCCGCCACCCGCGGCAAGGCGAGGGCACCCTCGCGTTCCGGCACGTTGGAGCGCGTGTCCATCACCTCGAAATACTGCGCAACCGCCGGCATCTGCAGGAAGAGCGTGGACACAAACCCCACCGCTTGTTCGAGCCGCCCGATCAGCAGCGTGGCGAAGCCCATAAAGGTGACGATTTCGCCCACCGAGGCGCGGCCCTCGAGATGCAGCGCGGTGCCGAGCACGAAGATCGCGAGCACGGTGAGGGTGGAGGCTGCGCGCGTGGCCACATTGAGCAGCGCCCACCAGTTGAGAACCGGAAACTGCGCGGCGAGCAAGCGCCGCATCGTGTCGCGAAACAGCGCGGCCTCGGCGCCGAGGCGGACGAAGGACTGCACCACCGTGACGTTGGCGAGCGCATCCGAGGCCGTGCCGGCAAGCGAGGCGTGGTAGGCCTCCACTGCGCGCTGGCGTTCGTTGGTGCGGCGAATGACATAAGCGGAGGCCACAGCGAACAGCGCAGCGAGCGCAATGAGCAGCAACGCGAGCCGCCAATTCAGAAACAGGGTCAGCGGCAACAGGGCAAGTGCGATCACAAAAGTGGCGAGATGGTCGCGAAAGAAACCGAGCCAGACCCAGAACATGTTGTCTGATCCGGCAAGCATGATCTTGAGGAGCCGCCCCGAATGCGCCTCACCATGGAAGGAGAGGGGCAGGCGCAGCACATGCTCGAAGAAGCGATGCATGGCGGCGAGCCGGTTGCGGTGCGCGAGCCGATCGGCGGCGAGCGAGACCAGGATCGCGCAGGCGATCCCCGAGAGCCCGACCGCGGCCCAGACCGCGAGCAAAGCGAGGGTATCCGACCATACGGCTGAGGCCTCGCGCCCAGCCGCCTCGCTCAGTGTGTCGATGACGCGCCCAAACAGAACCGGTTCAGCGAAGGTGAGGGCGGCAAGCAACACGTTGGCGAGAGCAAGCGCGATCGCGACTCGCTTCTCGGGCGCGAGCAGGCCAAGCACGCGGCCGTAAACACGAAAAAAGGACATGGCGCTGTATCTAGGGGGCAAGTCGGGCATTTCGGAGGCGCAACCGCGCTACCCCCGCTGCGACTGGCCGCCGGGCGTGCGTCCGCGCCCTCAGCGCGGCAGGGCGTCGATCTCGCCCGTGACTTCGGCGATCACCGCCCGGCCTACAAGCCGCGCGGGCAAGCGCGCGGTAGTGGCGCGATCGACCACGTAGGCAAGCCAAGCCGGCCCGCCGATCGCGTCGCGCCCCTCGCCCACGCCGCGCACGCCCGCAAGCGCGAACAGCGCGGCCTCGACCGCGGCACGGGCCGGATCGCTTTCCTCCGGGCGGTACTCGACTAGGCCCATGCTGGCGGCAGACGGGTCAGGCGAGATGAAGGGTGGGTCTGTTGCCATGGTGCACGCTCCTCGCGGGCGTCGTTTGGGCGCACGGCCTGCCCGGCCGCGCCCCCGCTTCTCTCGGCTAGCCCGCCCGGCTGACACCACCGACTGGGTGTCGAGAGCGGCCAACACGCGGCCGGACCGCTCCTTTTGCACACGTAAGGCCGCCGCCTGCGAACAACAGGCCCACCGGGGTGCGCGGCGGGTTCCAAGTCCAGATCAGCGAGCCCGAATCGCCGGGCGCGCTGAAGTCGCCGTTCAGGCCGCGAATGGCGATCTGGTCGCGGTAGTTGGCGAACCGCCCGCCGCCGAAGTTCACCCTCAGCGAGGCGTTGCTGTCGATCACCCGGCCGGAGGTGAGCTGCGTGGTGCGGCCTGACTTGCCGACAATCATGCCGCATGCGCCGCAACCGGGGCTTTGCCGACATGGAAACAGGCGAAGCCCGACCCTGAGAGGAAGCCCGACCCTGAGAGGTAGATGAATTCCTTGCGTACCCGGTCCGGCCAGCACCAGCCGGTGGCGCAGTCAACGAAGTTCGCTCCGCCCTCGCCGAAGGTGATGGGCACCCAGCGTTCGAGGATCGCGATGCGATCCGCCGGATGGCGCCCACCGTCGAAGGCGCCGGGCAGGATGATCGGCTCGCCGATGCAAGCATCGTTCGCGTTGGCGAGCACGTGGTTGTTGGAGAGCATCAGCAGGCGATTGAGGCGGTCGCCCCAGGCCGAGCGGCGGCGGGCGAGCATGCCGAGCGTGCCAGCGGTCACCCGCACATGCGCGACCGAGATGCCGCAGGGCGCGGGGCGTTCGCGGTGGCGGTGCGAGAAGGCGTCGATGATGCGGGTGCGGATCACGTTCGCCGGCTCGCCGTCCGAGGCAAGCGCGCGGGCGCCGAACTTGTCGACCAGCGCGGCCTTCGCCTCGTCCATGCTCATCGGCTCGGCGACGCAGACGTTGAGCACAGGCGCGCCCGGGCCCTTGGAGCCCACCGATTCGAAGTCGCGCATAGCCGGGCCGATGCCGAGGCCGACGATGTTGTCCGCCCCTTGCAACGCTTCGCCGGCGGCGTAGGTCTTCAGGTGGCCGTTCTCGCGCGCAAAGAGCTTCTTTTCGAGCTCCTCCTTCAAAGAGAGAAGTTCGGCATCGACCGCCTCGGTGCCGAATCCCGCGCCCTCATTCTCTTCGTCTGGGCTGGCGAAGCCCTCCGCAGCTTCGCTTGGGGCCGGTGGCGGCTCGAACGCGTCCTGGTCCTGCGCGCCCTTGCGGGGCCCCTGTGGTGTCTGTGCCACGGTCCTCTCTTTCCTCCATCGGCCGCACCCATGCTGTCGATGCACAGGACGTTAAGGAGGCGAAACTGGTTCGTGTGTGTTGTGGATCACACCGGTTCGTCAGTCGGGTGGCGGGAGAACACAGCCACCGCGGCAAGAGCGCCCACACCAACGAGGCCAAGCCCGATCAGCACGGCCTGAACGGGTGCCCAGACCCGTCCTGCGTGCTCGAACAGGGCTGCGCCGATCAGCGGTCCGGCGGCACGACCGGCTATGGAGGGGGCGGCGATGGCGCCGGCGATGGTGCCGTAGCGTTCACGCCCGAACAGCTCAGCCGGCAGCGTGCCGCGAACGATGGTGAGAATGCCGCCCGAAGCGCCATAGAGCAGCACCGCGAGGACCGCAAGCCCAGGCCGGCCGAACGCCGCCATCAGCAGACCGAGAGCCAGCGGCTGGGCGGTGGCGGCGGCGACAGCGAGGCGGGAGGGGCGGACGCGGGCGAGGCCGAGGAACTCGAGCACACGCCCCGCGACCTGGGCGGGCCCGATCAGGGCAGCGATGGCGACCGCGCTCTCGGGCGGCAGTCCCGTCGCCTCCAGCATGGCAATCGCATGGGCGGCCATAGCAGAGAAGAGCACCGCCCCGGCCGTGAACGCGATGGCAACAGCCCAGAAGGCAGCGAGGCGCAACACGCCGCGCATCACCTTCGGTGATGCCGCTGACGCCCCGTGCCCTGCCGGTGGCAGCAGCGCAACGTGGAGGGGTGCGGCGAGGAAAAGCATCGCCCCGGCCCAAAGCCGCCACACGCCGCGCCACCCGAAGCCCGGCAAAAGGGCGGCACTCACTGGCCAGGCGACGGTGGAAGCAAGCCCGCCCGCGAAGGTGAGCAGCGTGATCGCCCGCCTTGCCTGCTCGCGCGTCGGCGCAGCAGCCGTCAGCGTCGCGAAGGCGGGCTCGTACTGGGTCATCGCCATCGCCACCCCCACCAGGCACCAGGCGGCGAGGAACAGCGCTGGGCTTGACGCGACCGAGACGAGGGCGAGGGCCGCGGCGGAGAACACCGCCCCCACCGTCATCACCGCCCTTCCCCCGAAGCGATCGACCAGAACGCCGGCAGGGAACGAGGCGAGGCCCTGCACAAGCAAGGCAGCCGAATAGGCGGAGAAGATCGTGCTCGCCGACCAGCCCTCATCGCGCGCGATCGCCGGAGCGAGCACGGCGATGGCGTAGGTCTGCGCCCCCCAGGCGAGGATCTGCGTGACGGAGAGGGCGGCGACCGCGCGCCCAAGGCCAGAGTCCATCCGCCTGAGCCTAGGCCCAGGCCCGCGCGGGCGACAGAGGCCGACGGCCCCGCGGCTAGAGCGACAGCACCTCGCGCACGTGGAGGGCGATCATGCGCTCCTCATCGGTCGGCACCACCCAGACCGCGACCCGGCTCGCCTCCGTGCTGATCCGCCGCAGCCCCCGCCCCTCATTGGCCTGCGCATCCAGCTCGATCCCGAGCCAAGCGAGCGGCGCGCAGACCTTGGCGCGGATGGGGGAGGCGTTCTCGCCGATGCCGGCGGTGAAGACGAGCGCATCGAGCCCGCCCAGGGCGGCAGCGAGCGAGCCCACCTCGCGCACAATGCGGTAGCAGAAGAGATCGATGGCGAAGCGGGCGGCGGGCTCATCGGAAGCGAGCAGCACCCGCATGTCGGAAGAGAGGCCTGAGACGCCGAGCAAGCCGGAGCGCCGGTACAGCACGTCTTCGATCGCGCGCGCATCCATGCCAAACTCGTCCATAAGGTAGAGCACCACACCGGGATCGAGGGCGCCTGTGCGCGTGCCCATCATCAATCCATCCACAGCCGTAAAGCCCATGCTGGAGGCAATGCTTCGCCCGCCAAGCATGGCGCAGGCGGAGGCACCGTTGCCGAGATGGAGCACGATGGTTCGGCCTGCCGCGGCGCGCGGGTCGATCCGCGGCAAGGTGCGGGCGATGTATTCGTAGGAGAGGCCGTGGAAGCCGTAGCGGCGCACGCCGCGGGCGGTGATCTCGGCCGGCAAGGCGAAGGCCTGGGCGAGGTCGGGTGCCGTGCGGTGGAAGGCGGTGTCGAAGCAGGCGACCTGAGGCAGATCGGGCCTCTTCGCGGCGACCAGCCTGATCGGCAGCAGGTTGTGCGGCTGATGCAGCGGTGCGAGGGGCACGAGCGCCTCGAGCGCGGCGAGCAGGTCCGCGTCGATCCGCACCGGCGCGGTGTAGGTCGCCCCCCCATGCACCACGCGGTGGCCGACCGCACGCACCGTCAGGTCGGGGACGTGCTCGCCGAGCCAGCGGAAGAGAAAAGCGATCGCGCCCTCGTGGCCCGGCGCGCCGTCCGGCCACGCATGCTCGCCCAACACTTCGCCCGCCTCGTTCCTTGCCCGGAACCGCGCTGCGCTGGCAAGTTCCTCGGCAAGCCCCGAGACGATGGGCGAGAGCTCCTCCCCTAGCGCGAAGACAGTGAACTTGAGGCTCGAGGAGCCGGCATTGAGGACCAGGATGGCGTCGGGCACGGCAAGAGCCTCCGTCGTGGCACGCGGCTCGGTCATGTGCAGAGCGGCGCTTCCCGATCCACCCTTCCTATGCAGTGTCATGCAGGCTTCGCGGCAGGCCATCGTGCACGCGGCGGCCGCTGGCCCGCCACGACGGCGGACGGACCGTTCCGGCCTCGTCAACGTTTCGGTTGACTTTTCGGCCAATCGGGAGATTTCCAGAAGGCGTCGATTGGGTCGGGGTGGTGCCGTGGCGCCGTATGATAGGGCGTACTACGAGAGGCAGGGGGACGGTTCGTACCGTTCCGCCACGGTGGTCATAGAATGCCTGCGCGGCATCCTCCCCTTTTCCTCCGCGGTTGACGTCGGCTGCGGGGCGGGCACCTGGGTCAAGGCTTTGCTCGAGGCCGGGGTGGAAGACGTGCTCGGCATCGACGGAGAGTACGCTCGGGCTTCGCTGCGCATTCCGGCCGAGCGGTTCTTCGCGCAGAACCTCAGCCCGCCCTTCAACCTCGACCGCCGCTTCGACCTCGCCCTCTCGCTGGAGCTTGCCGAACACCTGCCGCCTGAGCGCGCGGCGGGTTTCGTCGCCGACCTCGTCCGGCTCGCTCCGGCCGTGCTCTTCTCCGCCGCCATCCCGCTACAGGGCGGCACCAACCACGTGAACGAGCGTTGGCAAGACTTCTGGGCCGAATTGTTCGCCGCCCACCGCTACTTCCGCTTCGACGTGATCCGTCCTCGGGTATGGACCGACCCCAAAGTCGAGCCCTGGTACCGTCAGAATACAGTGTTGTTCCTCGCCGAGGGCCACCTGGAGACCGAGCGAGTCGCGCGGGCCGAACGCGAGGCGCCAAGGCCGCTTTCCGTCGTCCATCCGACGATGTTTCCGCTCGGCTCCAACATCGACAACAAGGTGCTGCTTCAAAAGATGATTGACTGGTCGTTTGTGCGCGACCTCAATCGCCTGCTCGGCCGTTCGCGCCGTCACATCCGCCCACGGAATGTGTCATGACCCTGCCCGTGAGCGTCGTTGTTCCGACCTACAACCGGGCCGCACTGGTCGGAGAAACGCTCGAGCGCATCCTCGCGCAAAGCCTGCCTGCCCTCGAGGTAATCGTGGTCGACGACGGTTCGACCGACGATACGCCCGCCGTTCTTGCCCGCTTCGGCGATCGGATCAGGGTCGAGCGGATCGCGAATTCAGGCGAGCTTGCCGCACGCAACCGGGGAATTGGCCTTGCCCGCGGCTCACTCATCGCCTTTTGCGATTCGGACGACCTCTGGGAGCGTGACCACCTCGCGCGCATGGCCGCGCTTTGGCAGGCGGAGCCTCGGCTGAACGCGGCCTACGCCAACTTCCGCATCGTCGAGAACGGGGTGTGGCGCGCAGCGACCAAGTTCGACGACGCACCCGAAGGCTACTGGCGCGATTTGAGAGCGATTGGCGACAAGGCCGGGGTGTTCGACCGCCCGGTGGTCGATCTCTTCCTCCGCTTCATGCCCTTCTTCCCCTCCGCGCTCGTCGTGCATGCCGAGCGGTTCCGCGCCCTCGGCGCCTGGGATTCAGCGGTGAACGGCTGGATGAGCCAGGACCTCGCGACCGCGCTGCGGCTTGCCGAACACCCCCCGCTCGGCGTGCTGCTCACCCCCACCGTCGGCATCCGCAAGCACCCGGGCAACTTCTCGGCGGACGTGCAGAAGGTGAACCTCGGCGATGCGCGAATCCTGGACTATGTGCTCGCCACCCGCCCTTCTCTTGCGCCGTACGCCGAGGCGATCCGCGCCTCCATCGTGCGGCGGCGGCTTGAGGCCCTCGAACTCGCCTTCGCGCGACGGGACTGGGCCGGGGTGCGGGAAATCCTAGGCCTACTTCCTGCCGAGGCGGTGCGTGGCAAGAGGCGGTGGAAGGCGCGCATCGCCAGCCTTCCCCCCGCCCTACGAGAGCCGCTGGCGCATGTCCTGCTTGCACTCGGCACGGCAAAATCCTCCCTCCTCGGCGGGCAGCGCGCACCGTCCGCGAGGCCGAGACCCGCGTCGTGATCCTGGTCGTCGAACTGGTCGACGGCAGCACCAGCCATGCCTTCGGCAACGCCGCCTGGAGCCAGGCGATCGCACGGGCTGCCCCTGGCCAGGCGGTGCGCGTGGTGGGCGCCCCCGACCACGCCGCAGCATTGAGGGCTGATTCGGCTTTGGCCGCCCTGCCGAACGTTTCAGTGGGCGAAATCCCGATCCCGAACACCCATCGCCACAAGGTCAACGTCGTCTCCCTCTCCCGCTTCCGCGAGGAGGTCGCCGCCCTGCGCGCCGCGCTCGCCGACGTGCCGCGCCGCGAGCCGGTGCTCGTCGTGCTCGCCCAGGCCTGCCCGACGGCGGTGTTCGCCGCCCGCCTGGTCGCGGGCCTGGAACGGCGGCACGTGCGCGTGCAGATGGTGCTGCACGGCTTCCTCAACGCCATCGAAGGCTGGCGCAGCCGTCTGCCCTGGCTCAGGCGCTTCGACCTGCGCGGGCTGATGGAAGCCCCGCCCCCAGGCCTGCGCTTCCTCGCCCTCGAGGAGGCGATCCGCGACGAACTCCTCGGCCGCATCCCCGCCTTGGACGATCGCGTGGACGTGCTCCCCCTGCCAGCGAACGAGGCCGAAATCCCTCTCGCCCGCCCGGTCCTCCTCGCCCATCCTATCCGGGTCGGCCTCGTCGGCCAGACCACCGCAGCCAAGGGGATCTGGCCGTTCCTCGAGCTTGCGCGCGCGCTCAAGGCCCGCTTCGGCGAACGGGTGGAGTTCCATGTCGTCGGCCGCCGCTTCCCCGACACGCCACCCGAGGCGCTCTCAATCCTCGCCCGGCCAATCCCCGATGCCTTGATGTCGCGCGCCGAGTTCATCGCGCGGATCGCGCCGCTGCACTATGTGTGCCTGCCGCTCCAGCCCGAGTACTATCGGTTTTCGCCATCGGGGGCGCTGATCGATGCCATCACCTGGCTGAAGCCGGTGATCGCGACCGACCTGCCCATCGTGCGCACGGCCTTCCGCGACGGCGGGGACATCGGTGCCATGGTTCCCGACCAGGCGGCCATGGAGCGGGAACTGGCCGCGTTGATCGAGGCGCCTGATCCCGAGCGCTACGCCCGCCAAGTCGACGCCCTGCGGCGGCTTCGCGAAGCCCG
>CALLUO010000033.1 GCA_938010425.1 uncultured Elioraea sp.
TAGACATGGCCGGAGGAGTGGCGCTTGAGCTCGGTGATCTCGCCGCGCACGCGCACACGCCCGAAGGCGCCCTCGAGCGTGCGACGGATGGCCGTCGACAGCTCGCCCACCGTGAATTCCGGCACGTTCTGGCCGGCCGAAGGTGAGGGCGTCTCGAGCGGGGGGGCGTCTTGCATCGCGCCCCACTCTAGGCGAGGGGGAGGAGAGGGCGAAGGGCTGAGGAGGAAGAGGGCGGTGAGGGTTCTGCTCGTGGGTTCGGGAGGGAGGGAGCATGCGCTTGCCTGGGCGATCTCCGCCTCACCTCTGCTCGAGACCCTCTGGTGCGCCCCGGGCAACCCGGGGATCGCCGAGCACGCGACCTGCGTTCCCATCCCCGCTGCTGACATTGCGGGCCTTGTTCGCTTTGCGCGCGAACAAGGTGTCGATCTCGTCGTGCCGGGGCCAGAAGCGCCGCTGGTCGCGGGCCTTACCGACGCTTGCGCGCGCGAAGGGCTTGCGTGTTTCGGGCCTACGGCGGCGGCGGCACGGCTTGAGGGCTCGAAGGCCTTCGCCAAAGAGGTGTGCCTCGCCGCTGGGGTGCCCACGGCGCGGGCAGAGGTGTTCGACGATGCCGAGGCAGCGATCGCGCATGTGCGGCGGGAAGGGGCGCCGGTTGTGGTCAAGGCGGATGGGCTCGCTGCCGGCAAAGGAGTGACGGTTGCAAGCACGGTGGAGGACGGCATCGCCGCCATCGAGGCCCTGATGCGCGCCCGCGTGCACGGCAAGGCGGGCGCGCGGATCGTGATCGAGGAGTGTCTCACCGGCGAGGAGGTGTCGTTCTTCGCTCTATGCGATGGTACGCACGCCGTCGCCTTCGGCTCAGCACAGGACCACAAGCGCGTGGGCGAAGGTGAGACCGGGCCGAACACCGGGGGCATGGGGGCCTATTCGCCGACCCCGCGCTTCGATTCTATGGCAGAACAAACTGCTATCGAGACGATCGTTCGCCCCATTCTCGCCGAGATGAAGCGCCGCGGTTCCCCCTTCGTCGGCGTGCTGTTCTGCGGGCTGATGCTGACGGCGGACGGGCCGAAGGTGCTCGAGTTCAACGTCCGCTTCGGCGACCCCGAGTGCCAGGTGCTGATGCTGCGGCTGATGGACGATCTGCTGGTTGCCATGCGTGCAGCCTGCGACGGCATGCTCGATCGCTTCTCTGTCCGTCTGGGCCCGGAAGCGGCTCTTGGCGTGGTGCTCGCTGCCCGCGGCTACCCGGGCACGGCTGAGGTGGGGACAGAGATCCGCGGCCTCGATGCGGCCGCCGCCCTGCCGGGCGTTACCATCTTTCACGCTGGTACGCGGCGCGAGGGCGATCGGTTGATCGCTGCCGGCGGGCGCGTGCTGACGGTGTGCGCCACGGGGGCGAATCTCGCTGAAGCGCAGGCGCGCGCCTATGCCGCGGTCGATTGCATCGACTGGCCGGGAGGCTTCTGCCGCCGCGACATCGGCAGGCGGGCGCTTGCTGGCTGAGGCTCAGCGGCGGGCAGCGAAGAACGCGCGCAGCAGGCCTGCCGCCTCGCGCTCCATCACCCCGCCGACAATCTCCGGACGGTGGTGCGTGGTGGGAAGGGTGAAGATGCGCGCGCCATGCTCTACTCCCCCGCCTTTCGGGTCGTAGGCGCCGAAGACGAGGCGTCGGACGCGGAAGAGCGCGATCGCCGCGGCGCACATCGCGCAGGGTTCGAGGGTGACGAAAAGGTCGCAATCGGCAAGGCGCGGTTCTCCACGCTTCGCCGCCGCCGCGCGCAACGCCAGCAGCTCCGCATGCGCAGTGGGGTCGGCCAATTCCTCCACGCGGTTGCCGGCGCGGGCGAGCACCACCCCGGCGGCGTCCGTCACCACTGCGCCAACCGGCACCTCACCCCGTGCAGCAGCAGCCCGCGCTTCTGCCAGGGCGATCAACATGGGGGAGAAGCCGGGAGTCATTCGCGCTACATCCCTCTCGCCATGACTGAGCGCAAGCGATGAAAAAGGCGGGTGAAGGCGAAGGCGAGCGGGTAGCGAAGTGGCTCGCCCACGCGGGCGTGGCTTCGCGCCGCGAGGCGGAGCGGCTGATCGCGGAGGGGCGGGTGGCGGTGAACGGCCGGCGGCTTGCCGACCCTGCCGTGCTGATCGAACCAGGCGACGTGGTGCTGGTGGATGGCGTTCCCGTCGAGCCGCCAGGACGAGCGCGCCTCTTCCGCTACCACAAGCCGCGCGGCCTCCTCGTTACCGCCCGCGACCCGCAAGGACGGCCGACGATCTTTGACCGTCTGCCACCCGAACTGCCGCGAGTCGTCTCTGTCGGTCGGCTCGACATGGACAGCGAGGGGCTTCTCCTGCTGACCACGGACGGGGAGCTTGCCCGCCGCTTAGAGCATCCCAAGAACGGCTGGGTGCGGCGCTACCGCGTGCGGGTGCACGGCCACCCCGATGAACGGAAACTCGCCGCCTTGCGCGAGGGAATCGTGATTGACGGCATCCGCTACGGCCCGATCGAGGCTGGGCTTGATGCGATCAAGGGCGCGAACGCGTGGCTGACGGTGTCCTTGCAGGAGGGGAAGAACCGTGAGGTGCGACGCGTGTTTGAGCACTTGGGCTACAGGGTGCTTCGACTCATTCGTGTTGCCTTCGGACCGTTCCAGCTTGGCGATCTCCCGCGCGGAGCGGTGGCAGAGGTGCCGGCCAAAGTGATCCGCGAGCAACTGGGGGCGGAAGCGCTGGCGAGGGCGCAGCGTCGGCGCGAGGCGGCGGAGAGAGGGGCCAAAGGATGAGGGTGATCGGCGGGGCGTTGCGCGGCCGTCGCCTGGTGGCTCCGGAAGGGCTTACCACGCGCCCAACGTCAGATCGCGCCCGCCAAACTTTGTTCGACGTGCTCCTGCACGCGCCCTGGGGAGGGAGAGCCCTGTTCGAAGGCGCGCGCGTGCTCGATGCCTTCGCCGGCACGGGCGCGCTTGCGATCGAGGCGCTGTCGCGCGGAGCCCTCGAGGCGGTGCTGTTCGAGACGGATGCGCCGGCGATCGCGGCGATCCGGCGCAACCTCGCCGCCTGCGGTCTTGCAGCGCAAGCGCGCGTGCTGCGGGCAGATGCGACGCGGCCGCCAGCGGCGGATCATCCTGCACGGCTGGTTTTCCTCGACCCTCCCTACGGTGAGGGGCTGGTCGAGCGCGCGGTGCCGGCGCTGGTGGAACGCGGTTGGATCGCGCCCGGAACGGTT
>CALLUO010000034.1 GCA_938010425.1 uncultured Elioraea sp.
GACCCGGCGAAGCCAGCACACCCTGCCAGCCACGAGCCGCTGATCATCAGGGCCATAAGCCCGACCGCTCGCATCCCTCGCCCTTTCTTCGTCCGTGCCGCACTCTGCGCGCTTGCGCGAGCCCAGTCTACTCCGCCGCCGGCGCACTGCGCACGTGCTTCAGCCCCGCAGCGATATAGTCCCAGCCCGTGATCAGGGTCAGCGCGGCCGCCACCAGCAGCAACCCTTCGCCGGCGAGCTCTACCGGGAGCCAAGCCAAGCCCAAGAGCCCGGCCGAACCCTCTCCGGCGAGAAGCAGGCCAAGCGCGGTCATCTGCACGCCCGTTTTCCACTTAGCGAGCCGCGTCACGGGCAAGCCATGCGCCAGCCCGGCGAGATACTCCCGCAGACCCGAGACCAGGATCTCGCGGAGCAGGATAACGACGGCGGCAATGAGTCCGAGATCGGACAGCCGCCCAAGCCCGGCAAGAAGCACGATGGTCGCGCCCACCAGAAGCTTGTCGGCGATCGGGTCGAGCATCCGGCCGAACTCTGACGTCTGCTGGCGGCTGCGCGCCAGGTGCCCATCAAGCCAGTCGGTGACGGCGGCGAGCACGAACACAAGGCAGGCCGCGAGGTCACCGCCGGGAAGACGGATCAGCCCGAACAGGACGATCAAGGGAATCGCGGCGATCCGCGACAGGGTCAGCAGGTTGGGCAGATCGCTCGGCACGGGCTCCTCGGGCTCAGCCGCGTGTGCCGAATGTATCCGCTGCGGCTCCAGGATGGAAATGTTCGTAGATCCGTCGTGCCAGCGCCCTGTCGATCCCTGGGCAGGCCTCAAGCGCGGCAAGCCCCGCTTGAGCGACACCGCGCACAGAGCCGAAATGGTTGAGCAAAGCCCGCCGCCGCGCTGGCCCTACCCCTTCGATCGCATCGAGCCCCGATCGACCGAGCGCCTTTTGCCGCCCCGCGCGGTGGGCAGCGATGGCGAAGCGATGCGCCTCGTCGCGCAGCCGCTGCAGGAAATAGAGTACCGGATCGCGAGGGGGAAGCTGGAAGGGCTCGCGCCCCTCTTGGAAGAACCGCTCCCGCCCGGCGTCGCGGTCGGGGCCCTTGGCCATGGCGACAAGGGGAAGGTCATCGATGCCGAGTTCTTCGAGCACGCCGCGCGCAGCAGAGAGCTGACCCGGGCCGCCGTCGATAAGCACGAGATCGGGCCAGACGCCAGGCTCGCGGGCAGGATGTTCGCGCAAGGCCCTGCCGAAGCGGCGAGTGAACACCTCGCGCAGCATGGCGGCATCGTCGCCAGGCTCGATCGCGCCTTTGATCGCGAACTTGCGATACTGCGCCTTGAGAAAGCCCTGCGGCCCGGCGACGATCATCACGCCGTAGGGCTCGCGCCCCATGATGTGCGAATTGTCGTAGACCTCGATCCGTTCGGGCGGGGCGGAAAGGCCGAACACACGGGCGACCCCTTGGAGCAAGGCGGCCTGGGCGGTGCTTTCGGCCAGCCGCCGTTCTAGAGCCTCGCGCGCGTTGCTCAGCGCGTGCTCGACCACCGCACGCTTTGGTCCCCGCTGCGGGACGGCGATTTCTACCTTGCGGCCCGCCCGCAGCGAAAGCGCTTCAGCCACCAAAGCAATCTCAGGGATGGGATGGGAAAGAAGAACAAGGCGCGGCGGAGGCTTGTCGTCGTAGAACTGCCCGAGGAACGCCGCGAGCACCTCGCCTTCCTCGTCGGCCTTGGCATGGGCGGGAAAATGGGCGCGGTTGCCGTTGTTGCGCCCGCCGCGGACGAAGAACACTTGCACGCAGGATTGCCCACCGGCGGTGTGGCAGGCAATCACATCGGCATCGCCAAGCTCGGCGGGGTTCACCACGTCGCTGGATTGGACGTGGGTGAGGCCGCGGATACGGTCGCGGATCACCGCTGCGCGTTCGAAGTCGAGAGCCTCGGCAGCGGCCTCCATGTCGCGGGCGAGTTCCGCCTGCAGGGCTGTGGTGTCGCCTGCGAGGAAGCGGCGCGCCTGAGCGACCAGTTCGGCATAGGCGGCCTGATCGATCCGACCCACGCAGGGCGCGGCACAGCGCTTGATTTGGTGCAGGAGGCATGGCCGGGTGCGGTTGGCGAACACCGTATCGCTGCAGGTGCGCAGCAGGAAGGCGCGTTGCAGGGCGGTGATCGCCTGGTTGACCGCCCAGGCCGAAGCGTAGGGACCGTAGTAGTGGCCCTTCCGGCTCTGGCTTCCGCGGTGCTTGGTGAGCTGCGGGAACGGATGGTCTGCGGTGAGCAGCAGCCAGGGGTAAGACTTGTCGTCGCGCAGGACGATGTTGAAGCGCGGCTTTAGCCGCTTGATCAGGTTGCTTTCGAGAAGCAGCGCCTCCGCCTCAGTGTGGGTGGTCACCACCTCGACCGCGACGGTCTCGTTCACCATCCGCCTGAGCCGTTCGGGCAGGCGCGCAGGTTGGGTGTAGGCAGAGACCCGTTTGCGCAGGCTCTTTGCTTTGCCGACATAAAGGGCGTTCCCCTCGGCATCGAGCATGCGATACACGCCTGGAGCGAGGGGAAGGGTGGGCAGCGCGGCCTCGATCGCCGCCACGCCGCTTAGTCGCGTGTGCTGGGTGTCGGATCGCTCGCTCAAGGGTGGCTGCCCGTCATCGCGTCACTACCGTAAAGCCGGTTTGCCTGATCCACGACTCCTGTGGATAAACTTGGGGAAATTTCCCCGTTGCGCCGTGCAAGTGGGCCTTTCACCATGACTTGAGGAGTTTGCCCAAAATTTAGGCGTATTTAGCCAAGCTATTGATTGGAAAAGATCTTGTTGCACGCCTGCGAAACAAAAACGCTTCCAGCCATGTCAACCCCTTGATAGCTTTGGGCGCCCACGCGCGGTTGGCGCAACGTGGACAACTTCCGCGCCCGCACAACCCAGACGTGCCCCGGCCTCATACCCTACGATATGAGGGTTCACTCCTCCAGCGCCGCACCAGACGCTGCCCCCCACTGCAGATGTTGCCCACCATCAAGCGCGATCATCTGCCCGGTCATCGAGGGCAGGGCAAGAATGGCCAGCACAGCGCGCGCCACTTCGGCGGGCGAGGTCGGCCGCCCAAGCGGCACGGAGGAAGCCTGACGGGCGAATTGCTCCTCGGTCTGCCGGGGGCTCGGCAAGGCGGGGCCTGGGCCGATGCCATTCACCCGAATGCGCGGCGCGAGCGCGAGCGCGAGCGATTGCGTCAGCGCCCACAGCCCGGCCTTGCTCACTGTGTAGGACACGAAATGCGGTGTCAGGCTCCACACGCGCTGATCGAGGAGATTGATCACCACCCCCTCCTGATCTGCGGGCAGGGCACGCGCCATCGCCTGGGTCAGCACGAACGGCGCGCGCAGGTTCGGCTCGAGGTGGCGGTCCCAGCTCTCGCGCGTCACGTCATCCCACTCATCGCGCTCGAACACCGAGGCGTTATTGACCAAAACGCCAATCGGACCGATCGCCTCGCGCGCAGACTGAGCAAGGCGCACCACCTCCTCCTCCCGCGCGAGGTTGGCCGAAAGACCCACCGCCCGGCGGCCAAAACCGATGATCGTGTGCACCACCTCAGACGCCTCGACGGCGGATGTGTGGAAATGCACCGCCACATCAAACCCCGCCTCAGCGAGGGCGAGGGCGATGGCACGGCCAAGGCGCTTCGCACCGCCGGTGATGAGGGCGGTGCGCGGGATGCTGGCGGGAATGGCGTCGGCGAACATCATGCCCAAGCGAGATGAGCCAACACGCCCGCCTGCCAAGACATGGCGGCGCGGCGTTTGCGAAGGGCGGGCATGCACCGCTCACCCGACTGCGCGTTTACGCCGCCGCCGCAACCGGGCATGAAGCAGGTATGCGCCTTGCTCCGCTTGCGCTCGCGTTCGCAACCACCCTCGCCCTGGCCGGCCTCGCTGTCGAGGCGCAAGAGCGCAGCGTTCGCATCGTCAATCGCACAGGAGAAACCGCGATCGATCTGCGCGTGAACGGCGGACGCAACCTGATCGCCGGCCGCGCGCTTAGCGCGGGGGGATTTGTGGTTCTGCCGGTGCCTGCGGGCTGCCGGGCTGATCTTGCCCTGGTGCTTGCTTCGGGTGCCTTGCTCACATGGCATGGCGTCGATCTCTGCGCCGCGCCTGAGGTGTTCTTCACCCGCGGCGCGCCTGGTCGAGCGCCGGATGGTGCCGCTCCCGCCGCGCCGGAGGCGAGCCTGGTCGCCGCACAGCGGGCTCTCTCTGCCCTCGGCTACGACCCTGGCCCAGCGGACGGTATCGCCGGCCCGCGCACGCGGCACGCGCTCGCTGCCTTCCAGCGCGATCAGGGCCTGCCGCCGACCGGCCTTCTCGACGGCCCCACCCTCGCCGCCCTGCGCCTCGCCGAGGCGTCGTCGCGTCCGCCCCGGCCACAGATCGCCGGTAAGCCACCACCTGGTCCAGACCCTTCCCCGCCCATGTCGCCTGACGGCGCCTCCGCAGCGCGGCCGCCCGCCACCGCACCATCGCCGCGAACGCAGCGCCGTGCCGCCACCGGCACCGGCTTCATCGTCGCCGAAGGCAGGGTGCTGACCAATGAGCACGTCACCCAGGGCTGCGCCCGCATGGTCGGCATACTGCCGGGCGGACGGCAGGTCGACCTCGCCATCACCGCGCGCGACGCCTCGCGAGACCTTGCCCTGCTCGCCGGCCCGCCCGACCTCGGGCCGGCCCTCGCCTTTCGCTCCACCCCGCCGCGGCGAGGAGACGAGGTGGTGACCTACGGCTTCCCTTTAGTCGGCATTCTCGGCACCGGCCCGAGCCTGACCACCGGCGAAGTTTCCGCACTCGCTGGCCTTCGGGGCGACCCAAACATGCTGATCACCTCAGCGCCCGTTCAGTCAGGCAACTCGGGCGGGCCGCTTCTTGATCGCGGCGGGCATGTCATTGGCGTGGTGGTGGCGAAGCTCGCTGCGCTGAGGGTGGCAGAGCGGACGGGAGGCGATTTGCCGCAAAACGTGAACTTTGCCATTCAAGGCCCTGTCGCCATTGAATTCCTGCGCCGGAATGGCGTGACCCCGCGCATTGCCATCACCACCCAAACCCTCCCACCCGCCGAGGTCGGCGAGATCGCCCACCCCTCTACCGTGCTTTTAGAGTGCTGGCGCTGATGGATCTGAGCCACCCACGCCTGCTGCCCCTTCCCTTTTAGCCGTAGCGCAAAAGCCGCGCGCCGTTCGCGGCAAGCCAAGCCTTCGCCGCCTCGGTGTGCGGCGTCAGCGCCCGCACGATTGCCCAAAACCGGGCCGAATGGTTCATTTCGACGAGATGCGCGACCTCGTGCGCGACGACATAGTCGACCACCCAGGCGGGTGCGAGCACCAGCCGCCAGGAGAACGCTAAGGTGCCGTCAGGCGCGCAGGAAGCCCAGCGCGTGCGTGGATCCTTGATCGCGATTCGCTTCACCGATCGCCCCACCCGCGCGGCGTGGTCGAGAGCGCGCGGCGTAATCTCCCGCCGTGCCTCTGCCCTAAGCCAGTCCGCCACGCGGCGGGCGAGAAAGGCGGGCTCGCCCGAAACCCGGATCTCTTCCCCTTCGCGCCAGACACCGCCGAACCCATCAGGCTGGTGGCGTATCCGGTGCGGCTCGCCCAAGAGCGGTATCACCGCCCCCTCTTCAAACAAGACGCGCGGCGCAAGCGCCCCGAGCCGATCCGCCACCCAACGGCTGTGCGCCTGCAACAACGCCATGCCCTGCCGGCGACCGGCGCGCAGCGGCAACGTGACAACGACCGCGCCGCGGGCGGGGTCGATACGCAGGGTCACGCGCCGAGCGCGGGGGCTGCGACGCCACACCACAGGGGCGGGTCCGTGCGGAAGATTGAGAAATTCGCGATCGGCGACAGGGGAGTCGGCCATGACAGAGGGAGGATGGCGCGAGCGGGCTGCCCCTTCAATCACATAGCCGCGTGCGGGGCCTGCCCCCTTGCCCGGGGCTTGCACCAGCCCCTAACCCTCGCCCATGCGCATCCCTGACAATCGACCCAACGCCTTGCCGGACGACCGGACAGAGGATCGCGCTCGGCTTACCCGCTGGAGGCTCTATGCTGGAGCAGCGATGGCGGCCACCCTGGCTGCCACCATCGGTCTCTACGCGGTCGAACCGCCGCGGTCGTGGTGGGTCGACCTCGCCCACGCAGCCGCCAAAGCCGGGTTCGTCGGCGCAGTCGCAGACTGGTTCGCCGTCAACGCTCTGTTCCGCTACCCCTTCGGGCGTTGGACCGGAATCGGCGGGCTCATCCCGCGCGAAAAGCAGCGTCTGGCCGGCGGCATGGGACGCTTTGTCGCCCGCCAGTTTTTCACCCCAGACGCCATCCGCAAGGCGGTGGAAGGGGTAGACGTCGCCTCCGCCGTCGCGCGCTGGCTTTCTGACCCCACCTCGGCACGCCGAGTGGCGCTGGCCCTTGCCCCCTTCGTGCCGTCGCTGATCGAGAGCTTCGCCGACGGCCGCGCCCGCACCACCCTGCAGCGCCTTCTGCCAAAAGTTGTCGAGGGGCCGGAAACAGGACGTTTGCTCGGGCGGCTCTTGCGCACCCTGCTCGATGGCAACGAACACCAAAAGGTGTTTGGCTTCGCGCTCGCCCGCACCAAAGAGGCGCTTGCCCGCAACGAAAAAAGGCTCAAAGCCGTGATCGAGGCCCGGGTGGCTGAGGAAGGCGGACAAGTGGTGGGCCTCGTTGCCGGGGCGTGGATCGCGCGCCGCATCCTCGCTGCGATCAACGCCGAACTCGCCCGCGTCGAACCCGATGACTCAGACCTTCGTGCCGCCTTCGACGCCTGGATCGAGCACGAGGTGCGGCGCCTCGAGCGCGACCCGGCGCGAGCAGGCAGCATCGCCGAAGCGCTGAGCACCATCTTTGGGCATGCCTCGGTCGCCGCCTGGCTCGAGGACTCTTTGCTTCGCCTGTCCCAGCTCGCGCGGTTCGATATCGAGCATGACGAGAGCCGTATCGTGGAGGTGCTCGCCGGCTTTATCGGCAATCTCGGCGCCACCCTCGCTGCCGACGAAACCGCCCGTCGGGGGCTCAATCGCATGATCGAGGAGATCGTCGCTGGCCTCGCACCAGCTGCGCAGGCGCGTATCGAAAGTTTCGTCGCCGCGAAGGTCGCGGGCTGGTCTGACCAGGACCTGGTGGAGCGGATCGAGCTCAAGGTCGGGCGCGAGCTGCAGATGATCCGGCTGAACGGCACCATCCTCGGCGCTGCGGTCGGGGCGGTGCTCTCCGCCGTTCTTTCTACCTTGTTCGGCCGCGTCCCCCTTTGAGGGGGCAGCCAGGGGCTTTGGCTTGGATCAGATAGCGCCAACGGGGCGAAGCTCGTCGAGCCTCGCAAAAAGCTCAGCGCGAGGAAGCCGTGTGTAGTCTTTCGGCACCTCTTCGCGCACTTTCTGCGCCAGCGAAGCCGGCATCAGCGCACGCAGTTCGCCGAGGAACTTCGGAGGGGCAACGAGCACCAGCGCCTCCGCCTCCCCTGAGGCAAGAGCGGCCTCGAGCTCGGCAACAAGATCGCGAGCGAACTCCTTCTTCGCTGCCTCCTTCGGCGTCTCGCGCGGCTCCATCGCACTCCGTTGTGGGCCAAGGCTATCGAACGCCCGGCCCGGCTTGTCCTCGCCCAGTTCCGCGTCGCGACGATGCGCATCGGGGTTCTCCCAGGTGCGCACAGTGTCGTAACCGGTCTCGCCGCGGCGCTTGATCAGCGCTTCGGCGCGAGCGGCATCGGCAATCACGAACCAGGTGGGGCGAGCAGGCATGGAGCCCTCCGAATGATCACAAACAACGTGGGAGATGATACCCCGACCACCCTCACGGGAAACCCCCGCCCGTCAGCGACCGCGGGCGGCGCGCCACTTCATGCCGAGCCAGGCGACGAGCCCCGCGCCGACCGCCACGGGGACAGCGATCAGGGCGATCGTGGCGGCAAAGGCAAGCATCATCGCCAGAAGGCCGATCGCCCCGGAGACAATGGCGATCGAGATTAGGGTGCGCATCAGGCGGGATCCGGCAGGCGCGGCCGGGCCTGACCGTAAGTTCGGTCGGGAGGAGACGATCTCGACCTGCCAGGCCGTCTCGCGGTCTTCGGTGATGGGACGCTGCCGTTCCATACCGCAAAGATCGCGACTGCGAGGGTCGCTTTCAAGCGACAGCCGGCTGGCGGTGGGATGCAGGCCGCCGCAGGTCAGGGTTCGTGATCGCGCGTCGCCTCTGTTGCCTCAGAGGGGGACGTCGATGCCGCGCAGCCTTGCCGCAATGAAGGTGGCGTAGGGGTCGGTCATGCCGGCGGTGGCGTCGATCGCTGAGCGAAGAATCTCCTCGCGCGGCCAATCAGGGTCTGGGCGGTAGTCGCCGAAGATGGCGAGGGCCTGGCGGTAGCGTCGGGGCAGTTTCTCGACCTCGCGCGCTTCGGCGAAGGCCAAAGCGGCGGGAAAGAGGAGGTCGAGCACGGTGTCGATGATCTCGTCTGCGGCGAGTTCAAAGCCAACCTTGCGGTCGTGGCCGTAGACGCGCGTTTCGTTGGTCCGGCGGGCGGCCTCAAAGGCCTCGCCCATAGTGGCATCGATGGCAGAGAGATCATCGAGCAGCGCCCCGCCGCAATACGGCTCCCCGGCAAGGATTTCGTCGATGCGGGCAGCGAAGAGTTCGGCCGCGGCATCGATGAGCCGACCGATCGCCTGCCCGCGCAGCGAGGCAACAGAGCCTTCGCTCCGCCCAGCAATGGGCCCGATGAGATCGACGAACTCACGGGCGGAGACGATGCCGAGATCGACCGCATCTTCGAGGTCGGCGATCGTGTAGGCGATGTCGTCCGCGGCCTCCATCAGCCAGGTGGCGGGGTGGCGGGGCGCGAGCGCGGGGTCGTTGAGCCCGTAGAGATGGTGCACGACGTCGGCGAAGGCCGGGGCTTCGGTGGCAAAGACACAGAACTTGCTGCCCCGGCGCGACCGCGCATCGCCCGCTCCCCAGGGGTATTTCAGCATCGCGCCCAGTGTGGCGTAGGTCAGGCGCAAGCCGCGGTCCATGCGATGCATGTCGATCTTGGTCACAATGCGGAACCCCTGCGCGTTGCCGTCGAAGTGGGCGAGGTCGGCGGGGGCGTCGTTGACCCTGTATTGGGCCAGGAGGCGGGCCAGCGCGGCGGCGATCGCCTCCTCCCCAGCATGGCCAAAGGTGGGGTTGCCGATGTCGTGCACCATGCAGGCAGCGCGCACCACGGCCCCCACCTCCTGCGGCGTGATGCCGGCGGGTTCCAGCAAATGTTCGATGCGGCCGGCAGCAAGCACGCCAAGCGACCGTCCGACCGAGGCGACCTCAAGCGTGTGGACAAGGCGGTTGCGCACGTGGCTGTCGTGCGGGAGGGGATGCACCTGCGTCTTCGCTTGCAGGCGTCGGAAGGGCCGCGCGTAGGTGATTCGATCCTGGTCGCGCTGGAAGGCGTCGCGGTGCGGCTCATCGCGCCGCGGGGCGGTTTCGCCGAAACGCACGCGGGAGAAGGCGCGGGCGAGGTCCAGCATGGCGGGCAGGGTGTGGCGGAAGCGGCCAGGCTGAGCAAGCCCTGGCAGGTTTCACGCTCCGTCGCGGGGCTCGCAGTAAGCCCGCCGAACCTCAGCCTCAATCCGCTAGCGACGGGATCCTGCCAGCGAGTTCCCTGGCCAGACAATCAATGGCCGATTGGGGAGGAGTTTTGGGCTACGAGAAGGGGGGCCTCGTCGAGCTTTGGGCCGGAGCCCGTGGCGGTTGGTCGCCCGACTACCCCCTCAGCCGCGCGATGGTCGCCGTGGTGGAGTTGCCAGGGAGAAGTTCGGCGAGCAGCACCCGCCCGCCCCAAGACCGCACGAGATCCGCTCCCACGACCTGCTCAAGCGTATAGTCAGCGCCCTTCACCAGCACGTCCGGCCTTAAGAGGCGGATGAGCTCGATCGGCGTGTCCTCGTCGAAGATCGTGACCAAATCGACATCGGCGAGTGAGGCGAGCACGGCGGCCCGCGCCGCCTCCTGCTGAACAGGGCGGCCCGGCCCTTTTAGGCGGCGGACAGAGGCGTCCGAGTTCAGGCCGACCACAAGCCGGTCGCACACCGCACGCGCCTGCTCAATGAGATGAACGTGCCCGGGGTGCAAAAGGTCAAAACAGCCGTTGGTGAAGCCGACGCGCCAGCCCTTGCGCCGCCAGCGCTCGACCTGTTCGGCGGCCGCTTCGCGCGAGACCACCTTGCGCAGCGCTCCCGTCGCCGGCGCAATCGCTTCCAAGAGTTCCGCCTCGCGCGCCACTGCTGTGCCGATTTTGCCAACCACAATGCCGGCCGCGATGTTGGCCAGCCGCGCCGCCACGCCGAGCCTCAGCCCCGCCGCGAGACCGAGAGCAACAACCGCGACGACGGTATCCCCCGCCCCGGAAACGTCATACACCTCCTTTGCCTCGGCCGCGTAATGGGTCACGAAAGCACCTTCTGGCCCCTCGACCAAGGTCATCCCATCCTCTGAGCGGGTGCACAGCACGGCCCGAATGCCGTGCGCGCGCATCAACGCCCTGGCCGCGGCCACCACCTGCTCGGCGGTCTCAGTCGGCAGCCCGGTCCCTTCCGCCAGCTCACGCCGGTTTGGCGTGACGAGATCGGCCCCAGCGTAGCGGGCATAATCGCGGCCCTTAGGGTCCACCACCACCAGCCGGCGTCGCTGCTGGGCGGCCGCGATCAGCCGCGCCGCCGTGTCGTTCGCCACCACCCCCTTTTGGTAGTCGCTGATCACCACCACCCGACAGGCGGCCATGGCATCCGCCGCGATGCTGACCAGCCGGTCGGCGAGCTTGGGGTGGATCGGCTCCAAGGTCTCGCGATCCGCTCGCAGAAGCTGCTGCCCGGCGGCGATGTAGCGTGTTTTCACCGTCGTCACGCGCCCGCCTTGCACGAGCAGCCAGGGCTCGACATTCGGCTGCCCGCCGATCAGCGCGGTGAGGTCGGCGCCTGCCTCGTCGTCGCCGACCACGGTCAAAAAGGCAGCTGACCCGCAGAGCGCGGTGATGTTGCGTACCACATTGCCTGCCCCGCCCGGCATCGCCACCTCGCGCTCGACCGTGACGACGGGGATCGGGGCCTCGGGGCTCACCCGCTCGACCGTGCCGTAGACGTAGCGGTCGAGCATCGCATCGCCCACCACCAGGACCGACCCTCGCTTCAGGCTGCGAACGGCGGCGGCGAGGTCGGGCTGGGTGGGCTCGTTCATGACAAGTTGATTAGCGGCAGCGTTTCGGACCGGCAAGGAGGCGGGTCAGACATGAATGAAACGCATGCGATCGGCCCACAGCACCAGCGCTGAGAGTTTTCCGCCATAGACCGCGCCAGTGTCGATGCCGATGCGGTTGGGCCGAATGACGGGCTCGCGCGTCGGCGTGTGGCCGTGCACGACGACCGCACCATGGTCATCCGCTGACGACAGGAAGGGCTCGCGAATCCACAGCAAGTCCTCCTCATTTTGCGCGTCGAGCGGCACGCCGGGGCGGATGCCGGCATGGACGAACACATACCCCCCCGCAGCATGACACTTGGCGAGGCGGCGCAGAAAGTTCCGATGCGCTTCACCCACCCGCTCCCGCCAAAGCGCGACGGGCAGGGCCGGATCCGCCCCATACGAGGCAAGCGTGGCGAGACCGCCGTTGGCGAGCCAAAGCGAGACGGCCCCTTCGTCAGCTGGCAGCTCGAGGGCGGCGCGCATCATCGCCTCATGGTTGCCCATCAGGGCGACCGTCTCGGCTGGGAAACCTGGGCCGGAGAGCACTTGCTCAACTGTACCGCGGCTGTCCTCGCCACGGTCGACGTAATCACCGAGGAAGATCAAGCGACGGGTTGTTTGCGGAGCGGTGGCGGCGTCGTCGGCGATCAGCTGAAGGAGCCGCGCGAGGCGATCCGCACAGCCATGCACATCGCCGATCGCGTACAAGCGCAGCCCTTCTGGCAGGGCGGCAGGGGCGGCGCGCTCTTCCGTCCGTTCAGGCCGCACGGCGCAGAGGGGTGGCGGCTCAGCGGTCTCTGCCCCCGTCGTTAGCAGCAGCCGGCTCGGCCTGCTCCTTGGCCCGCGTCTCCGGCTTGGCCTCCTTCGCTGCCGCCTCGGCGTCCTCGCGCAAGACGGAACTGATCGTGTTCTTTACCACCGTCACCCGCACTTGCGGGTTCTTCGCCACCTCCACCACCACTTCGTCGCTGTCAGGTGCCACCCGCACGACGGTCGCGATCACCCCGCCCCCGGTGACGACCCGATCGCCCTTCTTCAGCGCCGCCAGCATCTCCCGATGCTCTCTCGCCTTCTTTTGCTGAGGCCGGATGAGGATGAAATAAAAGACGATAAAAATGAGAACGAGCGGCAGAAGCGACATCAGCCCGCCCGTGGGGTCGGCACTCTGCGCATACGCAGGGGAGATCAGCATCGGGGTCTCGACAACGAGGGTTCACGGAACGCAAGGACCATATCAGGGGGGAAGCAGGGGCGGAACCCCGGCGGGCTGGCTTGGTGAAACGGGGCCCTTGCGCCTCTCGGCGATGGCCCGATTGTGCAGGCCATGGATGTCGCGATCAGGGCCGAGGGCCTGACCAAACGCTTCGGCGACGTGCTCGCCGTGGCGGACCTCTCCTTCACGCTCCACCGCGGCGAAACTTTGGGGCTGCTTGGCGGCAATGGGGCCGGCAAGACCACCACCATCGCCATGCTGCTGGGCTTGCTTATCCCTGATGCCGGGCTCATCGAGGTGCTCGGCCATGACATGGCGACCGACCGATTTGCCGCGCTGGCGCGGATGAACTTCTCTTCGCCCTACGTTTCTCTGCCGCATCGGCTCACCGTGCGCGAAAACCTGCGCGTCTACGGCCACCTTTATGGTGTTGCAGGGCTCGAAGCGCGGATCGACCGGCTTGCTGCCGAACTCGACCTCGAGGGCCTGCTCGATCGGCCGGGCGGCGAGCTTTCGGCCGGGCAGAAAACCCGGGCCGCTCTCGCCAAGGCGTTGATCAACGCGCCGGAGGTGCTGCTGCTCGACGAGCCGACCGCCTCGCTTGACCCCGACACGGCAGACCGCATGCGCACTTGGCTAGAACGCTACAGAATCGAAACGGGTGCCGCGATCGTCCTTGCCTCGCACAACATGGCGGAGGTGGAACGGATGTGCGACCGTGTGTTGATGCTGAAGCGCGGGCGTGTGGTGGACCAGGGCACGCCAGCGGAGCTGATCGCGCGCTACGGGCGCGAAGATCTGGAGGAGGTGTTCCTCGATATCGCCCGCGGCCGCGGCTTCGCCGCCGAGACGGAGGCCGCCAAGCCGGGAGCTCGGCTCAGAACCGAGTAATCCTTTGGAGCGAAGGGTGGGTTGCGTAAGTCTGGGTGTGTCGCAGGGTCAGGCATCGCCCACCCAAGACCAGAGCGAAGCTGAAGTCCTTAGGGGGAAAAGCGTTGAAGAGCGTGCCGATCAAGAAGCTTCTGGTGGCGACGCCGGACATCACCACCAAGGAGCTGCGCGCGGTGCTGGCCAAGCGGGGCCATGCCTTCGGTTACAGCACGCTGCAGCGGGTTTTCCGCCGTCACGGCCTGACGCAAGATCGGGGCCTGCAACCGAGCAGGAGACCGTCCCGACGGTCTGAAGCGCCG
>CALLUO010000035.1 GCA_938010425.1 uncultured Elioraea sp.
AGCTCGGCGAAAGGCCACAGCGTAGAGAGCGCCTGCAGCACCGGCACGTGAGCCTTCAGGCAAGGCCCGCGGGCGATGAACTATGGGGCTGTGTCCTCGGGCGGCCGGCAGCTGCGACTACGATTCACGCGGAGGAGCGCGGCCTCGAGCTTCGCACGCAACGTCTCGAACTCCACCACCGCGCGCAGTTGCTTCAGCGAGCCGCCCGAGGCCAGCAGCCAGCGCAGACGCCCTTCCGCGTCAAAGAAGCCCCGCTAGTCGCGCCATGCCGCGTCCCCTCTTCACGGTAGCCAGCGGCTCACGTCAGACCGCGTCGGCGCCGGAGGTTTCTTGAGATATCAAAGCGCCCATGGCCTGGTGCGTCGACACAAGGCGCGAGCGGTCTTGCAGTGTTCGAGAGAGCGCGCGCCATGGATATTTACCGAGCGCTGGCATGATGCCCAGCAGTGTGAATGGCTCACCGACGAAGGCGAACTGATGACGGACGTGAAGCGCCACGAGCGGCAAGACGTGGTGAGAGCCCCCTGGCAACCTGCAGCAGGTGGCAGCGCTGGCCAGCGAGGCGACGGCGCACGGCTACCCGCTTGGCAACAGCTGAGCCGGCGCTTCCCCAGCCCGGCGGCAGCGCGTTCGAGCTGCTTCCTGGTCCAGTTGCCAGGACGGGTGGAGATGCTGCGCGGCCGGCCACCAGGTTCCCATCATGCGGGCGAGTTCAGAAAACGGTCAGCCAGCGCAAGCTCGTTCGATCAGCACCGCGGCCTGGACGCTGAGAGGTGGCGCTACCCCACGGCCATCCTCGAGCGGCGTCGTCGCCGGAATGGCTTTGCCTGCTTTGCGCCGCGCTTGCAGTGCCAGCGTCAGCGCCTCGGTCGCATGGAACAGCGCCTCCTCCAGCGTATTGCCCTCTGTTCTGGCCTGAGGAATGTCCGGGAAGGGACCACGGCGGCTCGGACAGAGGCGAAAATTTGCCCAAGCCTTCTCGCGCCCTCGTATCACACCCTCGCTGGCCTTCGTGCGTACCAGAGGGCAAGGGCTGCGCCGAGCGCGTCATATGCACCCTGAGAGAGAACCGTCCTGAAAAGCGCAGCTTCGACGCGTCTCATCGCACCGCGGTCCCGGCGGGCTACGAAACGTTCTAAAGGGTGCTGCTTTAACCCTGTTGAGAAGCCCCACGTCATATGGATCGAGGTCCGCGGGACATCCCACACCTGGTGGCTGATCACACAACCATCGCTTGAGGCCGCGAGCCGCCATCACACTGCGCAGACTGATGCGTCATCGCGGTTCGCCAGCAAACTGGCGCTTTTGCTAAGCCAGGGTATGGTTGGCGGAAGGCTCGCCCAGCCCTCCAACAGCACGATGAGTGTTCGTTGCAGCGTGACCGCGAGGATGGCATGGCGGTTGTGCCATCATCAGCACCGCAATGTGTCAGTGATCAGCTCTTCCCCTCCGCCGCCGAAACCAGCGACCAGTCAAACTCCATGTCCTGCCGCGCCGGGTCGACGAAGGAGGCGGCGAACACCTCAGTGGCCCGCTTGCGTTCAACCACTCGCGCACGAGCCAGCGCCGACAGCCGTTCAAAATTCTGCATCGAGAGAAGCTGGCAGAGCGCGAGCTGTAGAGCGCCGTGGCGGCGAAGATCGGCGAAGGTTTCGGGCGCGAGGCCGTCGAGAGCTACTTCATCCACGCGCAACAGCCCCTCGAGCCGCTTTTCACCTGACTCTGTGCGCACGGTGATGGTCCTGGGCGCAAGCACCCCGGCTTGATCGAGATGATGGGCGGCAGCGAGCGTACGATGCTGGTCTTGCTCCACCTTGCTCAGGAAATCGAGCGTGCGGGCAAGTGCGGGGGCAAGACCGCCGTCAGGGCCAAAGAAGGCCTCGCCCTTGCTCTCTGACACGAGCCCGGAGTCACGATCACCGGAGAGTGCGAAGCGGTGCGTGCCGTCGACGCGCAGGAGGGCGAAGGGATGGGCGCGCAGCGCGGCAGGCACGCAGGGCCCAAGCCAACGCCATCGGCAGAGACGAGGAGACTGTCCTCGGCATCAAGCGCAAGCCAGGCGACGGGGAAAACAGCCCCGTTGCCGCGCAGCAAGGCGATGGGGAGAGAGAGCGCAGCCCGCGGGATTTCCGCCAAAACGAGCGGCACGGTGGCAGAGCGCGCAGCGAAAGCAAGCGAAGAGGCGGGCTGCCAAAAAAGGGAGCGGCACGTCTTGGGCGAAACAGGGAGCCAAGTCGGCATGGCGTTGCGGTGGTAAGGGCACGAGTCGGTGGCAACGGTCTTTCGCCCCATCAGACGACACTCATGCGCCGTGTGGGGGATCAGGGTCGACGACGAAAGCCTTGCCAAAATCGCCGATCGACGGCTTGTTCCCGGCATGCCAACTGACGCCGTGATCGCCACTGGGGAGCGCTCCGTCTTGCAATATCTCGTCGATCCCATCCTGCCGTTCCTGATCAACGCGTTCCGCGAACGTTAGGCGTCGGTCGCATTGTCTTCTGCGCGGTTGTTCTTTGACGTCGGCCTTGTCGCGGTCGAACCGACAGGCATCCCGC
>CALLUO010000036.1 GCA_938010425.1 uncultured Elioraea sp.
CTCCGGCAGGCCAGGCCCGTCGTCGCTGACCAGGAGGTCGAGCGTTTCGGTGGTCTCGCGCGCCTCCACCGCAATCCGTTTCGCGCCCGCTTCAAGCGCATTGCGGAACAGGTTGAGGAAGACGCGAAAGAGCTGATCGCGGTCAGCCTGTATCTCGAGGGCGGAAGGAACCCGATTGTCGATCCGCCACGGCTCACCGGGTGACGCCGTCGCCGCTGCCTCCGCTACGATGGAGGCGAGCCGCGTCGGACGGCGATCGAGCAAGGGCGGGCCCTCGCGTGCATAGGCCAAGGTTTGTCGGCAGAGCGCTACAGCGCGGTCGATCGCGGCAAGCAGGGTGGGAGCCACCTCGCGCACCTTCGGATCGGCCGAGCCCGTCAGCCGGTCAGAAACGAGGAGGGCAGCGGCGAGGATGCCGCGCAGGTCGTGGTTGATCCGCGTCACCGCTGCCCCGAGCGCGGCAAGGCGCGACTTCTGCCAAAGCGCACGGCGAAGCTCGTCCTGCATGGCGGTGAGTTCGCGCATGGCGACCCCGATCTCGTCACGGCCCGTCTGTGGCACGGGCGGTTGGGCGGCTTCGGGATCGAGGCGGAAGGCGACGATCGAGCGGATCAGTTGCCGCATCGGCCGCACCAAAAGCCAGTTCAGCACGAGGAACATCAGCGCGCCGGCCGAAGCAGAGATTGCGAGCGCTTCGACCACGAGGCTTGCAAAGGCACGCGCCAGATCCCGGCGCAAAGGCGAGGTGTGCAGGACGATGTCAACCCGCACCTCTGGTTGCTTTGGCGAGGGGCCGATCACTCGGATCAGGCGGTCCTCGCGCGAGGTGAGCAGGGCGAAGGCGGAGAGGGCGGCACGCAGCACCCCGGTTGTGGCGAGATCGATGGTTGCCGAGACGGTTCCATCGAGCGGTCGGGCCAGCGCCAAGACGCGCTGATCCTGTCGCCTCAGGCTCACCATCTCCACACCGGCGAGGCGGAGCAGGTCCTCTTCGAGTGCGTCGTCTACCGTTTGGTCGGGTGCCGCTTCGAGGGCTAGCGCAGCGAGGTGCGAGGCGGCAATCCGATTGGCGAGCCAATCGAGATGGGCCCGCCCGAGCGAGGGCCCGAGGATCAGCACCTGAGCGACCAGCACGACGGCCACGGTGAGCCAGAGGAGGCGGCTGGAGAGGCTGCGTGCTGGCCTCGGCGAGAGGACTCGTCGATTGGCCATGCCACAGAACTCTAGCAGATCAAGGGCCGCGACCGCTCCGACGACCGGGCTCAGCCCGACGCCGGGATCGATCGAGGGTGCTTCGGTGGACTCTGGGTCGGCGCGCGAAATTCGCGCAACAGTTCACGGAAGGCGCGCGCGCTGGGTGAGAGCTGGCGGTGCGCCCGATGCACGACGAACCACTGCCGCAGGATCGGAAATCCCTGCACGTTCAGCGTGACCAGACGACCAAGCTGCACTTCCATCTCCACCGTCTGCGCCGAGATCACAGCGAGACCAAGCCCCGCCTGCACGGCCTGCTTCACGGCCTCGTTGGAGGCAAGCACGCAAGCCTGCTGAACGCGTACCCCTGAAGCGGCGAGAACACGCTCGAAGGCTGCGCGCGTGCCGGACCCGGGTTCACGCATGACGAAGGGATGGCGGGCCAGACAGTCGAGCGTAATCGCTTCTGAGGTGCCTGCTTGCTCGCTGGCGAGTGGATGGTCGGGGGACGCGATCACGACCAGGGGGTTGTCCATCAAGCGAGTGGCGAATAGTTCGGTCGAATCGGGCGGGCGACCGATGATCGCGATTTCAATCAGCGTGTCTTGTAGCGCCTGCACGATTTGGTCGCGGTTTGCCACGTGGAGCGTGACCGTGAGTCCTGGGTGACGGCGGCGGAAGGCAACCAAATAGTCGGGCAGAAAGTAATTCGCGGTCGAAACCACGCCGAGGCGCAGTTGGCCGCGCTCGAGACCTCTGAGCCGCTGCAGCGCATCATCGAGGTCTGAGAGAGTTTGCGCAACCTGGCGGGCTGCGCGAACGATCTCCTCGCCGGTTTCCGTCGCTTCGTAGAGGCGGCCGCGCCGCCGCAGCAAAGGCAGGCCGATGCGCTCTTCGATTTGTTTCAGCTGCATCGAGACGGCGGGCTGAGTTAGGCCAAGTTCGTCCGCGGCGCGGGTGACCGAGCCAAGGCGGGCGATTGCCTCGATGATCTGCAGCTGGCGGAGTTCGAGCGGCATGGCCCGAGCATAAGGGCACGTGATGCTCAGGCAAGAAAGACTGATTGGACCTTATGCCGAAGGCGGCGATACGCTCCTGTTATCCCGGCAGTTACAATAGCCGTGGGCGTTTTGTGATGTGGAGCGGGAGGAACGACCGGTGGCCGCGAAGACCTACCAGGCGGGGGTCAAGGACTACGCCAAGACTAATTGGACCCCCGACTACGTCCCACTCGATACAGACTTGCTTGCCGTCTTCAAGGTAGTCGCGCAGCCTGGCGTGCCCCGCGAGGAGGCGGCGGCGGCGGTGGCCGCTGAGAGCTCGACCGGCACCTGGACGACGGTTTGGACCGACCTTTTAACCGACCTCGAATACTACAAGGGACGCGCCTACCGCATCGAACCGGTGCCGGGTGATGCAAACGCATTCTACGCATTCGTTGCATATCCGCTCGACCTGTTCGAAGAAGGGTCGGTCGTCAATGTGCTCACCTCACTCGTAGGCAACGTATTTGGGTTCAAGGCGGTGCGCAGCCTTCGGCTTGAGGACCTGCGCTTCCCGCTTGCCTACGTGAAGACTTGCGGCGGGCCGCCGAACGGCATCCAGGTCGAACGCGACAGGCTCAACAAATATGGCCGGCCTTTGCTTGGCTGCACGATCAAGCCCAAGTTGGGGCTGTCGGCGAAAAACTACGGCCGTGCCGTGTATGAGGCGCTGCGTGGGGGCTTGGACTTCACGAAGGACGATGAAAACGTCAACAGCCAGCCCTTTATGCGCTGGCAACACCGTTTTGAGTTCGTGATGGAGGCAGTGAAGAAGGCGGAAGCCGAAACGGGCGAGCGCAAGGGGCACTACCTCAACGTCACCGCGCCGACGCCGGAGGAGATGTACAAGCGCGCCGAATTCGCCAAGCAGCTTGGCGCACCGATCATTATGCACGACTTTCTTACCGCCGGCTTCACCGCCAACACCGGGCTTGCCAACTGGTGCCGCGAAAACGGCATGTTGCTGCATGTCCACCGCGCCATGCACGCGGTGATAGACCGCAATCCGATGCACGGTATTCACTTCCGAGTGCTTGCGAAGTGCCTGCGCCTCTCGGGTGGAGACCATCTTCATGCCGGAACGGTGGTCGGCAAGCTCGAGGGTGATCGTGAGGCCACACTCGGCTGGATCGACATCATGCGCGAGCCTTTTGTGCAGGAGAATCGACGGCGCGGTATCTTCTTCGACCAGGACTGGGGCTCGATGCCCGGCATGTTCCCTGTCGCTTCGGGCGGCATCCATGTCTGGCACATACCTGCCTTGGTCACGATCTTCGGAGACGACTCTGTCCTGCAGTTTGGAGGCGGCACACTCGGCCATCCCTGGGGCAACGCTGCCGGTGCGCACGCCAACCGAGTGGCACTCGAGGCCTGCGTCGAGGCGCGCAACCAGGGCCGTCCTGTCGAGCGCGAGGGACGGGAAATCCTCAGCGAAGCGGCGAAACACTCGCCTGAGCTCGCGGTCGCCATGGAGATCTGGAAGGAGGTCAAGTTCGAGTTCGATGTCGTCGACAAGCTCGACATGGCCAAACATTGAGCGCGCTCTGCCCGACCCGATTGCGATCCTACCCCCTGCGCTGACCGAGGAGGCGCACCATGCCCGAAATGATGGCCTATCCGCCGACGCGCCGTCGCACCGAGACTTTCTCCTACCTGCCGCAGATGACGCCGGAAAAGGTCGCGAAGCAGATAGCTTACATCATCGCGCGCGGCTGGAATCCGGCGATCGAGCATACTGAGCCGGAGAAGTCATTCTCCAACTACTGGTATCTTTGGAAGCTGCCTTTCTTTGGCACCCAGTCGGTTGAGCAGGTGATGGCCGAACTAGAGGCTTGCCACCGCGCCAATCCGGGGCATCACGTGCGACTGATCGCCTACGACAACTTCGCCCAATCGCAAGGGCTTGCGTTCGTGGTCTATCGCGCGGGTGGGCGCTGAGTTAGCAAGCGAAATGATGCCGATCCGGAACGGTCGCGGCGGGAAGGGTGTAGGGGCATGAGCGTGGAGGCGGCATCGGTACCGACGGGGCGCGCAGCGTCTGTCTTGCGCCGACGCCAGCTGTCGCAGGGCAAGGCCGCTCTGCCGCCAGCGAAGGATCGGCAGTCGGCGGGATTCCGACTGGCGCTGCGCGGACTCTTCGCGCCGCCAGAGGCGGCGGCACCGTCCACATCGGCTTCGTTTTCTGAGCCACCCTCTTCCGCTTCATCACAGGTATCGGCGCCAATAGCGGCGCCGAGCCCGGTGCCGAGCCTTTCGCTCAACCTCGTCGGGCGCGATCTGGCGATAGCGCGCCGCCGCCTGTTGTCTCAGGGCAAAGCGGCGCTACAGGCGGCGAGCGCTTCGCGCGATGACACGGCCCCGCAATCGCCGGCGGCGGCCGCGTCTCCGCCCGCTCCCGATCTTCCTACTTCTCCTGATCTTCCTACTTTTCCCGCCTTGACTGGGCGCGAGCTCGCCATCGCCCGTCGCGCTGCGCTCAGTCGGCAAGGGCGGGCGGCACTCTCCGTGCCCGAAATCGAGCGGCCGAAGCGCCGAGGCAGCATTCCATTCCCGCCAAAGGTGGTGGAAAGCCGCACAGCGTCGGGTGTGACCGTCACAGGCTACTCCGAAGGCGTGGGGCGGCAGGTCACGGGCACCGAGGCAGGGCGTGATAAGCCAATCTCTGGCACGCCGTTCATCGGCCAGGGCGAGGGCGCCTTCCTCCCCGCCGCGCCTAAGGTCGGGCATGCGCGCACGCCGGGTGGGCAGGTCGTTTCGGGGACTATGGTTCGTTCTCGCGTTCGCATCACTGGCGATGAGGCGAGTGCGACTCGGTTCATCACTGGCGAGGCCGATCAGACCATCGAGGACGACCTTTCAGCCCGCCCTGAGAGACATGTTCCTGTGGCGGCGCAGTTTCAGCGGCAAGCCGATCCGCATGGCCATTCCGTGTTCGGGACGAATTTGGGTCGCTCCATCCGCCATATCGGGTCGCGGGAGCGAGCACGGCAACAGGCGGTCGAGGTCACCGAGGGTGGGGCGCCGATTACGGGTACGGCGGTCGGGCGCAGCGTAAACGTTACCGGCGATGAACCGGGGGCGTGTCGTGTTCTTACTGGGACCCAGTACCTGACGCCAGCGCGACGCATGGAAGCGTGCGGCGGTCCGTCTCGTGCTGTTCACCCGATGGCGGGTGGGGCCGCCGCGCGGCGCGATCCTGTCACCGGCCGCAAGGTGCATGAGATCGCCACCTGGGGCGGTCAGCGCGTTACCGGCACTGACATCGTCGAGCATATGGACCAAGTCACCGGCGACGAGCCCGGTGAGTGCCGAATCGTCACGGGAACACCCTATCTCGGCCCGAACACGACCTATGGCTACTGCGATCCTGACATCGCCGCTGGGCAGGAAGCGCGCCTGCCGCGTTCAGCTCGGGCAAAGGTGACGGGTGACGTGCCGATGCACGAGGCGGAGCGCGTGACCGGAACCGAACGGGGTGCGGATCGTTCCGTTACCGGCACACCCTATTGGCGCGAGGAGATGGGTGGCGATCAGACGGAGGAAGACCCGATTGCACGCGCCGCCTCTGCATTTTCCATTCGCACGCCTGCGCGTCAGGCACAGCTCGACCGCCGTGAGACGCCCCGGAGGGGGCCGCGAATTACCGGCTCCTTTGCGGTGGGGGAAGGCAAGCTCACGGGCAATGTAGAGTTCGGATTCGTCGATCGCTGGTCGCGCAATGAGCCCGGCGCGCAAGAGAGAGTCGGGCACCAGAGAATCACCGGCCATGGCAGTGTGTCGGGACACGTGATCACCGGTTCCGCTTGGAACGAGCATGCGCGCGTGACCGGCACCGAAGGTTACTTCGCCACTGTGCGCAACCCCACGGTTGCGCAGGGTAAGCCGCATGGTTTCGCTGGTGCTCGCACGTTTAGGCGCGAAAGTCCGCACAAAGAGCCGCGTCGCTTGGTGACCGGCGTGATCGGTTGGACGCCGAAGTCGGCGGCGATCGTCACGCTGTCTGGCGGGGCGCAAGGCTAAACGCGGAGTGCGGAGCGGAAAAGCGATGATGCGCACCGCACGACGGACTGCTCCGCGCTGGTCCTTCGACTGGCAACCGTGGGCTGTGTTGGACTCGTTTCCGGCACCGGCTTCGGCGGGCCAAGCGTGGCAGGGCTGGTCGGCGCTCGGTGCGAACCATCCTCTTGCCGAACCGGAGCTTTCAGCGGCGCTTGCCGCGCGTGCAGATCGTATGCGCGCCGCCTTTGCTGAGGTGGAGTCTGCCATCGAGCGCGTGGCAGCGGCTGGATATAGCTCAGATGCTGCGGCGCGCGCCGCGCTTGCCGGACTTGGGGATGTATCGGCTGTTGGACCGCTCGCCGGAAACTGGAAGCATCCCGTGGATTGGGTCGCGCGCCAGGCAGAGCTCGTCATCGGTGTTTTCGCGCGCCTTGTGGTCGAGATGAGCGAGCGCCCGGCGATGGTGGAAGGCGAGGCGGCAGACGAAGTCATTCGCCGCTTCGGCTTTCACGCCGTCGACATCACCACGTGTGCGGATGGGCGCATGGCAGGCTTGCTCGACCATGTGCTACGCGTGCCGCGCGCGATCGTCGCTGCTCGCCGCTCCTATGCCGGCGCCTTGTTCCCAGTGGCGGAGGCCGTGTCGGCGTGGGAGCGGGCGGAGCTTCGTCGCCTGCGCAACGGAGCCGAGCCCCTTGGCAACACGCGCTTCCTCAAACTGGGCGTCTACCACTTGTCATCCCGCGACCCCTCGCATGAGGGGTGTGCGGCGCATGGCAGCGATGATCGTAAAGCAGCAGGCAGGTTGCTCGAACGGCTGGAGGCCTTCGCGGCGGCCATCGCGCGTCGGTATGGAAACGGGGCGACGGTAGCGACCTTGCTTGCTGGTCACGATACCGACACCGACTCCTTGCGCGTGCACGTGCCGGATGTGGCGGGACGAATGGACATCGATCGCTTCCTTTGCGCTCGCCTCCTGCACGACAGAACCGCCACCATGAGCCGTGAGGAAGCGAAAGAGCATATTCGCCAGGAAGTTGCCGCCTGTATGGGGGTTGCTGCAGATGATCCTGCAACGGAAGGTATGCGCTGGTTTTGCGGCTACCTTCTGAAGAACAACATCGCGCAGGTTGCGGCAGTGCGCGCGCTGTACGGTGATGGTTACCCGGATGCGGGGCACGAGGAACGGCTGATTGTGTTCGGCGATCCGATCGACGATGTGCAGCTGCGCAACCTTGCCTTCCAAGCGCAAGCGCAGTCGGTTGAGGAGCGGGCGGCAGACCTTGCTGTTGGCGTGCGCATTCTGGGCGAGCGGCTGCATGCTGAAGGTCTCGCGGTTCCAGTTCTGGTGGTGCGGAGCTTCGACCCAGACATTGCGGGTGATGAACAGGAGGCCGAGGCGGCAGTCCTGCGCATGCGCGCAGCGGTGGTGCGGATGTTTCCTCGCGGCGACGGGCCGCGCGTGCATGCGGTCGCCGCCGTTCGTGCCACATCAGGCGGGCCACTTCGTTTTGTTCACGAAAGTCGAGCAGGCCAGGGCGCCCATGGTCCCTGCGGATGCGGAGGGTATCGGGCATGAAGATCTTCCAAGTCGAAGGCACGCTGGTGGCGACCGCGCGGATTTCGCAGCTCGAGAATCGCCGGCTGCTGGTGGTGCGCGAAAGAGGTGGGGGGCGCCAGGTCGCGGTCGACCCGGTCGGCTGTAAGGAGGGCGACTGGGTGATCGCGGTTGGCTCCTCAGCGGCGAAGGATGCGGCCGGGCACAAGGACTACCCGTCCGACCTCACCATCGTCGGCATCATCGACTACTGGGACGACAGCCAGCCAAAGGCGGCGACACCGACGACGAGGGCGGCGACATGATGATCCAACGCGTTGTGCGCGACCTCGTCACCACGAAACGGGTGTGGGGGCTACAGGCGCGCAAGCTACGCGTAGTCGAGGACGCAAAAGGCAATCTCGACGTCGCGGTCGATCCGGTGGGGGCGAAGGTGGGCGACTTCGTCATCACTATCGGCTACTCGGCGGCACGAATCGCGACCGGCAATCCGGCGGTGACGACCGATCTCACCATCGGCGGCATCATCGATGACTGGAGCGAGGAAAAATGGCGGTGACGGCGGAACGGTACGCCGGCGGGCCAAACATCTTGCAGAGGTTCAACCCCAAACGAGGTAAGGAAAGGAGAAGTCGAAATGGCCAGTGAGAAGATGGGCATCGCGCTCGGGATGATTGAGACGCGCGGCCTTGTTCCTGCGATCGAGGCGGCGGACGCGATGACGAAGGCGTCTGAGGTTCGCTTGATTTGCCGGCAGTTTGTTGGCGGTGGGTATGTGACGGTGATGGTGCGTGGCGAGACCGGTGCTGTGAACGCGGCGGTGCGCGCTGGGGCGGATGCGTGCGAGCGCGTCGGCGACGGGCTTGCGGCGGCGCACATCATCGCCCGCCCGCACGCCGAAGTGGAGCAGATCCTGCCCAAGTCTCCATCCGCCGAGGGGCAGCCACCCGTTTCATAACCAACATCTGCACAAACTCGGACGAGTAAGCCAGGGCGGTGAGCGAGATTCCGGAGGGCTGGTCGGTGATCGGCCGAAGCGGCAGCCTTTTCCGTCGCTTCGAGTTTCCGAACTACGCGGCGACATCGACCTTCCTTGACCGCTTGGCCAAGCTTTCGGAACGGACGGGGCGGTACCCGGATCTCAATTTCGCCTCACGGCACGTCAATGTGACCATTCATCTTGAGGGTCAGGGCGACCAGGCCGTGAGAGACGCCGCGCAGTTCGCGCGCGCAGTCGCCGCCCTGCTGGAGGGGGATAAGTCGTGAAGAACGTTCGAAGGCGTGGCGCGATGGAGAGCCCAGCGCGTGGCTCACGTCGGCAGACCGAGGAAGCGACCGTGGATAGCGTCACGGTCCCTGAGCCGGAGCAAGCTGAGCCTCGCGCTGCTCACGGTCTGCCGCCTCGGCGACGGTCACCGGCACTTGGCCCCGAGGTTTGGCCAGACTGACCCCATGGTTGTTGGCGCTAACGCCAGGTGCGGAATCCTCGATGGTCACGCGCTGGCCGCGACCGTTGATTGAGGCAGGCGTCGCGATCGTGCGGGATCGCTCTGGCCGCGTCCTGCTCGCTGAGCGGCAGCCCTTCCAGCTCTCGCCGGGATTTTGGGAACTTCCCGGCGGCAAGATCGAGCAGGGCGAGACACCAAGCGAAGCCGCGGCACGCGAGCTACGGGAGGAGGTCGGTCTCGAGGCGCTGGCGCTGGTGCCATTCGCGGTGCACGAGCATCTCTTCGCAACCCGACGCATTCGCTTGCACCTTTTTCTTGTTCAGGCATGGCGCGGCACTGCGCAGGGGCGTGAAGGTCAGCGCATTGCTTGGGTTGACCCGCGGACGCCGGAAGTGAGCCCTATTCTGCCCTCGAACCTTCGTGTGCTGGCCGTACTCGGCCTACCGCCAGTGATCCTCAGCACTCGTGCCGGGCCGCGCGCGATGGATGCCGCTTTGGCGCTCGCACCCGCGCTGGCTGCTGGTCGGCGCGCTGCTCTTTTGGTTGACGAACCGCACCTCGCGCCAGCACCGCGGCGGATGTTGGCGCATCGCCTCGTTGGGCTCGTACGCCAAGCGGAGGGGATCGTGCTGGTGCGGAGGGATGTTCAGGCGGCGATCCAAGCCGGAGCCGCCGGGATGGCCGATGCGCCAGACCGTCTTCCCGTGCCCACGGCGCGCGCTCCGTTTCTTCGCTTCGCAACATGCGCTTCAGCCGCCGATGTCGCAGCCGCCGCAGCGGTTGGAGCGGATGCTTTGCTGATCGACGCTCCGGCGGACCGGGCGCTGCCATGGCTTGTTGGCATGCCGCCTTGTCCAGCGTTCTTCCGCGACGGTCCGACCGCGGGGATGGAAGGCGCCGACGGGCGGCGCATCGGCGCCTGGCAGACGCTCGCTGAGGTCGCTTCGCAGGGCACAGCATCGACCTTGGGGCACGCAAGCGGCCAGAGACGACAGGCCGCGGCCTAAGAGAGGGGGAACCGATGCTTGAGGCGGCTGCGCGGAACCTTCTCGATCCCGCGATCCTGTTCTTCGTCGTCGGCGTGTTCGCCGGCCTCGTGCGCTCCAATCTCGAAGTGCCGCAGGCGGTGACAAAATTTTTGAGCTTTTATCTGCTCGCTGCGATCGGCCTAAAGGGCGGCACCACGCTCGCTATTGAAGGCTTGTCATGGTCTGGGGCTCTCGCTGTTCTTGCCGCGATGATGATGGCCATCGTGGTGCCAATCCTGACGTTTCTCGTCCTGCGGCGACTGATCGATCCTTTCAATGCCGTCGCGGTGGCAGGAACTTACGGCTCAGTCAGTGCCGTCACTTTCATCGCCGCCCAGCAGTTCCTCAGCAAGAACGACATACCATTCGGCGGGCACATGGCCGTCGCTATGGTGCTGATGGAAACGCCAGCCATTATTCTCGCTGTGATTCTCGCGAGCATGCTGCGCGCGTCGCGCGAAGCGGGCGTCAAATCCCTCTCTGCAGCAGCGGCAGAGGACGACGTTCTGCCTGCCCTATCCCTGCGCCGGACGATCTATGAAGCGCTGGCTTATGGTGGCCACATCCTGTTGGTCGGAAGCCTCATCATCGGCGTGCTCACCGGTGTGCACGGCCAAGAGCAGATGAAGCCCTTTTTCGGCGACCTATTCAAGGGGATCTTGGCGTTCTTCCTGCTCGACATGGGCCTGCTGGTCGGGCGCCAGTTCGGCGAGAAAGAGTTTCGGCTGGAGCATGTGCTGACCGCCTTCGCCCTAATCGCGCCCGTGGTGTACGGCTCGCTCGCGCTGCTGTTGGCGCGCCTCCTCTCCCTGGTGCAGGGCGATGCCGTCCTGCTCGCTGCCCTGTCGGCCTCGGCCTCTTATATCGTGGTCCCTGCCATTCTGCGCTATGCAGTGCCGGAAGCAAGGCCCGGCATCTACTTCACCATGGCACTTGGCATCACCTTCCCTTTCAACATCATTGCTGGTATCCCGATTTATCACGCGATCTCGGAGCTGATGTGGCGTTGACGAACCCTGGCGGGTCGGCGATGGCAGGTAAGGCAAGGAGGGCCTACCTTCTCAGGTCCCGTTGTGGCGGACGTGCAAGGAGCCGGCGATGCGCCCCCTCGAGAACAAAAAGCTTCTCACCCTCATCGTTCCAGTCGAGTTGCAGCGGCTTCTGATCGACACGCTGAAGCGGCGCGAGATCGGCGGCTATACGCTCGTTCCCTGCACCGGCGCTGGCACGACAGGGCTGCGCTCCGGCATGCTTGGCGTAGACAGTAATGTGCTGATCTATGTGATCATGTCGGAACAGAGACTGGAGCGCGTGCTCGAGGACATCGACGCCTTGATGCGCGGTGGCTACCGCGTGAAGGCGATTGTGCAAGACATCGCGATCCTGCCGCGCAAGGTCGCAGCGCGCGGCACGCAGGCTGCGACGTAGGGCATGGCAGAAGTCGGCCCACCCGTGTACCAGGGACTGGGTGCAATCCGGTTCGCGAGGGGGGAGTCTTGCGTCCGATCCTCATCACCTTGCCTTCACGAGCCGGACGGTATGACCCGCCGCAAGGCGCCAAGGCGACTTCGGCGCCTCTTCTCTGATCTCTTAAGCCTGCCGGAAGTCTCACTGTCGCAGCGCTTGGCGCAGCCCGGAAGGTGACGTGCGATCTGGTCAAACCATCCGTACTTGCGCCGGCACAAAACAGGGGATGCACAGCACCTCGACTTGACGGCAGATAGGGCTGGCGAGGCTGATGTGGCGGCCAGACCACAGCGCCCTGCTTTTGTGCTGCCGATCTTCTCCAACCGCCTCGCTGGTCTGGGTCGGCGCATGGGGCGCCTTGCTGACCGGGTGCAGGACCACCCGCGACGCGGCGTTTACTGGGGGCTAAGACACTTGGCCGAGTTCGCTCGCGCTGGCGGTGCCGCAGTGCGCTCGCAGCGCGTTCGCTTTCTGAGTGGCGGCGGATGGCCACGAAGGGCGGCGCGAGAAGTCTGAACCGGCGGGGTGGATGGCGCCAGCCTAGCAGATTCGCGGCAACTGCTCTCCGGCCAGCCAGTCGACCATGCGCGTGCCGCCGAACACGGTCTCCATCTCGACGAAGCAGGAACTGTCGGCGACCACCTCGCCCATGATGGCGGAGTCGCGTCCCAACGGATTCGCGCGCATGGCACGGACCAGCGCATCGGCGTCGGCGGCGGCGCAGATCGCAACCAGCTTGCCCTCGTTCGCGACGTTGAGCGGATCGAGGCCGAGGAGTTCGCAGGCCCGGCAACTTCCGGACGCACCGGAATGGCAGCTTCCCGGACCCGCATCCCCACGCGGCTCGACCGCGCGATTTTGTTGAGCGCGGCGGCGAGCTCGCCCCGTGTGGGATCCCAAAGCACATGCACGTCCGGAACGGTTTCGACCATCGCCCGAACCAGGTCGTGCAGCGGCGCGCTGTCCGACACAAGACTCGTCTCGAAGCCGAGACCTTCGCGCACCGCCATGATCGCCATGCCGTGATCTCCGATCGAACCGGAGAGCAGGATGGCATCGCCCGGCTGGGCGCGATCAGCCGACGGTGAAACCCCTTCCGGCACGCGGCCAATCCCGCTTGTCGTGATGAAAATACCGTCGGCCTTGCCGCGTTCGACCACCTTCGTGTCGCCGGTGACGATCGGTATGCCCACGATGCGCGCGGCTTCGGCCATCGA
>CALLUO010000037.1 GCA_938010425.1 uncultured Elioraea sp.
GCCATCTGCACATTCATGGTACTGTCTCCTGGTTCGAGTTTGCTTCCTTTCGCCGCACGGCCGGGTTTCCCGGCCGAAGACTTCCCCTACGCCGCGCGCGCCACCGCCGCATGCACTGCAGGATCGAGTTCACCCGAGGCATAGCGCTTGGCCATCGCTGCAAGCGGCAGCGGCTTGATCCTCTTCGCCTGCCCCGCGGTGCCGAATTCCTCAAAGCGTTGTGCGCAGAGCCTAGTCAGCGCTGCCATGGCTGGCTTGAGGAAATTGCGCGGATCGAACTCGCCCTTCTTCTCCATCGCCACGCGGCGAAACTCCGCCGTCATCGCGATGCGGCAGTCGGTGTCGATGTTGATCTTGCGCACGCCGTGCTTAATACCCTCCTGGATCTCGCTTACGGGCACGCCCCAGGTTTGAGGCATTTCGCCGCCGAACTGATTGAACAGGTCCTGCAGCTCTTGCGGCACCGAGGAGGAGCCGTGCATCACGAGGTGCGTGTTGGGCAGCCGTTCGTGAATTGCGCGTACCACATCCATAGCCAGAATGTCGCCCGTCGGCTTGCGCTTAAACTTGTAGGCTCCGTGCGAGGTGCCGATCGCAACCGCGAGCGCGTCAACGCCCGTGCGCGCGACGAAATCTTTCGCCTGCTCGGGGTCGGTCAGCAGCTGTTCTCGCGACAGCGTGCCTTCCGCCCCGTGCCCGTCCTCTTTCTCGCCGTGCCCCGTCTCGAGCGAGCCGAGACAGCCCAGTTCGCCCTCAACGGAGACGCCGACCCAGTGCGCCATCTCGACAACCTTCCGGGTCACTTCGAGATTGTACTCGTACGAGGCTGGCGTCTTGCCATCCTCCTCGAGTGACCCGTCCATCATCACGGAGGTGAAACCGACCTGAATGGCGGAGAGGCAGGTGGCAGGCTTATCGCCGTGATCCAGGTGCAGGCAAACGGGAATGTCTGGATACATCTCGACAGCGGCGGTCACCATCGCGCGCAGGATGGCATCACCTGCGTAAGCGCGCGCGCCGCGGGAGGCTTGCAGGATGACGGGGCTTTCCGTCTTCGCCGCGGCCTCCATAATGCCGCGGAGCTGTTCCATATTGTTGATGTTGAACGCTGGCACGCCGTAGCCGTGTTCGGCCGCATGGTCGAGAAGCTGGCGAAGCGTGATGAAGGCCATGATCGCGTCCTTTCCTCGTGTGTCGTTCGGTCCCTTTGAGCCCCTCTCCTACGCGGCGGCGCGGCGCGTGCGCGCGAGCCGCTCCTTGGCGAGCCGGACGAGCGAGTCGACAGTGAAGCCGAAGTGGCGGAACAGATCGGGCCCAGGTGCGGAGGCGCCGAAAGTGGCGATGCCGAGCACGTCGTCCTCGCTTCCGACATAGCGCGTCCAGCCAAAGGGCGAGGCGGCCTCAACCGCGATCCGTGGCGCAGCACCCAATACAGCCGCGCGATACTCCGCACTTTGGCGATCGAAGAGCTCGAAGCAAGGAAGCGAAACGACCGCGACCGGAATCCCTTCCGCCTGCAAAGCCTTACGCGCCTCGACGGCAAGGGAAACCTCTGATCCCGTCGCAAGGATGGTCAAAGCACGCTGACCGCCCTCAGCCTCGGCGAGCACGTAACCACCCTTGGCACAGAGGTTCTCGGACGACAGCTGCGTGCGGAGGGCAGGCAGGTTCTGCCGCGTTAGCGCCAGAACAGACGGCATTTCGGGCCCCGTCAAAGCTGCCTCCCAGCACTCGGCAGTCTCGACCGCATCTGCCGGGCGGAAGACGAGCAGGTCGGGCATCGCACGTAGCGAGGCGAGATGCTCAATCGGCTGGTGCGTCGGCCCATCCTCGCCAAGCCCTATTGAATCGTGCGTCATCACGTAGATGACGCGGAGCTTCATCATTGCCGAGAGGCGAATCGCGTTGCGGGCGTAGTCGGAAAAGACAAGGAACGTTCCGCCGTATGGAATGAAACCACGATGAAGTGCAATCCCGTTCATCCCGGCAGCCATTCCGAACTCGCGCACACCCCAGTGAATGTAGCGGCCGGAGAAGTCGCCAGGCTTAATTGCCGGCGTCGACGCGGTGACGGTGTTGTTAGAGTGCGTGAGATCGGCCGATCCGCCAACCAGTTCCGGTACAGCGGCGGTGAGCGCCTTCAGCGCCGCCTCAGAGGCCTTGCGTGTGGCAACGGTTGGCTTTTCGGCGACCAGCTTCGCGATATGCGCAGCAATTGCTTGTCTCACGGCCGGGGCGATCTCGCCCGCCTCGCCCCGACGGAACGCCTCGCGCGTTTCCGCCGGCGCTGCGGCGAACCGCTTCTCCCAAGCCTCGCGCAGATCCCGGCCGCGCGCACCGGCGGCACGCCAGGCCTTGAGGATAGGCTCGGGAATTTCAAAGGGCGGCCAGGGCCAGCCAAGGTGCTCGCGAGCTGCCGCCACCTCCGCCGCCCCGAGGGGCGCGCCATGTGTCGATTCCGAACCTTGCTTGTTGGGCGCGCCGAAGCCGATGACGGTGCGGCACGCGATGAGGGAGGGGCGAGGGTCGCTGATTGCAGCATCAATCGCGGCAGCCACCGCCTCCATGTCGTGCCCATCGACGCGCTGCACATGCCACCCGCAGGCAGCAAACCGCGCGCACTGATCATCCGACACCGCAAGCGAGGTCGGCCCGTCGATCGAAATCCCGTTATCGTCAAAGAGCACGATCAGCCGACCGAGTTTTAGGTGCCCTGCGAGCGAAATCGCCTCGTGACTCACCCCCTCCATCAGGCAGCCATCGCCAGCAATAACGAAGGTGCGGTGATCGACGAGCGCATCGCCGAAGCGAGCGTTGCGCATCCGCTCAGCAATCGCCATCCCGACCGCGTTGGCGAGGCCTTGGCCGAGCGGACCCGTCGTCGTCTCCACGCCGGGCGTGTGCCCGTATTCCGGATGGCCCGGCGTCAGCGAGCCGAGTTGCCGGAAGCGGCGAATCTCCTCCATCGTCATTCCCGGAAACCCGGTGAGGTGGAGGAGGGCGTAGAGCAACATCGAGCCGTGGCCAGCGGAGAGCACAAAACGATCGCGATCCGGCCAGTCGGGGGCGGCGGCGTCGTACTTCAAGTATCGAGTCCAAAGCACGGTTGCCACATCCGCCATACCCATCGGCATGCCAGGGTGGCCCGACTTCGCGTTCTCCACCGCATCCATGGCAAGCGCCCGGATCGCGTTCGCCATCGTCCGCAACTCGACTTCCCCCGTGCCGCTCATCCTCGCCTGCCTCTCCCCTGATCCTGTCCCCTGCCCCTGCGGCGTCAGTGCCGCGCCCGACGCGCGCGATCGACGAGCTGCAGCACGATCGGCGTCATAATCAGCTGCATCGCCAGATCCTGCTTGGCACCCGGAATGACGATAGAGTTGGCCCGGCTCATAAAGCTGCCCGGGATCATCGACAGAAGGTAGGGAAAGTCGATACCGCGTGGGTTCTTGAACCGGATCACCACCATCGACTCATCTGGGGTGGGGATCCAGCGCGCGATGAAGGGATTGGACGTGTCAACCGTGGGTACGCGCTGGAAGTTGATGTCGGTCTCAGCGAACTGCGGGCAGATGTAATGCACGTAGTCCGGCATCCGTCGCAGAATGGTGTCCATCACTGCTTCCGTCGAATAGCCGCGCGTGGCCCGGTCGCGATGGATTTTCTGGATCCATTCCAGGTTGATCACCGGCACGACCCCGATCTTAAGATCGGCGAGCGCCGCGAGGTTCACCTTGTCCGTTACCAGGCAGCCGTGTAGGCCCTCGTAAAATAGGAGGTCTGTGTTCGGCGGAAAATCCTCCCAAGGCGTAAACGTACCTGGCGGAGAACCGTAGAGTTCCGCTTCCCGCTCATCGTGCACATAATGTCGCGTGCGCCCTGTGCCGTTAGTGCCATACTGGATGAATACCTCCTGCAACTCCTCGAGCAGGTTTGCCTCGGTACCGAAATGGCTGAAGTGCTTGTTCCCGGCTGCTTCAGCCTCCGCCATCTTCTGTCTCATTTCAGCGCGGTCGTAGCGGTGGAAGGCGTCGCCTTCGATCCAGGCCGCGGTGATGCCCTCGCGGCGGAAAATCTGATCGAAGGTATGTTTGACGGTAGTCGTACCGGCGCCCGAGGAACCGGTGATGACGATGATCGGATGCTTAACGGACATATCGCGCGCGATTACCAGAGGACAGCCCAGGGTCAGGACTTGAAAAGGCTGCGTTCACCGAACAGGGGCCGCTGCCCACCCTTCGGAATGACGCCCGCATTGTGCAGCGCTGTCACACGCTCGACTTTTTCGCGCGAGCCGTAGATGAGCGGGATCCGTTGATGGATCGACTGCGGAACGAGATCGAGGAGCCGGTTGAAGCCATCGGTTGCCGCCCCGCCTGCCTGTTCCATGACGAAGGCAATCGGGAAGCCCTCGTAGAGAAGCCGAAGACGTCCACGCTCGTAGCCGCGGCGTGCATCCGAGGGATAGAGGTAAATTCCGCCGCGCAGCAGGATGCGAAGCGCTTCGCCGACCGAACAGGCGAGCCAGCGCATATTGTAGTCCACGCCGCTTGGCCCGCTCGAGCCCGCGATCAACTCCTCAATGTAGGTGCGGATCGGCAGTGTCCAGTGCCGCATATTGGAGGCGTTGATCGCGTATTCGGGCTTCCATGCCGGAATTTGTACCTTGGGATGGGTCAGGCGCCACTCGCCGGAGGGGCGATGCAGGGTGAAAAGGTCAGTGCCCTCGCCAAGCGAAAGGGCAAGCACGGTGGCCGGGCCATAGACGGCAAAACCCGCCGCGAGCTGCGCCGTGCCGGGCTGGAAAAACGCCTGCGCCGGATTGGCAGCGTCGGTCACCGGCAGCAAAGAGAAGATGCTGCCGACCAGCATGTTCTGCTCGATGTTGTTTGAGCCATCGAGAGGGTCCATGGCTACCGCGAGCGGCCCTACCTTGCCGGTGAGCTTCGCCTCGTCCATTTCTTCGGAAACGATGGCGGCCACGGGGCAAGGTTCGAGGTGGCGGAGGAAGATCTCATTTGACCGCACGTCGAGGACTTTCTGCCCATCGCCGTCGTTGGAGGCCCCCACCACCTCCGACATCCGCCCAGCAAGAGCCCCGAGAGCGAGCAGCTCTGCCAACTCAACCGTAGCGGCGGCCAGCGCCGCCACCGTCTCAGCGACAGCAATGCGCCCCGGATCGCCAGCGCTGAATGCCTCGAGATGCTCACGAAGCGTGGTCACAGGCCGTTCCTCCTCTGGCACCCTGGTCCGGTCGCCCCCGCCACGCGGATGCGCCTACCTTCGTTATCGCGAAATTAGCGGCCTTCCGCTCTCGCGCAAACTCTTTTAGTCTTTGCTGAAATGAAAGAAAATCTTTCGGTCTTCGCCCGACGCGTCTCGTTGCGGCAGCTGCGCGCCTTCGGCGCGCTGGTGGCGGAGGGCTCGGTCAGCGCCGCCGCGCACCGTTTGGCCCTCACCCCGCCCGCCATCAGCCAGCAGCTGCAGAAGCTGCAGGAGGCCGCGGGCGGCATCGCCCTTTACGAACGTTGCCCTGAGGGCCTGCGGGTTACAGACGCCGGCCGGGAAATCCTCGTCGCGATCGAGCGGGTAGAAGCTGCCCTCGCCGATGCCGCAGCAGCGCTCGAGACCCTGCGCGGGGTCGCTGCAGGCCGCGTGGCGATCGGCGTCATCAGCACCGCCAAATACTTCACCCCGCCAGCACTCGCTGCCTTTAAGCGGGCGCACCCTGGGGTCGATCTCGTCATCCGCATTGGCAATCGCGAAGCGATTTTGTCTGCCTTGCGCAGTTTCGAACTCGACCTCGCTATCACCGGTTATCCGCCCGAAGATTTTCCGACGGAGCGCGCAATCCTTGGGCCAAACCCTCACGTGATCATCGCCGCCCCCGATCATCCGCTGGTCGGGCAGCGCAACCTTGCCCTTAACGTGGTCGGGCGTGAGACAATCCTGTTGCGTGAGCCGGGTTCCGGCACGCGCGCCCTTCTCAAACGCCTCTTTCCTGAGGAGCCGCCACTCGGGCCTCGGATCGAAATCGGCTCGAACGAGACAATCAAACAGGCCGTCATGGCCGGTATGGGCATCGCGCTGATTTCTGCCCACACCTGCACGGCGGAGCTCGCCGACGGCCGGCTCGCGTTGATCGATGCCGAAGGGCTGCCGATTGTCCGGCAATGGTTCGTGGTTCGACGCGCCGACAAGCGGCTGTTGCCGGCGGCGGAGGCGTTGTGGCAGCACCTCGTCGCCTCGGCCGCCGACTACCTGCCGCGCTTGCCAGCTCAGCCTCCTACGCCTGAATGCGGTCCGGCGGCACGCCACGAGGCAATCGCTTAGCTTAGTCCCCACAGCGCAACATGCCGCGGGTCGGAACAGCGAGGGATCGACGGCGCGCAGTCGCGGCGACGCCAGGCCTCATCCAGCAAACCGGACCAGCGCGAACCAATGGCCGCGCGCCTGGGTCGTATCGCGCAGCCGGCCTGATCCATCGAGCGCGAGCGTGCGGCGCATCACCCTATCCGCAAGATTGCCACCGATGATGTCGGCGCTGGCTGAGCCCGCCCGCACCACGATATCGCCGTGGCTGGTGAAGGGATCAACCGCCAGTGCCCGTTCGTAGGTGATGGGGCGATCCGGCGCCCCGTCGCCAATCCCAACCCGCCACTGCACGACGATGTCACCGCGTCGCAACGGCAGCGCCCCGACCGGGACCGCGCGATAGGGCTGATGGCCGCCGGCTCCTGCGCGGGCAATTCCATCGCGAACATAGGTGGAGTGCCACTCGCAATAGGCAAACCAGGGCGCTCCGTTCGTGGCCGCCCACACCCCTGCACCGATGAAGGCGGCAGACCAAGCCCAGCGGTCGCCATACGCGTTCGTCGTCCGCCCGTCCACGTGGCGATAGGCGGGCCTGCCGGCCGCATCGCCGAGGATTCGCCAATACTCCGCGATCCAGCGGTTGCAGGGCTCCTCGTCCTCAAGGCGGCCGAGGAAGCGTGCCTCCTCCCCTTCGGCCCAAGCAGCAAGCCTCTCAGAGATCGTTCTCACGCACTCACACTCACTCTCTCTCTATCCACGTTTCGCCCCCAAGGTTCGACGGTGCAATCTCTCCCCGGACGACGAACTTCACCAACAGTCCCCTTCGCCTCCGCCTCTGACAAGACCTGTGGAGCTTGCCCATGATCGCCGCCCTTACTCTCTTGCTCGCCTGCCAGCTCGCGGGCGAAGTCGCCGCCCGTGCCCTCCATCTTCCCCTGCCTGGGCCGGTGCTCGGCATGATTCTTCTCGCCGTGGGCCTGCTCGCCCGCGGCGGTGATCCGCCGGCGGAGTTCGCCGCCGCGGCGGACGGGCTTCTGCGCAACTTGGGCCTGTTGTTTGTGCCGGCGGCGGTTGGGGTGGTGCTGCACCTCGATTTGCTCGCCCGCGCCGCTGCCCCGATCGCGCTGGCGGTATTGGTCGGCACGTTGGCAGCGATCGGCGTCACCGGCTGGGTCACCGCTTGGCTTCTCCGCGCGCAGGGGGGCCGCGATGCGGCCTGAGCTCGCCGAAATATGGGTCTATCTTGCCGCCTCGCCGCTCGCCGCTCTGACGGTGACGCTGGCGGCGTGGCTGGCGGGGCTTCGCCTGCACGCCGCCGCGCGCGGAAGCGCCCTTGTTAACCCGGTTCTGGTCGCCGCGCTTCTTTTGGTCGCCCTCCTGTTCGTCTCCGGCATCGAGTACCGGGCGTATTTCGAGGGCGCGCAGTTCGTGCACTTTTTGCTCGGCCCCGCTACGGTTGCTCTCGCTGTGCCGCTGGTGCGCCAGTGGCGCTTGCTAAGAGCCTCGGGGCCCGCCCTCGCCGTCGCCCTCGTCTGCGGCAGCGTCTTCGCCTCGGTCTCCGCCGTTGCCATCGGTTGGGCCTTCGGCGCTGACCGCGCAGTGCTCGCCTCCCTTGCCCCGAAGGCAACCACCACCCCCGTCGCCATGGGAATCGCCGAACAGATCGGCGGCATTCCGAGCCTGACCGCGGTCGTCGTCATTCTCTCCGGCATTGCCGGCGCAGCCCTCGGCCCTATTCTTCTTGCCCTCCTTCAAGTGCGAGACTGGCGCGCGCGCGGTTTCGCGGTCGGGCTCGCCGCGCATGGCATCGGCACCGCCCGTGCCATCTCCGTTAATGAGACCGCCGGTGCCTTCGCCGCCCTTGCCATGGGGCTGAATGCACTCGCCACTGCTTTGCTGCTGCCCCTGGTTTGGGCACTCGCGATGCCTTGATCCCGCCCGACCGTCCAGACGGTCTTGCCAACCGATCGTCCGGACGACATGTGCGTAGCTGATGCTTCATCAAACAATCGAAACGCGGGACACACGCGAGCGGATCCTCGACGCTGCCGAAAGCGTGGTGGCCGAACGCGGGGTTGCTGCCCTCTCGCTGGAGGCTACCGCTGCCGCAGCTGGGGTGAGCAAGGGGGGGCTTTTGCATCACTTCCGATCGAAGGAAGCACTGCTCACTGCCTTGGTCGAGCGTATGGTGGCCGAAATGCGGGCGGGCTACGATGCCTTTGTCTCCGCCGAAGCCGAGGGGCCAGGCCGGCACGCTCGGGCCTGTATCGCCTGGGCTTTGCGGCCGAGCCCACAACAGCGCAGCCGTGACCTCCGCCTGGCCGCCGCCCTTTTATCCGCCCACGCGCACGATCCAGGCTTGATCGAGCCAGTGCGGCGGGAACATGCCCGCATTCGCGCCGCCATCGCCAACGACGGCCTTCCCCCCGGCCAGGCACACGCCGTGCTCGCCGCCGCAGACGGCATTTTCCTCGCCAAGGTGTTCGGGCTTTGGTCACCTGATGAGACCCTCGCCAGGGAGATCGAGGCCGCACTCGCATGTCTTGCCAGACCATGCTGAGACCCCTTCTCGTCGGCATCTTTGCCCTCGCCCTGGTGCCGGCCGCTTCCCTGATCGCCATCCGCGAACAGATCCCCGTCCCGACCGATGCGCGGGCAGACTCCACTGCCTCGGCCTCGGTCGTCGGCAGCGCCGGTGCGCTTGGCCGGATCGAGCCTGCAAGCCGCGTCCTTCGCCTCTCCCATGGTGCGGGGCCAGAAGGAGCGCGGGTGGGTCGACTGCTGGTGCGCGAGGGGGAACAGGTTCACGCTGGACAGGTGCTGGCCGAATTCCATGACCTCCCCCGCAGGGAGGCCGCGCTCGCTCAGGCCGAAGCCGCGCTTGCGCTTGCTGAGGCACGGCTTGCCCGCATCCTCGCCGCCGGCCGCGATACCGAGGTTGCCGCCGCGCGTGCCCGCCTCGCCGCCGCCCGTGCGGCGGAGGAAAACGCCGTGCGCGAGGCCCGGCGCGCTGAAGCGCTCCTGCGCACTGCTGCCGGCAACGAGGCAGCCTGGGACCGTGCCCGCTTCGCCGCCGCCCAGGCGACTGCCGAACGCACCCGCGCCGAGGCAGAGCTCGAGGCCCTGCTTACCCCACGCGCTGAAGATGTTGCGGTGGCCCGCGCCGAGCTCGCCCAGGCGCGTACGGCCGTCATCGAAGCGCGCGCGGCGCGCGACCTTGCCCTGCTCGTCTCGCCGATCGATGGCACCGTGCTCAAGATCCATGCGCGCGAGGGCGAGCGCGTCGGCCAAGACGGGGTACTTGAGCTCGCTGACCTCACCGCTTTCGACGTGGTGGCGGAGGTCTACGAGACCGACCTGCCGCGTGTGCGACCGGGCGCCATGGCGGAGGTAATCATTCCAGGCGAGCCCCGACGCTTCGCCGCCCGCGTGGTTGACCTCGGCTGGCGGGTGGGACGCCAATCCGTAATTTCACCTGACCCAGTCGCCTCCATCGACTCGCGCGTGGTCGAGGTTCGGTTGCGGCTCGACCCCGCCGCGAACGAGGCCGTGCGTCGCCGCACCAACATGCAGGTTCAGGTGGCGATCCGGCCGTGAACGAACTCGCTCCTCTCACACGCGTATACCCCGTACTGGCCACAGCGCCGCCGCAACAGAGTGTCCGACCACCGCGCACAGCGGGGTTTCGCCTGCCTTTTCGGCTCGCGTGGCGCCAGCTTCGCCACGAGCCTGCCCGACTCGCCGCCGCGCTTTCCGGTGTAGTGTTCGCCACCCTGCTGATTTTCATGCAGATCGGCTTTAAGAACGCGCTGTTCGACAGTGCGGTGCTGGTGCAGAACTCGCTGCGCGCTGACCTCTTCCTCATGCACCGCACCACCGAGGCGCTATGGCGCTCGGCCTCCTTTCCGCGCGCGCGCCTCGCCCAAGCTCTCGCGCTTCCTGAGGTTGAGCGTGTGACTCCGCTCTATGTCGCAAATCTTCCATGGAAAAACCCAGAGACAGGGCTCAACCGCACGCTGTTGCTATTCGGGGTCGACCCCACTGCGCGCCTTCTGGGCTTCCATGGTCTGGACGATGCGGCTTGGGATGCCATCACCCGCCCAGATACGATCCTGTTCGACGAACGCGGCAAGCCCGAGTTTGGCCCCATCCGCTCGCTCCTCGCACAGGGGTCGTTTTTTGGCGAACTCAACCGCAAGCGGGTAGAGGTCGTCGGCACCTTCGGGCTTGGTGCCACTTTCTCCTCGGAATCCAATGCCATCGCGTCCGAAACAACCTTCTGGCGTATCGCGTCGGGGCGAAACCCCGCGCAGGTCGATGTCGGCGCGATCATGCTGAAGCCAGGGGCAGATGTTGCTGCCGCCAAGCGCGCGCTTCAGGCCCTTCTGCCCGACGACGTCATCGTGTTCAGCCGCCCTGAGCTCGCACAGTTCGAACGGAACTACTGGGCCAAAGTCGCGCCTATCGGTTTCATCTTCGGGCTTGGTGTCGCGATCGGCCTCGTCGTCGGCTGCGTGATCGTTTATCAAATCCTGTTTTCTGACATCTCCCGTCACTTAGGCGAATACGCCACGCTGAAGGCCATGGGCTATACAAACGGCTATCTCGCGCGCGTGGTGATGTCGGCTGCCCTCGTGCTCGCCGTGCTCGGCTTCATCCCGGGGCTTGTGCTGAGTCTCGGACTCTATGAGATCGCGTCCGCGAAAATCTTCATTCCCCTGCACATGACGATCCCGCGCGCCTTATTCGTTTTCGCCCTCATCTTCGCAATGTGCGTCGTCTCAGGACTGATTGCGATCCGCAAGCTGCGTGATGCGGATCCGGCCGACATGTTCCGATGAACGCGGTCGAAATCCGCGGTCTCAGCCACCGCTACGGTACCGGCCCGACCGCGCTGACAGTGCTGCACGATCTCGACCTCGTCATCCCTGCTGGCGAAATCGTACTGCTGACGGGCCCGTCGGGCTCCGGAAAAACAACTCTGCTTACGCTCATCGGCGCTCTGCGCGCAGTGCAGGCGGGCTCGTGCCGCGTGCTAGGAACCGAACTCGCTAAGGCAGACGAGCGGACGCGCGTTGCGCTCCGCCGCCGCATCGGCTTCATCTTCCAGCACCACAATCTGTTGGGCTTCCTGACCGCGCGCGAGAACGTCGCCATGGCCCTCGAGCTCGACCCAGACCTCGACGAGAAGGAGCGCTTGGCACGCGCTGAGGCGATGCTGCACGCAGTCGGCCTTGCCGACAAAGTAGACGCCTATCCCGCCATGCTCTCAGGCGGACAGCGCCAACGTGTCGCCATCGCGCGGGCACTGGTGCACGAACCGGGGCTCATCCTGGCTGACGAACCAACCGCGGCCCTGGACAGCAAGACAGGGCACGAGACAATGGCGCTGCTGCAGAAGCTCGCTAAGGAACGCGGGCGGACAGTTTTTATTGTCACCCACGACCCGCGTATTCATGATATCGCCGATCGCATCGTCGCTATGGAGGATGGCCAACTGGTTCAGCCTGCGACGCACTAAAGTCGATTGCACCCGCCATCGCACTCGGAGGAGCCCGAGGTGATCGCAAGCCTTGATCGCTGGATCGCAAAACAGGAGCGCTGGCGCGAGCCAGTCAAGTCACTCCCCGATCCGCCGCCGCTTTGGCATGCGCTTCCCGCTGAGGAGGCGATCAACTGGTTTGAGGTGGGGCCGGAAGGGCTGAGTGAGCGCGAAGGCATCGTCCGCCTCGGGATCTATGGGCCGAATGTCTTGCCTGACCCTCCACGCCCCTCAAGCCTCCGACGCTTCCTCGCCCAGTTCGAGAATATTCTGATCCAAGTCTTGCTTGTTGCAGGGGTGGTGACGGCCCTGCTCGGACACTGGGTAGACGCGACGGTGATCGTCGCTGTCTGCATCATTAATGCCTTGGTCGGTTTCATCCAGGAGGGCCGGGCGGAAGCCGCCATGGCAGCGGTCCGCCGCATGCTGTCGCATCGTGCCGCCGTGATCCGCGAGGGCAGACGTAAGTCGCTTGATTCGGGTGACATCGTGCCGGGCGACATCGTGCTGCTCGAACCCGGCGATCGAGTTCCGGCCGATATTCGTCTCATCGCAGTGCGTGGTCTTGCGATCCAGGAATCTATCCTGACTGGAGAAAGCGTGCCAGTGATGAAATCCGCAGAGCCTGTCGCGGAAACCGCGCCGCTCGGTGATCGGACGTCGATGGCCTTCGCGGGCACGGTGGTCGCTTCCGGTCACGGCAAGGGCATTGTGGTCGCCACTGGAGCTGAAACTGAGATCGGCCGGATCAGCGGAATGCTCGCCGGTGTGGAGACGGTACAGACGCCGCTTCTGCGCGCGATGACGCGCTTCGGTCGCACGCTCAGCATGCTGATTCTCTCTCTCGCCGCCGTTACCTTCGCCTTCGGCGTGCTGGTTCGTGACTTTGCCACGAGTGACATGTTCCTCGCTGCAGTCGGCATCGCCGTCGCCGCCATCCCCGAGGGACTGCCAGCGGTGATCACCGTCATTCTCGCCATTGGGGTGCGTCGCATGGCGGAACGCAAAGCCGTCGTCCGGCGGCTTCCGGCAGTCGAGTCCCTCGGCAGCGTCGACGTGATCTGCACAGACAAGACAGGTACGCTGACACGCAATGAATTGACCGTCCGCCTGCTCGCTCTGCGCGACGGGGAAATCGAGGCGAGCGGATCAGGCTACGATCCGGCGGGTATGGTGACCCGCGGCGGCCGATCCGTCACCGCTGAAACAGATCCCGCTCTCGCCTTGATCCTTCGGGCGGCTGTACTGTGCAATGACGCGCGCCTTTATTACGCGGCTGAGCAGTGGCACGTCGCCGGCGATCCCACCGATGGCGCGTTCCTCGTGCTCGCCCAAAAGGCCGGCTTCGATGCAGAATCGGTACGGACACACTGGTCGCGCCGCGATGCCATCCCGTTTGAATCCGAACACAGGTTCATGGCCGTGCTGGTGCACGACCACGCGGGCAACGTGCTCATCGCAGCGAAGGGTGCGCCCGAGGTGATCCTGCCGCGCTGTGCGATGGCAGAGGCTGAGCGAGACGCTTGGCTCACGCATTTGGAGAACCTTGCCCATCGCGGATATAGGCTGATCGCAATCGCCGCGCGCGCTGCCGAACCTGAGATGGTCACACTCGACTTCGACGATGTGCGCGAACTCGATCTGATCGGTGTGGCATGCCTTATCGACGGGGCTCGGGAGGAGGCAATCGAGGCCGTCGCCGCGTGCCGTCGGGCCGGGATCATGGTGACGATGATCACCGGTGATCACGTCGGCACCGCGCTCGCGATTGCGCGCGAGGTAGGGATCGACACTTCCGCCGGTGCGCTGACGGGCAGCGACCTGGATGCGATGGACGATGCCGCCTTTGCCGAAGCGGCAGAGCACGTGCACGTGTTCGCCCGCACCGCACCCGCGCACAAGCTGCGCCTGGTCGAAGCGCTGCAGGCCCGCGGCCACATCGTTGCGATGACGGGTGACGGAGTGAACGACGCGCCCGCCCTGAAACGGGCCGACATCGGGGTAGCGATGGGCAAGGCCGGCACCGAGGCGGCGAAGGAAGCCGCCGAAATGGTGCTCGCTGACGACAACTTCGCCACCATCGCCGCCGCCGTACGCGAGGGGCGCACGGTCTACGACAATCTCAAAAAGACTCTGCTGTTCATCCTCCCCACCAATGGCGGGCAGGCGGGAAGCGTTATGGTTGCCGTACTGGCTGGGCTCAGCGCGCTACCCGTAACACCGGTGCAAATCCTCTGGGTGAACCTCGTGGTCGCAGTCACGCTCGCGCTCGCGCTTGCCTTCGAGCCGGCGGAACCCGATGTGATGGATCGGCCCCCGCGCCGACCTGATGCGCCGATCTTTGACGTCTTTCTTGCCTGGCGCGTAATCCTCGTCTCAGCCCTGTTGAGCGCGACCACCATGGGTGCCTTCTTGTTCGAACTCGCCGACGGCGCGAGCTTGGAAGAAGCCCGGGGCGCTGCGATCACGGCGCTAATCGCGGGCCAGGCAGCTTACCTGTTCAATGCGCGATCGTTTCAGTGCTCGGCGCTGTCGCGCGCAGGCCTGTTTGGCAACCTCGCCGTTTGGGTCATGCTGGTGCTAATTGCGCTCCTGCAATGGGCTTTCCTGTACATGCCCACTTCGCAGGCGATTTTCGCTGTCGCCCCGCCGGACAACACGGGCTGGATGGTAGCGTTCGTTGCCGCGCTTGGCATCTTTCTCCTTGTCGAGGCCGAGAAGGCATTCAGGCGACTGATCGCGCGGCGCGACCATCGTCGCAGAACTGTCACGCCGTCCGACCACCATCCACCGGCAACAGGATCCCGGTGACGAAGCTCGTCGCATCCTCGGCGAGCCATACCGCAGCATTGGCGACGTCAGCAGGTGTGCTCATCCGCCCGAGCGGGATGGTAGCGAGGAAGCGCGCGCGGTTCTCCGGCGTGTCCTCCGCTCCCATGAATTCCGTTAGAAGCCCAGTCACTCCGATCACCGGGCAGATCGCGTTCACGCGGATGTTGTCGCGCGCTAGCTCCTGCGCCATCGAGAGCGTGATGAGGTTCACCGCGCCCTTCGTACCGTTATACCACGTGAGGCCGGGGCGAGGGCGGATGCCGGCGGTGGAAGAAATGTTGATCATGGATCCGCCACGACCTTGCGCGCGCAGCACCGGCAGGGCAGCGAGCGTCATCCAGTAGATCGACTTCACGTTCACCGCGTAGATGCGATCGAATTCCGCTTCCGTCACTTCGGTGAGCGGCTTGTTGCGATGCGTCGTGCCCGCATTGTTGACAACGATGTCGAGACCGCCAAAGGTTTCAACGGCGCGCTCGACCATCGCCCGGCAATCCTCGCCCTTGGAGACGTCGCCCGCGATCGCGACCGCATTCGGTGCGAGTTGGCGGGCCACCTGCTCAGCCCCCCCAGCGTTCAGGTCGGCGACGACGACGCGCGCCCCCTCGCGCACATAGGCACGCGCGATCCCTTCACCGAAGCCCGAAGCCGCCCCTGTCACCACCGCCACCTTGCCGGCAAGACGCATTCGTTCCTCCTCGGATTTCTCATCAGCACGCTAGCCCGCCAGTGCGCGAGCGCAAGACGGGCTCGGCTCTGGACAGCCCCAACCGCAAAAGGTCAGATCATTGCAACGCATACACTTGGAGGATAAGGTCATGAGGCTCCATCGTCGTGCCCTGCTTGCCGCCCCTCTCCTGTTGGTACGGCCCCGCGGCGCGCCCGCCGCCCAGGCCTGGCCTGCCAAGCCGATTCGCGTCATCGTGCCGTTTGCTGCCGGTGGGGCAGCGGACAGTTCCGCCCGCGTGATCCTCCCCCGTCTAGGCGAGCTTCTGGGCACCAGCTTCGTGGTGGAGAACCGCACTGGCGCGTCGGGCTCGATCGGCGGCGCTGTGGTTGCGCAGTCTGCCGCCGACGGCCATACGCTGCTCTACGATGCCTCCTCGCACATCGTGAACCCCTCGCTTTTGCGGAACCTGCCGTTCGACTACGCCACCGCCTTCACCCCGATCAGCCTGGTCGCGACCTTCCCGCAGGTGATTTCGGTGAAGGCCGATTTCCCGGCGAGGACCATCGGCGAGCTTCTCGAGGCTGCGCGACGGAGGCCGGGCGAGATCAGCATCGGTACCCAGGGCAACGCCACGGCCGGTCACTTGGCCCTTGCGCAACTCGAACGATCCGCCGGTGTTAAGTTCACTCATGTCTCCTACCGCGGCGGGGCGGCCGCCGCGCGCGACCTCGCCGGCGGCACCCTAGACGGGACACTAATCACCGTGCTGTCCACGCGCCCGGTGGTCGAGGCAGGCCGTGCCCGCATGCTCGCGCTCACTGTTCCGCAGCGCCTGCCGGCTTTTCCGGACGTGCCGACTCTGGCGGAAAGCGGCTTCCCCGGCTTCAACGTCAGCGAATGGGTCGGTCTTTTCGCGCCTGTCGGAACGGAGGCCACTATTGTCGACCGGCTGCATATGGAGCTTGCCAAGGTGCTGGCGGAAGAGCCGATCAGGGCGCGTCTCGATCAGTTGGGCGCCGTTCCGGTCGGCTCTGCTCCGCGCGATTTCGCCCGCTTCGTGAAGGAGGGACGGGAGGCCATGGCAGCCCTGGTGCGCGAGGCCAACATCACTGCCGACTGATGGCCGTCGACGGCGAAAGGGTAGTCGGCGACACAAAAGAGGTCAGGCAAGGCGAAGACACACCGCGCGTTCTTTGAGCCAAAAACAGCTGCCGTCATGCTGCCTGAGTTGATCGCGAGGGCGCATGACGGTTCGGATGGAGCAGGACTTTGTCCGCGAAGCTTGCGCCTGTCCGGCGCATCGTCACTGTTGTGCATGATCGTGCCGCCATCCATGGGACGAGTAACTCACGTCGTGTTCCGCTGCCGAACCTAGGCGCGGTCGTCGCCGATCTCCCGGGCGAAAGACGCCCTTGTAACACTGAAAAAGACTTAGGAGACGGACAGAGGCAAGGTCCGCCGAGGCGACACTCGGCCTGCTGCGCCACGTTACCACCATGCGCGATGCAACCTTAGTAGGGCGCATCTCACTTGCAGACCAAGTCAGAGGCGAACCCTGTCGCTCTTGCCGAGCCGCCCTCGCTCGGCACCGACACCGCGCGACTTAGGCGCCCCCCGGGAAGGGAAGGCAAAACTCGGTTGAACGTCGCGCTATCCCGTCACTCGGCTTTCCCGATCATCGCCAAAGGGTGCGACCCGTAAGCTCTAGCCACGCCCATGTTGCCGAAACCGTACCGGGCAGACAACACCACAGGCTCAGTGAGCGGGCGCAAACGGAAGTCACACGGAGCCTGCGGGCGGAACTGGCGCGCCTGCGGATCCGTCGGATTGGAGACGATCCGAAAGAGGGGAGGCCCTCAGTCCTCCTTTTCCTCCTCGGTCTCCTCCTCGCGGGGCTCTGGCTTCGGCCCACTGTCCTGCCCCTTGGCCAAGGGGTCGCGTTCAACAAGTTCGATCACCGCCATCGGCGCCATGTCGCCGTAGCGGAAACCGGCTTTCAGCACACGCGTATAGCCGCCGGGGCGTGAGCCGTAGCGTTTGGCCAGCGGCCCGAACAGCTTCGTGACGATCGCGTCGTCGCGGAGCAGCGCGTAAGCTTGGCGACGCGCGTGCAACCCTCCGCGCTTGCCAAGTGTGATCAGCTTTTCAGCGTAGGGGCGAAGCGCCTTTGCCTTCGGCAGGGTGGTTGTGATCTGCTCGTGCTTAAATAAGGCAACTGCAAGGTTGCGGAACATGGCCGCACGATGGCTGGTGGTGACGCCGAGTTTGCGGCCGCCGACACGGTGGCGCATTGTCCTTCCCCCTCACACTCTTAGAACGGCTCTTGCTCGAGCTTTTTGGCGAGCTCCTCGATGTTCTCGGGCGGCCAGCCTGGAATCGTCATGCCGAGGCTCAAGCCCATCGCCGCAAGAACTTCCTTGATTTCGTTGAGCGACTTTCGCCCGAAATTCGGCGTGCGCAGCATCTCCTGCTCAGTCTTCTGCACGAGGTCACCGATGTAGACGATGTTATCGTTCTTCAAGCAGTTTGCCGAGCGCACAGAAAGCTCGAGCTCGTCCACCTTGCGTAACAGATTTCGGTTGAAGGGCAGCTCCTCGCGCGTCTCCTCGTGCGTAAGCTGGCGAGGCTCCTCGAAGTTGATGAAGAGCTGCAGCTGGTCCTGCAGGATGCGCGCAGCGAGTGCCACTGCATCCTCCGGTGTCACGGTACCGTTTGTCTCGACTGTGAGCACGAGCCGGTCATAGTTCGTCACCTGTCCCACGCGAGTCGGCTGCACCTGGTAGGCGACACGGCGCACCGGCGAGTAGATCGCATCGATCGGGATGACCCCGATCGGTGCATCCTCAGCGCGGTTCTCCGAGGCCGGAACGTAGCCCTTGCCGACGTTTACCGTGAATTCGATGCCGAGCTTGGCGCCGTCGTCGAGCGTACAGAGCACAAGATCTGGGTTAAGGATCTCGATGTCAGCGCCGGCCTGGATCTGCCCTGCGCGAACCTCGCCAGGGCCCGTCGCCGACAGCGTCATCCGCCGAGGCCCTTCCGAATGCATCCGGATGGCGAGCTGCTTAATGTTCAGCACGATGTCGGTGACGTCCTCGCGCACGCCAGCGATTGAGCTGAACTCATGCAACACACCGTCGATCTGCACTGCTGTCACTGCCGCCCCTTGCAGCGACGAGAGCAGCACACGACGCAACGCATTGCCGAGTGTTACGCCGAAGCCGCGCTCCAGTGGCTCGGCGACGACGGTTGCGATCCGGTTTGGATCGTGCCCGAGCTCAATGTCGAGCTTGGCGGGCTTGATCAGCGATTGCCAATTCCTTTGTAGCACGGCCTAAACCTTTCGTGCCATTCGCCTCAGCGGCTCGGTGGCGATAAGGTCGCCTCGTCCGGGTATCGTTGCAGTACCGGGCCGAAGCGCGGAACGGAAGACTGCGCGCTTGTCGCCCTCGTCGATCAGACGCGCCTGCGCTTGCGCGGCCTGCAGCCGTTGTGAGGAATCGGTGTCACGTCTCGGATTGCGGTGATCTGGAAGCCAACCGCCTGCAGCGCGCGAAGCGCACTTTCCCGCCCCGACCCAGGACCCGACACCTCGACCTCGAGCACCTCCATGCCATGTTCGCGCGCCTTGCGGCCGGCGTCCTCTGCAGCGACCTGCGCCGCGTAGGGGGTGGACTTACGCGACCCCTTAAACCCCATCATGCCTGCTGACGACCAGGCGATGGTGTTGCCCTGCGCGTCAGTAATGGTCACCATCGTATTGTTGAACGAGGCGTTTACATGCGCCACGCCAGAGGTGATGTTTTTGCGTTCCTTTTTGCGCGGGCGAACAGCGGTGGCTTGCTTGGCCATGACCAGTTCCGGATGGAGATTGTTTCAGGTGCGGGAGAGGCGATGCCGCGGTAACTCGACTATTTTGTCACCTTTTTCTTGCCGGCAATCGGCACCGCCTTACCCTTACGGGTACGGGCGTTGGTGTGCGTGCGCTGCCCGCGCACAGGCAAGCCTTTGCGATGGCGCAGGCCGCGATAGCAACCGAGATCCATCAGACGCTTGATGTTCATTGCCACTTCGCGGCGGAGGTCACCCTCGACGCGATAGTTGCGATCGATCAGTTCGCGGATGCGCAGGATCTCCTCGTCAGTGAGTTCGTTCACCCTACGCTCTGGTGGAATGTTCAGGGCGTCACAGATCTCTTGTGCCTTTTTTGGCCCAATACCGTAGATATAGCGCAGAGAAATGGTCACGCGCTTATTGGTTGGGATGTTGACACCGGCGATACGCGCCACGTCAGAACTCCAGCCCTCGGCCCTTTTGCGCGACACTCTCGGGGCCGCGCGCCCTGTATGACGCCACCTCGGGCCCAGGCGTCGCCATGATCTCTTGTTCCAACGGCAAAATCGGCCATCCAGCCGCGAGAGAGTTCCCTATACGGGTTAAGGCACCCCTGTCAACGCCAATTCGTGCGTAGCCGCCTCGCACCCTTCGCCGCAGCGCCTGCGGCTCGGACAGACTGCATCCGCTCACGCCGCGAGCACGGCTTCGATCTGCCTCGTGACCTCATCCATCTCCGCCATCCCATCCACGGTGGCAAGCTTGCCACGCGCAGCGTAGTAGGGAAGCAAAGGCGCAGTCTGCTTGTGATAGGCCTCGAGCCGGGCTGACACCGTCTCCGCGCGATCATCGGCCCGGCGGACGAACTCCGTCGCCCCGCACGCGTCGCACACTCCCTCCACCTTGGGCCGCTTGAATGTGTCGTGGTAGCCAGCCCCACATTTCGCGCAGGCAAACCGGCCGGCAATCCGTGCCACCAGCGCTTTATCGTCCACCTTGAGCTCAATGACCTTGTCGAGCGCCTTGCCCTTCGCTGCCAGCATCGCATCCAGAGCCTCGGCCTGAGCGAGCGTGCGCGGAAACCCATCCAGTATGAACCCCTTGGCGCAGTCGGGTGCGTCGATCCGCTTCGCTAACATCTCAGTAATCAGCGCATCCGGCACCAGCTGACCTGCTTCCATGATCGCCTTCGCCTGCCGCCCGATGTCCGAACCCGAAGCCACCTCGGCGCGCAGCATATCCCCGGTAGAAATCTGCGCTATGCCGTGCGTTGCCTCCAGCCGCTTCGCTTGCGTGCCCTTGCCGGCCCCCGGCGGCCCGAGCAGGATGAGGTTCATCGTTTCACCCCCTTGAGCCGGGCCTTCTTGATGAGACCCTCGTATTGGTGCGCGATGAGGTGTGACTGAATCTGCGCCACCGTGTCGATCGTCACGGTGACGATGATCAGCAGCGAGGTGCCGCCGAAGTAGAACGGCACCGCGTAGCGCGCGATGAGGAACTCAGGCAGCAGGCAGACAATGACGAGATAGATCGCACCCACCGTGGTCAGCCGCGTCAGCACGTAGTCGAAATACTCGGCCGTATTCTGGCCTGGCCGGATGCCCGGAATAAAGCCGCCATATTTCTTCAGGTTGTCCGCAGTTTCCACCGGGTTGAACACCACCGCCGTGTAGAAATAGGCAAAGAAGATGATGAGAACGGCATAGAGCAGCATGTACGCCGGCTGGCCGTGCGCCAGCGCTGAGGTGATTGGCTGCAGCCAGTCCGGCCCTCCCTCACTCGAGAAGCCAGCAATGGTCACCGGCAGCAGCAGCAGCGAGGAGGCGAAAATCGGCGGGATCACACCCGCTGTGTTGATCTTTAGCGGCAGGTGCGTGGAGTCGCCGCCGAACATGCGATTGCCCACCTGACGCTTCGGATACTGCACGACGATACGCCGCTGCGCGCGCTCGATAAACACCACCGCCGCGATCACCGCCACCGCCATGATCATCAGGAACAAAAGCACAAAGGTGCTGATCGCCCCCGTGCGGCCAAGCTCGAGCGTCGCGGCCAGAGCCGAAGGCAGGTTGGCGACAATGCCGGCGAAGATGATCAATGAAATGCCGTTGCCCACCCCGCGCGCAGTGATTTGCTCGCCAAGCCACATCAGGAACATCGTGCCGCCGACCAGCGTGACCACCGCCGAGAAGCGGAAGAAGAAGCCAGGTTCTGGCACCGCAGGACCAACCGTGCCGCGGACACTCTCAAGCCCGACCGCGATGCCATAGGCCTGCACAGTGGCGATCAGCACAGTAAGATAGCGCGTATACTGATTAAGTTTTTTTCGCCCCTGCTCGCCCTCCTTCTTCAGCGCCTCAAGGGTGGGCGAGGCCGCCGTCATCAGCTGCATGATGATGGCGGCTGAGATGTAGGGCATGATGTTCAGGGCGAAGACGGTCATGCGACCGAGCGCGCCACCGGTGAACATGTCGAACATGCCGAGAATGCCGCCGCCATGCGCGCGCACAAGCTCGGCCATCACCGCTGCGTCGATCCCCGGTACCGGGATGTAAGTTCCGAGCCGGTACACGATCAGCACCCCAAGGGTAAACCAAATCCGCTTCTTCAGTTCGGTTGCCTTGGCGAAGGCACCGAAGTTGAGGCTGGCGGCGAGTTGCTCAGCGGCCGAGGCCATAGACGCTCCGATCTCTCAGATCACCGGTCGGACAACAGCGGCACACACAGTGCCCACGGACCTTGCGCACGATCAAGACGTCTGGCGCCAGTGATGCGGTCACGGCCGAGTTCCGCACTCTAGCCGGCCCGGCACCGCCATCCGGAGGCGGCGCGGAACTGATGCTGGCCGAAAGGCCCTGCCTCAGCTGGCCTCGCCCGCCGGCGCTGCAGCCATAGCAGCGGTGCTGACGGTTCCGCCCGCTGCTTCGACTGCTGCCACCGCCGCGGCCGACGCGGAGGTGACGGATATGGTTAGCGCCCGCGTGATACGACCAGCAGCGAGCAAACGCACGCCCGCATGCTTGCCCTTGCGCACCAGCCCCGCCGAGCGAAGGACGGTCTCGTCGATCGGCTGTGCGGGGTCGATCCGTCCGGCCTCGATCGCCGCTTCGATCCGGCCAAGATTCACTGGGCTGTATTCTGTACGCAAAAGAGGGTTGAAACCGCGCTTCGGCAGGCGGCGATAGATCGGCAGCTGGCCGCCCTCGAACCCGTTCAGCGCGACCCCGGTGCGCGCCTTCTGACCTTTGACGCCGCGTCCGCAGGTCTTGCCTTTGCCGGAGCCGATGCCTCGGCCCACGCGCTTGAACGTCCGGCGCGCGCCGGGGTTGTCGCGCAGTTCGTTGAGCTTCATCGCCGTCCACTCCACCACGTCCCTGCCGTCGTGCCGACTAGGCCGGCGTCAGGCGCGGATCTCCTCGACCTCGACCAGATGCGCCACCTTACGGATCATGCCACGCACCGCCGGCGTGTCCGGCAACTCGCGTGTGCGGTGCATCTTGTTCAACCCTAGTCCAATCAGAGTCGCGCGCTGGTCTCCTCTGCGCTTGATCGGGCTTGCGATTTGGGTCACACGCAGCCGGACCCTGCCTCGTGCATCAGTTGCGTTTGGCGTTATCTCAGCCATTGGCACCCTCCCGGACTTCCGCCGCCTCCAGCCGCCGGCCGAGGATCTCCACCACCTTCTTGCCGCGCCGTGCCGCCACCGCACGCGGGCTCTGCACCTTTCGCAGCGCGGCGAAAGTTGCCTTCACCACGTTGTGCGGGTTGTTTGTGCCCAGCGATTTTGCCACCACGTCGCCCATGCCCATGGTCTCGAACACCGCCCGCATCGGACCCCCGGCGATGATGCCCGTGCCGGGGGGAGCAGAACGAAGGACCACCCTACCAGCGCCGAAATGGCCTACGACGTTATGGTGCAGGGTGCGACCCTCGCGCATCGGGATGCGGATCATCGACCGCTTCGCCGCTTCCGTCGCCTTGCGGATCGCCTCGGGCACTTCGCGCGCCTTGCCGCTGCCCATGCCGACGCGTCCCTTCTTGTCACCAACCACGACAAGGGCAGCGAAGGAGAAACGCCTTCCGCCTTTCACCACCTTTGCCACGCGGTTGATGGCAACGAGCTTGTCGACGAGCTCCTCGCCTTCGCGCTCGCGCCGCTCGCCCCTCTCGCGGCTTTCTTTCGGTTCACGTGCCATACCGTCGATCCCCTCTTGCCGCGCTCAGAACTCGAGCCCGCTTTCGCGCGCTGCATCCGCTAAAGCGCGCACCCGACCATGATAGAGATAGGCGCCTCGGTCGAAGACAACCTTGGTTATGCCGGCGGCCTTCGCTCGTTCGGCCACCAGCCGTCCGACTGCTGCTGCCGCCACCTTGTCTGCTCCCGTGCGCAGACTTGCACGGAGCGCGGCATCGAGCGAGGAGGCGGAAGCCAGCGTGCGCCCCACACTGTCGTCGATGATCTGGGCGTAGATGTGCTTCGAGGATCGGAACACCGAGAGCCTCGGCCGCCCGCCGCTTTTGAGCCGGAGCTTATAGCGCAGACGCGCCTTGCGCCGCTCCTTGGCATCCAGACGGTTCGCCATGGCTACTTCTTCTTGCCCTCTTTGCGCAGGATCGTCTCGTCTTCGTACTTCACGCCTTTGCCCTTGTAGGGCTCGGGCGGACGCAGCGCGCGGATTTCGGCCGCGACCTGCCCAACGAGGCGCTTGTCGATCCCTTCAATCTTGATCGAGGTCGGCTTCTCGCAGGTGATCTTGATGCCCGGCGGAACGGGGTAACGAACCTCGTGGCTGAAGCCCAAATTGAGCACAAGATCCTTCCCCTGCACTGCAGCGCGGAAACCGGTGCCATTGATCTCGAGCGCCTTGGCGTAACCCGCGCTGACACCCTTCACCATGCCAGCGACCAAGCTGCGCGTCGTTCCCCACATCGCACGAGCCCGCTTAGACCCGCTGCGCGGTTTCACCACCACCGCGTTGTTCTCGAGAGAAGCCTCCACCTCGTCATGCAACGGAAGCTGCAGTTCACCGAGCTTGCCCTTCGCCGTGAGCACGCGGTTCACGATGGCGACTGTTACACCCGCCGGCACGGGCACGGGATACTTGCCGACACGCGACATCGTTCCCTCCGCCTCAGAAGACGCGGCAAAGCACTTCGCCACCGACATTGGCGGCACGTGCTTCCGCGTCGCTCATCACCCCGCGCGGTGTAGACAGGATAGAGACGCCAAGCCCGCTGTAGACGCGCGGCAGCTCCTTGATTTTGGAATAAACGCGGCGCCCAGGGGTCGACACACGCGTGATCTCCTTGATCACCGGTTGGCCCTCGGCATACTTCAACTCGATCTCGAGCTCGCGCACATTCGGACGAACCTCCACTACGCGGTAGCCGCGAATGAAGCCCTCGCGCTTCAGCACCTCGAGCACGTTCATGTGCAGCTTGGAGGCCGGTGCACGCGTCGTCGTCCGGCGGGCGCGCTGCGCATTGCGGATACGGGTGATCATGTCGCCCAGAGGATCGGACATACTCATTCTCGGCTCCCCTCACCAGGACGCCTTGATCACACCGGGGATCTGCCCCTGAGAAGCGAGCTCGCGGAGCATCACGCGGCACAGTTTGAATTTTCGATAGTTCCCGCGCGGACGTCCGGTGAGCTCGCAGCGCAGCCGCACCCGTACCGCTGCCCCGTTGCGCGGCATCTCCGCTAGCTTCAGCATGGCAGCGAAACGATCCTCCGGGGAGGTCAGCTTGTTGCGGATGATCGCCTTCAGCGCGTCACGCTTCGCCGCGTCGCGCTTGGCCATCCGCTCCCGCTTTTTGTTCCGCTCGATTGCTGATGTCTTCGCCATGCGTCCTGTTCCTCCGGACCTGCCGGCACCCGCCGGTGGTCTTCCGAAGCGTGTTTCTTCAGTTGACGAACGGCAACGAGAAGGCCTTTAGCAATGCCTTAGCCTCCTTGTCCGTCTTCGCCGTGGTGCAAATGATGATGTCCATACCGCGGATTTTGTCGACCTTGTCGTAGTTGATCTCTGGGAAAACGATCTGTTCCTTCAGCCCCATAGCGTAATTTCCCCGCCCATCGAACCCCTTGTTTCCGGGCAGGCCACGAAAGTCGCGCACTCGCGGCAGCGCGATAGTGACCAAGCGATCGAGGAACTCGTACATTCGCGCCCGCCTTAGCGTTACCTTCGCCCCGATCGGCATCCCGGCACGGATCTTAAACCCCGCGATCGCCTTCTTTGCCCGCGTCTTTACAGGCTTCTGGCCCGAAATCAGCGCGAGCTCGGCCACCGCAGAGTCAAGCTTCTTTTGATCGGCCACGGCCTCGCCCACACCCATGTTGATAACGATCTTTTCAAGCTTGGGCACCTCGAAGGGGTTCTGGTAGCCGAACTCTTTAATCATGAGGTCGCGCACGACCGTTTCGTAGTGCTGCTGCAAGCGAGGCTTCGGCCGCGCCTGAAAGGAGGTGTTTCGTTCGGACATGGACGTCTCGCTCACGAATCAAGTACCTCGCCCGAGACCTTCGCCACGCGCACTTTCCGGCCATCCTCCAGGATACGGAAACCCACCCGCGTGGGACGATCGGTCTTCGGGTCGATCAGCATGAGGTTGGAGAGGTGGATCGGGGCTTCCGCCTCCACGATGCCGCCGGGCTGACCAAGACCACGCGGCTTCTGATGACGTTTGCGGACCGCCACACCCCGAACGATAGCGCGGCTTTCGCGCGGCAACACTTTCAGCACCTCACCGCGCTTGCCTTTATCGGCACCCGCGATCACCTCAACTCGGTCGCCTTTGCGGATCTTCGCCGCCATCTCACAGCACCTCCGGTGCGAGCGAAATAATCTTCATGAACTTCTTCGCCCGCAGTTCGCGCACTACGGGGCCGAAAATGCGGGTGCCGATCGGTTCCATCTGCTTGTTGATCAACACGGCCGCGTTGCGGTCGAAACGGATCGCGCTGCCGTCTGCACGACGGACCGGATAGGCCGTACGCACGATAACGGCATGGTGCACATCACCCTTCTTCACCTTGCCCTTTGGAATCGCCTCCTTGACGGAAACGACGATCACATCCCCAACGGACGCAGTTTTGCGCTTGGAACCGCCAAGCACCTTGATGCACTGAACACGGCGGGCGCCCGAATTATCTGCGACGTCGAGATTCGTTTCGGGATGGATCATGCCTCTCTCCCCTCACCGCAGCTCGGGCAGAACAGGTGCCACGGCCTCGCCGTTGCGCTCGATCACCACCCACGTCTTTCGCTTGCTAATCGGGCGGCACTCCTCGATGCGCACCGTGTCTCCCTCACGGCACAGGTTCGCCTCATCGTGCGCGGCGTACTTCTTCGATCGCCGTATGAACTTCTTGTACAGCGGGTGCATGATGCGACGCTCGACAAGCACCGTCACGGTCTTATCCATCTTGTCGCTGACCACGCGCCCAGTGAGCACGCGCTTGGGCATCACCCCCTCCTCCCCGTCAGGCTGCCTGATCCGCCGCGGAACGCGCGCGCTCGGTCAGTACCGTCTTGATGCGGGCAATGTCGCGGCGCACGGCGCGGATGCGGCTTGTCGCCTCAAGCTGGCCCGTCGCGCGCTGGAAACGCAGGTTGAACTGCTCGCGCCGAAGGGCGATCAGCATGTCCTTAAGTTCGTCAACCGTCTTCGCCCTCAGTTCTGCAGGCTTGGTCATCGCCTCAGCCCTCCAACCCAGCGCGCACGACCACCTTCGTCTTGATTGGCAATTTGGCGGCAGCGAGCTCAAGCGCACTGCGCGCAACGTCAGCCGACACCCCATCAAGTTCGAACATGATTCGCCCTGGTTTCACGCGACAAACCCAGAATTCCGGGCTGCCTTTGCCGGAGCCCATGCGCACCTCCGCCGGCTTACGCGACACGGGGACGTCCGGAAAAATGCGGATCCACACGCGCCCCTGCCTCTTCATCTGGCGGGTGATGGCGCGACGGGCCGCCTCGATCTGTCGCGCAGTCACGCGCTCAGGCTCAAGCGCTTTCAGCCCATAGGAGCCGAAGTTGAGCTCCGTGCCCCCCTTCGCCATGCCGTGAATCCGGCCCTTGTGGGCCTTGCGCCACTTCGTCTTCTTCGGCTGTAACATCGCTGTCGGTTCCGCTCCACCGGGCCCAGCACAGAGAACTCAAACGGGAGAAGCGAGCCGTCGCCCGCGCACTCCTATGTTCATCGTGCTCCGCGCAGGTCCTCCTCCGGTGTTTTCTCCTTCCTGCTTGCTCTGTCAGCGCTGCGGAGCCTGTTCGGCCAGCCGCTTGTCAACCGCCATCGGGTCGTGCGCCATGATTTCACCCTTGAACACCCACACCTTAACACCGCAGGTGCCGTAGGTCGTCTTCGCCGTCGCCCGGCCAAAATCGATGTCTGCCCGTAACGTATGCAGTGGTACCCGCCCCTCGCGGTACCACTCCATGCGCGCAATCTCCGCCCCGCCCAGACGCCCCGAGCAGTTGATGCGGATGCCTTGCGCGCCGAGCCGCATGGCGGACTGCACTGCCCGCTTCATCGCGCGTCGGAAGGATACGCGGCGCTCCAGCTGCTGCGCGATGTTCTCCGCCACGAGCAGAGCATCGAGTTCGGGTTTACGGATCTCGACGATGTTCAGCTGCACCTCGCCGCCAGCGAGCGATTTCAACTCCTGACGCAGCTTCTCAATATCCTGGCCTTTTTTGCCAATCACCACACCGGGGCGCGCGGCATAGATCGTCACCCGCGGCTTCTTCGCCAGCCGCTCCACCACCACGCGCGAGACGCCTGCCTGCGCCAGTTTCTCTCGCAGGAAGTTGCGAAGCTTCAAGTCCTCATGCAACAGCTTGGCATAATCCTTGTCAGCGAACCAACGACTGTCCCAAGTGCGGTTAACGCCGATCCTGAGCCCGATAGGGTTGACCTTCTGCCCCATCTCAGCCCCTCCCCTTCACCGCGCCCTCGCCCTGGGGCCGCTCACGCAGAACGATCGTTAGATGGCTGAACCACTTCTCCACCCGCGCTGCGCGGCCGCGCCCACGCGCATGAAAGCGCTTCATCACCACGCTCCGTCCGACGGTCGCTTCACGCACAGTCAACCGATCGACATCAAGCCCGTGATTGTTCTCCGCATTGGCAATCGCCGAATCGAGCGCCTTGCGCACAGCATGCGCGATCCGACGCTTCGAAAATAGAAGGACCGCCCTCGCTTGCGCCGCTGGCAGGCCACGGATCATCTCTGCCACCAGATTGAGCTTGCGCGGTGAAACGCGAAGGTTGCGCACGACAGCCTGCGCCTCGTTGTCGGCCAAACGCCGAGGATGTGCGGGCTTGCCCATGGTTCAGCCCCTCTTCGCCTTCTTGTCGGCGGCATGACCCGTGAAAGTGCGGGTGGGCGCAAACTCGCCGAGCTTGTGTCCCACCATCTGCTCCGTCACCTGAACGGGGATGAACTTGCGCCCGTTGTAGACGCCGAACGTCAACCCGACGAACTGAGGCATGATCGTCGACCGACGAGACCATGTCTTGATGATCTCATTGCGCCCCGATGCCCGCACCGCCTCTGCCTTTGCCAGCAGATACCCGTCGACAAAGGGGCCCTTCCAAACCGAACGCGGCATCGCCTCAGCCCTTGGTCACCTTGCGCCGGCGGATGATCATCCTGTCCGTGCGCTTGTTGTGGCGAGTCTTCGCACCCTTGGTCGGCTTGCCCCATGGCGTAACAGGATGCCGCCCCCCTGAGGTACGCCCCTCGCCACCGCCGTGCGGATGGTCAATCGGATTCATCGCCACCCCGCGGTTATGCGGACGACGACCCAGCCACCGCTTGCGCCCCGCTTTGCCAATCTGGACGTTGTTGTGATCCGGGTTCGACACCGCTCCGATGGACGCCAAGCACTCCGCACGCACCAAACGAAGCTCGCCCGATGACAATTTAATTTGCGCGTACCCCGCATCCTTGCCAACAAGCTGCGCATAAGTTCCGGCCGCCCGCGCAATCTTGCCGCCCGCGCCAGGCTTCATCTCGATATTGTGCACAATTGTGCCAACCGGGATGGCGCTGAGCGGCATCGCATTGCCCGGTTTCACGTCCACCCGCTCTCCAGCGACGACCGTGTCACCTGCCCTCAAGCGCTGCGGCGCCAAGATGTACGACAACTCCCCATCCGCATACTTGATTAGCGCGAGCCACGCCGAACGGTTCGGATCATACTCAAGCCGCTGCACCACGGCCGGCACGTTGAACTTCCGCCGCTTAAAATCAACGATGCGATAAACGCGCTTGTGTCCACCGCCGCGGAAGCGAACCGTGATGTGCCCGTGATGGTTGCGGCCACCCGTTGATGGCTTCCCGACAGTCAGCCCTTTTACGGGTTTACCCCTCCAGAGCTCGGAGCGATCGACAAGCACGGTCCCGCGCAGGCTCGGCGTAACGGGCTTAAAAGTCTTCAATGCCACCGCAAGGCCTCCGCCGTCACGCAAGCCCGCTCGTCAGGTCAATTGAAAAACCGGGAGCAAGGCGCACCATCGCCTTCTTCCAATCAGACCGCCGGCCCGATTGCCCGCGGAATCGCTTCACTTTACCCTTCACGATCAGTGTGTTCACCGCCTGCACCCTGACGTTGAACAGCGTCTCTACAGCGGCCCGAATCTCGGGCTTAGTTGCATCCAGCGGCACGCGAAACACCACTTGGTTCGCCGCCGAGAGCGCAGTCGTCTTCTCTGTGATGACAGGGCTGCGGATGATGGCAAACATCCGCTCCGCTGACACTGCCCGTCGCGCCGGGCGCTTCGCCTGCGTTTCCTCGCTCACGCCCGCGCCTCCTCTCCGTCAAGCACCACCCCGAGCCTCTGGGCAAGACCGACAATACCCTCGCGCGTCACCGCCACAACCTCATGGCGCAGAATGTCGTAGACGTTGGCACCGATCGTGGGCAGCACGTCTAGCCCTGGAATGTTGCGCGCGGCGCGCCGAAAACCTTCGTCTATCGCCATCCCGTCGACGACCAGGGCCGACCGCCAACCAAGCGCGGCGACGCGGCGACGCAAATCGGCCGTTTTGCCATTCGCGACTGCCCGATCGAGCACGAACAGCTTGCCCTCGCGCGCCTTTTGGCTCAGCGCGGAAATGAGACCGAGCCGCCGCACCTTCTTCGGCAAGTCATATCCGTGGTCGCGCACCACCGGCCCGTGCACAACACCTCCCTTACGGAACTGTGGACTGCGCAGAGACCCCTGCCGCGCCCGCCCTGTGCCTTTCTGTTTCCAAGGCTTTTTGGTGGTGCCGCTAACTTCGCCCATGCCCTTCGCTTTGTGCGTGCCGGCACGACGCTTGGCGAGTTGCCAGTGCACAACCCGCGCCATGATATCTGGCCGAGGCTCGGCGCCGAACACAGCGTCGGGCAACTCCATCTCACCGACCGCCTCGTTCGCCAGCGTGATGACTGGCGCCTTCATCGCCCTCCTCCTCACGCTCGCACACCTGCTGGAACTGGCGCCTCGGCTGGGCGGACGCGCTTCACCGCATCGCGAACCAGCACCCACGATCCAGGCGCACCAGGAACCGCGCCACGCACCATGATCACGTTGCGCTCAGCGTCAACCTGCGCCACCTCGAGGTTGAGAATAGTGACCCGATCGACACCGTAGTGACCGGCCATTTTTTTGTTCTTGAACACCTTGCCTGGATCCTGGCGGTTTCCCGTCGAGCCGTGGCTGCGATGGCTGATCGAAACGCCATGCGAAGCCTCGAGACCACGAAAATTCCAGCGTTTCATCGCACCGGCGAACCCTCGCCCCTTGCTTGTGCCGGTGACATCGACGCGCTGCCCAGGCACGAAATGAAGCGCTGACAAAGTAGCCCCGATCTCCGGCAAGGCCTGGCTATCGACGCGAAACTCGACGAGCTTTGCCTTTGGCTCAACCTTCGCCTTGGCGAGGTGCCCTCGCTCGGCCTTGCTCAGGTTCTTCGCCTTCGCGCGCCCAGCCCCGAGTTGCACCGCTGTATACCCGTCACGCTCAGCCGTGCGGTGCGCAACCACCTGCACATTGTCCAACGCCAGCACAGTGACAGGCACATGCGTGCCGTCTTCGGCAAACAGCCGCGTCATGCCGAGCTTGCGGGCGATCACGCCTGTGCGCAGCATTCGCCGGCCCTCACACCTTGATCTCAACGTCGACACCGGCGGCGAGATCGAGCTTCATCAGCGCGTCCACAGTCTGCGGTGTTGGGTCTATGATGTCGAGCAGCCGCCGATGCGTGCGGATCTCGAACTGTTCTCGGCTTTTCTTGTCGATGTGCGGGCTTCGGTTCACCGTAAAACGCTCGATTCGCGTCGGCAGGGGTATTGGCCCACGCACCTGCGCACCCGTTCTCTTGGCCGTGTTGACGATCTCGCGTGTCGATATATCAAGCACGCGATGATCGTAGGCCTTTAGACGGATGCGGATATTCTGACTATCCATCACAAGCTTCTTTCAAAAGCCGGCCGAGGACCGTTCGGCCCCGCGCCACCATCTACCCCCTCGCCCTCGTTGTGCTCACTGCAGGATTTTGGTGACGACGCCGGCGCCGACGGTTTTGCCGCCTTCGCGGATGGCGAAGCGCAGCCCCTCGTCCATGGCGATGGGGGCGATCAGTTCCACCTCCATGCGCACATTATCGCCTGGCATGACCATCT
>CALLUO010000038.1 GCA_938010425.1 uncultured Elioraea sp.
TCAAGCGCGGCCAGCGCGACCACCATCTTGAAGGTCGATCCCGGGGCATAGAGCCCGGCAATCGCCTTGTTGACCAGCGGAGCGCGGCGGTTGGTCGTCCACTCTCGCCACTGCGCCGCGCTGACGCCAGAGTCGAACACCGAGGGGTCAAAGGAGGGCGAGGAGGCCATGGCCAGCACCTCGCCATTGCGCACATCCAGCACCACCGCAGCTGCCGCCTCGTCGGCGATCCGCGTGAACACCGCCCTCTGCAGGCCAGCGTCCAACGTCGTTGTCACGTCCTGGCCGGGGGATCCCTCCTCCCGGCCGAGCTCGCGGATGACGCGCCCAACCACGTTGACCTCGACTTGGACGGTGCCGGCGCGACCGCGCAGCACCCGGTCATGCGCACGTTCAAGCCCGGCCCTGCCAACGCGGATGCCAGGCAGCTCGAGCATCGGGTCGCCGTCAAGATCGGCCTGAGCAGGCGGCGCGACATAGCCAACGATATGGGCGAAAGCTTCGCCACCTGGGTAAACGCGGTGGGAGCCGACATCGGTCAGGATGCCGGGAAGATCCGGCGCGTTCACCTCGAGCCGGACCATCTCGTCCCAGGAGAGGAAATCGCGCACCACCACCGGCACAAAGCGGCGGCGGCGGCGGATGTCGCGTTCGATCCGGCCCAGCTCTGCCTCCGACAACGGCAGGATTTGCGCCACCTTGGCGAGGGTGGCGGCGATGTCGTCGGTGCGCTCAGCAACAAGCAGCGCGCGCCAGTTTTGCCGGTTCGCCGCTATCGGTTCTCCAAACCGATCGAGAATTCGTCCGCGCGGCGGGGGGATCAAGCGCACGCTGATGCGGTTCTCCTCCGCAAGCAGCGTGTAGCGGTCGCTCTCCACAACTTGGAGCTGGTAGAGCCGCACCGCAAGCGCGCCGGTCAGAGCGAGCTGGCCAGCCCCCATCAGCAGCACGCGGCGTGTGAACAACGACCGGCGCGTCCTTTCCCGCCTCATCGCGCTTTTAGACCGGTTCGAGAGATCGTTCGAGACGCACAAAGAGCCACGCGAGAAGAGGATAAGCGGCGATCGTCACGCCGCACTCGAATAAACCGGGGGTAACGGGTTGAATGGTAAAGGAAAGCAGCGTTCTCATCCCCCAGTTCAAGGTGAGCAAGGCGGCAGCGAACAGGGCGAAGCCAATCCAGACAATGAGGAACGACTGTTTGGCCAAGGCGCGACGCTGCGTCATCACGCCACCGTGTAAAAGCAGAAAAATCAGCGCGTTGACGCCAAGAGGGGCGGCGCTGAGGAGGTCGGCTAAAACGCCGAGGCCGAACACCACCCAGGGCGGCATCAATCCCGGCCGGTACAGTGTCCAGAAAAACACGGCTGCGAGCGGAGTCAGTGGCATGCCGCCTTCCCGCGCGGCGGAACCCAGCGGCAGCCCTGTGGCAAGCAGCAGGAGGACAGCGAGCGCGGCCGGGGCGGAGGCGCGCGCGAGCTGATCAAGGCGCGCCCAAAGCCCACGCGGCTGTGGCGGCCGGGCAACCGGGCTAGCCACCGGTGCGCCTCTGGCGCTGCACGGGCCGGACCACCGCGTCAGGTGAGAGGATGCCGCTGAGGCCGAAATCATGCACACGCACGAAGTCGAGCCGATCGAGATCCGCGAAGGGTTCGACCTCGAGCCCGGTGCGGCCCTCGCGCACGATGCCGACTGGCAGCCCAGCCGGCATAGCACCTGCCTCGGAGGAGGTAACAATGCGGTCTCCTGGCTGCGGCTGCTCAGGCCCCGTCCAGTACTGAATTCGCGGCCGCGGCGCGTTGGTGCCGGCAAGGATAGCCCGCGTGCCTGTGCGCTCGACCAAGACCGGGATTCGGGAGTTGATATCGGTTAGAAGCAAAAGCCGCGCCGAACGATTGCCGACCTCGCTCACTCTGCCCACCACACCTGCCGCATCGACCGCGACCTGGCCCTTGCGTACGGCATGGTTTGGCTCCAGCGCCAGAAGCGCTGACCGAGCATAAGCACCGCCCACATCGGCGACCACGCGGGCCGTGGTAAAAATCGGGGTGGGATCGGCTGGCGCGTTCAGCACACGGCGCAGGGCTCGGTTCTCGGCCTCGAGCGCCAAAGCCCGGTCGTACCAGCGCCGAAGCCGCTCGTTCTCCTCGCGCAAGCGAGCATTCTCGGAACGAAGCAGGATGAGCCCCCGAACCTCGGCAATCGCGTCCCGCACAGTGCCAATCGGGCGGCTGAGCACGGCGTAAAGTGGCACCACCACGTCGGCAAGCTGCGTACGCAGGCGCTCGACCAGCACCGTGTCCGCTTTGCCGATCAGCATCAGGCCGAAGGAAGCAGCGATCAGCGCCGGCAGCACGAGCCGAGCCAGCGCCTGCCGCAGCGGCACGCTGAGCTGGATCATCTTGCCGCTCGCATTTTGCTCCGTTCCTTCTCCTGCCTTGCCTCACCCACGCCAGCCGCGAGTCGGCAGCCGCGTGCGATCAGTACATGGTAGACAGCACGTTGCGCAGCTTCTTCATCTCCTCAAGGGCCCGCCCCGTGCCGAGGGCGACACAGGAAAGCGGGTCCTCGGCCACCAACACGGGAAGCCCAGTCGCCATCCGGATGACATGGTCGAGGCGATGGAGAAGCGCCCCACCTCCTGTCAGCACGATGCCTTTGTCGACGATGTCGGCGGCAAGTTCAGGCGGCGTATTCTCCAGTGCCACCTTCACTGCCTCGACAATGGCAGAGACCGGTTCGGCAAGGCTTTCGCTGATCTGGCGCTGGGAAACGACGACCTCCCGCGGCACGCCGTTCATCAGGTCGCGCCCTTTCACCTCCTTCACCGGCCCGTCCTCCATGTCGTCTGGAGGGCAGGCCGCGCCGATTTCGATCTTGATCCGCTCGGCAGAGGCTTCGCCGATCAGCAGGTTATGGTTGCGGCGGATGTAAGAGATGATGGCTTCGTCCATCTTGTCGCCGCCCACCCGAACGGAGCGCGAATAGACGATGCCGCCCAAGGAAATCACGGCGACCTCGGTCGTGCCGCCGCCGATATCGACGACCATCGAACCGGAAGGTTCGGTCACGGGAAGCCCCGCCCCGATCGCCGCTGCCATCGGCTCCTCGATCAGGTAGACTTTGCGCGCGCCGGCGGACTCTGCGCTCTCCTGGATGGCCCGGCGTTCCACCGCAGTCGAGCCGGAAGGCACGCAGACGATGATCATCGGCGAAGCGAAGCTGCGCCGGTTGTGCACCTTGCGGATGAAGTGCTTGATCATCTCCTCGGCGACTTCGAAGTCAGCGATCACGCCGTCGCGCAAGGGCCTGATGGCTTGGATGTTACCCGGCGTTCGGCCAAGCATTTGCTTCGCCTCCTCGCCCACTGCCAGCACCTGCTTCTTGCCGCGCACTTCGGCAATAGCGACGACGGAGGGTTCATCAAGCACGATTCCCCGTCCCTTGACGTAAACCAGCGTGTTGGCTGTGCCGAGATCGATGGCCATGTCGGCCGATAGGATCCCGAGCAGTCGCGACATCATCGGTAGACAACCTTTCTGCGGGGCCGGCAGCTGCCGTTTATCGGCACGTCACACGCGCGGCCAAAACCGGGGTTTACGGCGCAAGCCCCACTGGCTCAACCGGGTTTGCATCGGCCCACCTGCGCATGGGGAAGGGGGCTGGGTCGATCAAGCCTGGATGAGGACAGGATCATGCCTTGCCCTCGCCGCTTTGGATTGATCCCATGGGGATGTTAGACGCAAGTCACAGATGAGGAGATCGGCTGTGCGTATGACCATGTTGATTGTGGCCGCCCCTTTGGCACTGACGCTCCCCGGCTGCGGCAGTTCGACGACGGACCGCGCCTTGTCAGGCGCCGCACTCGGTGGCGCCGCTGGTGCTGGCATCTCAGCCGTGACGGGCGGCAGCGTGGTGGGGGGTGCAGTGGTTGGCGGCGCGGTGGGTGCTGCGGCCGGAGCCCTGACCTCGGACAGGGATGTCAATCTCGGCCGCCCGCTCTGGCGGCGCTAACCTGGGCGCGAGGGGCAGCCTGGCTGCCCCTCGCCCGACCATCACACCACCAGCTCGCGCGCAGCCGTATCCGTCAGCTCAGGATCAGGGGCGGTGCGTAACCGCTTCACCATGAGTTTGTTCAGAGCGTGGATGTAGGCGCGTGCCGATGCCACCAAGGTGTCAGTATCTGCCCCCTGGCCGTCGACCAGCTTGCCCCCCTCCTCGAGCCGCACCGTCACCTTGGCCTGCGCGTCGGTCCCCTCCGTCACCGCGTGCACCTGGAACAGCTTGAGAACGGCCTCGTGCGGGAAGAGGGCGCGAATCGCCTTGAAGGTCGCGTCCACTGGCCCGTCCCCGGTCGCTTCCGCCCGCTTCACCTCGCCGTCGATGTCGAGCTCGAGCACCGCGCGCTGCGGCCCCTTCGACCCCGCCCAAACCTCGAGCGAGACGAAGCGGATGTGGTCATGCGCGCGCATTACTTCGTCGTCGACAAGGGCAATAATGTCCTCATCGAACACCACCTTTTTCGCATCTGCAAGCTTCTTGAAGCGCTGGAAGGCATCGTTCAGCGCATTCTCGCCGATGTCCCCGTAGCCCAGTTGCCTCAGCTTGTCGCGGAAGGCGGCGCGGCCCGAGTGCTTGCCGAGCACAAGGCTCGATTTCGCCCAACCCACACTTTCGGGTGTCATAATTTCGTAAGTGCCGGCGTGCTTCAGCATGCCGTCTTGATGGATGCCCGATTCATGGGCGAAGGCGTTGCGGCCGACGATCGCCTTATTCGGCTGCACGTCGAAGCCGGTGATGGTGGACAAGAGCTTCGAGGTGCGCACGATATTGCGCGTTACCACGCCCGTATCCGCGCCGAACACCTGGGGGCGCGTCTTCAGCGCCATCACGATCTCCTCAAGTGCAGCGTTGCCCGCGCGCTCCCCGATGCCGTTGATGGTGCACTCGACCTGACGCACGCCCGCGCGGATGGCAGCAAGCGTATTCGCAACCGCAAGCCCAAGATCGTTGTGGCAATGGGCGGAGAAGATGACACGATCGGCCCCTGGCACACGCTCGCGCAGCATGATGAAAATCGCGGCGAACTCCTCTGGCACGGCGTAGCCCACCGTGTCGGGGATGTTGATGGTGGTGGCGCCAGCCTTGATCGCCGCCTCGACGCAGCGGCAGAGGAAATCAGGTTCCGTACGGCTGCCGTCCTCGGCCGACCACTCGACGTCGTCGGTATAGTTTCGCGCAAGGGTGACGCTTTCAGTCACCCTCTCCAGCACCCGCTCGGGCTCGAGCTGCAGCTTGTACTTCATGTGCAGGGGCGAGGTGCTGATGAAGGTGTGGATTCGCTTGCGCTTGGCGGGCTTCAACGCCTCAGCAGCGGCGAGGATGTCGTTCTTCGCTGCGCGTGCCAGGCTGCATATCACTGCGCCCTGGATCTTCTCCGAGATCGCGCGCACGGCCTCGAAATCGCCCGGCGAGGCGATGGCGAACCCGGCCTCGATCACGTCGACACCGAGGTCCTCGAGGGCTTCCGCCATGCGCAGCTTCTCCTCGAGGTTCATCGAGAAGCCGGGCGACTGTTCACCGTCGCGCAGCGTGGTGTCGAAGACAATGATGCGATCGGGCGCGACGGTGCCAAAAGAGGGATGGGTGATAGTGGACATAGCGCGATTCCGTTCCGTTCCCCGGTTGCGACTGGCTGGAAGGCCCCTGAGCGGCGACGAGGGCGACCCTTCGCCCGAGCCGTTCACGCCCAGGGGCGGCTAAGTCGCAGCGGAAGCGCGCCAAGGCCCGCGCCGGAAGAGCGCGTCATACACAAGGCTAGAGAACGCCGACGAAACATGGCTTTTCGAGGGATAGCGAAATCGCCCGCCGCCGTCTAGGACATCGTCCATTTTCGCGTTTCCCCTCTTTTGCCAGGGAACCCTCGCGCAGTTCCGACCCCACGCAGGACATCCCCCTATGCCCCTCCTTGTGCTCGAACGGCCGCTCCATCCAGCCGGACGCGCCATCCTCGACGCCGCGCCAAGAGTGATGGTCGCGGTCGCCACCGACAGGGCCGATTTCGCTGCCTGCGCCCGCGAAGCAGAAGCGATCCTGCTGTGGCTGACCCGGGGGTCGATCATGCCTTTCTCGGATCCCGCCCAAATCTGAACTACGACGCTATGCTGCGCCGCGGCGAGGGTGCTCTGGCGACGGGCCGAGCATCGGCGAACTCGCCCGCCCTACTGAATTGTCATCGGCTACGGCCGCATCGGCGCGCGCGTTGCCCGGCTCTGCGCTGCCTTTGGCATGCGGGTGATGGTGCACGGCTCCGCCTTCCCCACCCCGCGCATCGCCGCCGACGGCCACATCCCCGCCCCCGATTGGCGCGCCGCATTGGCCGAGGCCGACAGTGTCACTCTAGACTGCCCGCTACACCGCCCGCTGCACGACGCCCCATGCGATCTGATCGACTCCAAGACCCTTCACCCCCATCAAGCCCGGTGTGTGGCTGATCAACACCGCGCGCGGCCCGCTGGTCGACGAGGCAGCGCTCATCGACTCGCTTCAGTCGGGCAAGGTCGCTGCAGCCGGGCTCGATGTGTTGAGCACAGAGTTCGCTCTGCCCGACAACCCTTGCTTGGCATGGACAGCGTTATCCTCACCCCGTACGCCGCCGCCTCAGCGCCGGAGACGCTGGCCTGGATGGGGGGGCGTGCCGCGCAGACCATCCTCGATGCCCTGGCGGGCCGGATCGATCCTCGCTTCCTCGTCAATCCAGAGGTCCTGCGGTCAGAGCGGTAAACCGGTTTTTTGTTGCGCTGCAGCATAGGCAGTCTGTTGGGCAAGGGCTATGGCCCTTCGCACCCTTCGCACCCGTTCTCTTCCGTCAGATTGCAAACTGATCGATCTCGGCCTGCAAGGCGGAGGCGCGCACGGCGCCTTCACCTGGGGGGTGCTCGACCGCCTCCTTGTTGACGATCGAGTCGAAATCGATGGCATCAGCGGAACCTCGGCCGGGGCGATGAACGCTGTCGTGCTCGCCGATGGGCTGGCGCGCGGCGGGCGCAAGGGCGCGCGCGAACGCCTCGCCCTGTTCTGGCGGCGCGTGAGCGACGCCGCCCGCTTCTCCCCCATCCAGCGAACAGCACTCGATCAGCTGCGGGGCGCTGGACGCTCGATTTCTCTCCGGGCTTCCTCGCCCTCGACCTGATGAGCCGGCTCGTTTCGCCCTACGAGTTCAACCCGCTCGCATTCAACCCTCTGCGCAACATCGTCGCCGAGGTGGTCGATTTCGACCGCGTGCGTTCGTGCGAAGCGGTACAGGTTTTCGTCACCGCCACGCACGTGCCGACAGGACGGCCGCGCACCTTCGCGGGGCGGGAGATCACGCTCGACGCCGTGATGGCCTCGGCCTGTCTCCCCTTCCTGTTCCACGCCGTCGAAATCGACGGCGAGCCCTACTGGGACGGCGGCTTCATGGGCAACCCGGTGCTGCATCCGCTCGTCGAACGCACCGATGCGCGCGACCTCATCGTCGTGCAGATCAATCCGCTCGTTCGCCCCGGCACGCCGAAAACCGCACGCGACATCCTCAACCGCGTCAACGAGATCAGTTTCAACTCCGCCCTGCTGAACAGCATCCGCACCATCCTGCTGTTGAAGGAACTGGCTGGGGAGGCGGGCTTTGCCGATGAACGCCTCTCCCACCTGATGCTCCATCGCATCCATGCCGAGGAAGAGATGGCCGAACTCGGCGTGTCGTCGAAGTTGAACGCGGAGTGGCCCTTCCTCCAACACCTGCACGATGTCGGCTGGCGCGCAGCCGACCGCTTCCTCGCTGAACACTATGACGACCTCGGCGTGCGCTCGACCTACCCACTCGAGCACGTGCTATGGGGAGTCGATTCCGTCATGCGCGCCGCCGCTGAGGCCGCCTGCACGGCTGAGGACGAGACGACCGATCAGACGGGGGTGCGATGATCAGCATTCTCGGCATCGTTCTGTCGCTTGGCTTGCTCATCCTTCTCGCCTTCCGCGGCTTGACCGTCCTTCTGCTCGCTCCGGCCATGGCGGTGCTCGCTACCGCCTTCGACGGCGGCATGCCGCTGCTTGCCACCTACACGCAGATCTTCATGCGCGCGGCTGCCAACTTCATCGCGCACTTCTTTCCGCTCTTTCTGCTCGGTGCCGTGTTCGGCAAGCTGATGGAGGACACGGGCAGCGCCGAGGCTCTGGCCCGCGGCCTGGTGGCGAAACTTGGGGCCGAGCGCGCGATCCTCGCCGTCGTGCTCGCTTGTGCTGTGCTCACCTATGGCGGCGTTTCGCTGTTCGTCGTCGCCTTCGCCGTCTACCCGGTTGCCGCCGCCCTGTTTCGCCAAGCCGACATCCCGAAACGGCTCATCCCCGCCGCCATCGCGCTCGGCTCCTTCACCTTCACCATGTCTGCCCTACCTGGCACACCCGCGATACAGAACGCGATCCCGATGCCGTTCTTCGGCACCACCGCCTTCGCTGCCCCGGGTCTCGGTATCATCACCGCGTTGGTGATGCTTGCCTTCGGCCTCGCGTGGCTGACTTGGCGCGAACGCAGCCTGAAGGCGAAGGGCGAAGGGTACGGCGCTGCCGATGGCGAGCGGGTCAAGCCGGACAAACGCCTGCGCGAAGCCGCGCAGGATGAAGGGTTCGACCTGATGGAGATCGGCGATCACCCCGCACCTGCCGACACGCAACTTCCGCGCGCCTGGCTTGCCGGCCTGCCGGTGGTGCTGGTGGTCGCGGTCAACCTGATCGTCACCGCCTTCGTCATCCCCCGCCTCGACACGAGCTATCTCGCCGAGGCACGGTTCGGTGCCACCGACATCTCCGCCGTGCGCGGCATCTGGGCAATCATCACCGGACTTCTGGTAGCGATCGTTTTGATGGTCTTTGCCAATCGTTCGCGCCTCGCTTCGCTCTCCCGCACACTCGACGACGGCGCCAACGCCTCCGCCCTGCCAATTTTCAACACAGCCTCTCTGGTTGGGTACGGGGCGGTGGTCGCTTCGCTCGGTGCCTTCGCCACCATTCGCGATCTCGTGCTCGGCGTGGGCGGCGGAAGCGTGCTTATGAGCCTCGCCGTCGCCGCCTCAGTTCTTGCCGGCATGACCGGCTCCGCCTCGGGCGGCACGACGATTGCGCTACAGGCGCTGGGTTCGACCTATCTCGAGATGGCTCAGACAGCCGGCATCGCGCCCGATCTCCTGCATCGCGTCACCGCGGTCTCGACCAGCGTGCTGGACACACTCCCGCACAATGGCGCTGTGATTACCTTGCTCGCAATCTGCCGCCTCAAGCATGGGGAGGCCTATGGTGATATCGCCATGACCGCCATGGTCGGCCCTCTCCTCTCACTCGTCGTGCTGATCGGGCTCGGCAGCTTGTTTGGTTCGTTCTGAGTCCGGATCCTCTCTCCCGAAACCGATCTTGCCTGTGAACAGTCGCCTGTAGCGTTCAATCATCACCCGCTCATCGAATTCCGCCTCCGCTCTGGCACGGTTCGCAGCCCCAATGCTTCGATGCAGCACCTCGTCGTCCAACACGCGGATCATCGCCTCGGCGAGAGCGGCTTCGTCCTTCGGCACGATCAACGGCGCATTCTCCGCCGCCACCATGGCAGAAACATCGCCGACATCCGTCGCAACCACAGGAAGCCCAGACGCCATGCCCTCGAGCACGCACATCGGCATCTGTTCGGTGTCGGAGGAGAGGGCGACGAGGTCGAAGCGGCTATAGAATGGTTGGGGATCGGCCTGCCTGCCATGAAAGGTCACCGCGTCGGCGATCGCGAGCTCTTGCGCCACGCGTTCCAGCCGCGGTCGTTCCGGACCGTCACCAACGATCTCAAGGCGCACCGGCCGCCTCGCACGAACGATCGCCACTGCGCGCAAAAGACGCTCTAGGTTCTTCTCCGCCCGCAACACCGCCACCGTGCCAATCACCGGCTCAGGCGGCAGTGGCGATACAGGGCGCGGTGTAAAGCGCGCAAGATCGATGCCGTTTGGAAGGTAGAGAACATGGGCAGCGTGCAGGCGCCAGACCTCGCGCGCAATCCGCTCCAGCGTTCGCGAGGGGAGCACGACAGTGGCATACCGAAGCACAAGGCGCCGCGTCCACACCCTCCGGGGGAGCTGACGCGTACGCTCCTCGGGCCCGAACCCGTCCTCGATGTGCACGTGGCGGGTGAGTGGAAAAAGGTTCGCTATCGCCCACTCGATGCTGCCCCAATTATGTGTGACGAGAAGATCAGGCTGCAATCTGCGCAACAACGCACGAAAGCGACGCACATTGCCGACCGTGTCGCCCTTTACAACGACAACCTCAGGGAAGGTGACGGGGAGATCGCGCGGCAGACGCTCCGCGCATTCCCGCACCCCGTCCATCGCAATAATCGCGTGTCGCCACGCCGCACCAAATGCCGCGGCGAGACGCGCAAAGCGCACTTGCGCCCCGCCGACCGCGAAGGTGGGAAACACGGAAAGCATCAAGGGCGCTTGGTTGCTTGGCATCGTGCTAACAATCTCCACCGCGGCACACAAGCGAACCAGACTAGCCTTGTCCAGGTGCATCCTGCTCTCGCTGAGGGCCTAATCCGCCCCTCCCTTGTTTACACCCACGCCACGGCCAGGATTCTCCGCCCAGTGCGATCGGTACAGCACGCGAAAAAGTCCTCTCAGCCCTTAGCCGACACAACATCGCCCAAATCAGCCCAGGCCGAAACATGATCGGAACAGATCGCCCGCGTTCGTCCCACCGAAGATGGGCGTCGGCGCTGGCCGTTCGAAGGGGTCGCTACGCTGCTCGACGCCCCGCTCGATCAGGCGGCGGCGAAGGATCCGCCGCCTCCCCACTCGACATCGCCCTGCTCGGCGTTCGATCTTGCCTTTACCGATCGCGCCGGTGCCCGCCTTGAGCGCCGGGCAGTGCGCCTGGTTGAACGCATCGGCCCACATAAGCGCGTGCTCGATCTCGTTCCCCTCGCGGCTGCTCGCGTCGTTGGCATCGGCGACATAAACCTTTCTCGCACCATTCGCGAGAGCGCTGCCACGAAGCCATCGAGGCCTTCATCGGCCATCTCTTCGCGGTCGGCATTCGCCCTCTTATCGTCGGCGGGCCATTCCATCACCTAGCCGATCTTCAAGGCGCTCAGCTGCGGCCGCCCTTTGGGCCTCAGTCAGATCGACGCCGATGCTGACGCCGCAGGGCTCTATGAGGGCACAGGCGGCCATCACGGCGCACCCTTCCGCGACGCCGCGCTCGCTGGCGTGCTCGATCCGAACCGCACGATCCAGATCGGCATCCGCTTGGACAGGTAGGCCTGAGGTTCGTGGGTTTACAACGCGCGAGGCGATCGCGCTCCTCAGGAGCCTGGCGGGGCTCGACATCGTTGCGGGCGATGTGGTGGATGCGACACCGCGAGACGCCCCAACCACCATGACCGCGAAGGAAGCGGCACAGATCCTGTCTCAAATCCTCTGTCTGATGGTGCGCTCACCCTCGTTTACGCCCGCAGCTGATGAGCGCGTGTTTGGCACTGGCAAGGCGCTGGCTCAGTGCTGGTGGTGAGACCTGCAGCCAGCCTGCGCCGCTTACGCTATGCCAGGCGAAACGGGGAGAAGGATTCGTCGTTTTGTCATGGGCCTGGTAGCACCGGCATGGCCCTTATGGCTGCCAGCGGCAGACCCGCCCCGGTGCAGCACAAGACTGCGACAGCATCATTCCTGGCCTTACTGGAGCAGGCTGCGGAAGGCGGAGACAAAGCTCAAAATCGCCTTGCACACCAGGCTCGCGGCCGTCTTTGGTAACGGAACGATCATGCCGCTTTCCGAACATGAATTGAAAACGGATGGCTCGCGGCCCTACTCTGCAAGGCCAGAAGCAAATCGAGCCACAACCGACGGCGAAGGATGAGTGCAGCACTATTCACCTCCCGAATCTTGACGCGCTGCCGCCCGCCGGGATCGGGGGTCTTTGTGCTGCGCGCTTCGGGCGCCATCGACGCGGTCTGCTTGGCCGACGTCGCCTTGGGCAGGGATGCATCGGTCATTCGCGCTCTCACGGTCGGCATGTCGGGCCTGCTGCTCTTCAAGCGCATCCTTGCCCCGATCGCCCTGCCCAAGGCGCTCCGCCGCTTCCGGCAATGAGACCATCCTCATGGTGAAGGCGACCTCGCTCGCTTTCCCTGATCACCTTGGTCGAGGTGACAGGGCTTGCCGCACGCGTCTTCTTAACGGCGGGCCGGGTATTTAAAGCCTTCGCGGCGGGCGTCGTCATTTCTCTCGCCATCCACTTTTCGCTCGCCGGTCTCGTTAGGCTGACCACACGGCGCTGTGCGCTAGACCAGCATCTGCATCCGAGTTTCGCTCAGCGTCGTCGTCCAAGGTGCCAAGTTGTGGAGCCCTCTGCCCGTGTTGGAGATCGTGATGGACGCTTCTGTGCTTGGGCAAGGCAGGCCAAGGTCGGAGCGATTGCCGAAGTCGAGGCGCTGGCCGCCATGGTCGGCATCGCCGACATGCGCAATCACTGTCCCGCGCATGTCTTGGGACAGCAGCAGCACGCGGCGATCTTCCGCACGCTCGCCATGCACCCGCGCGTGCTACTGTTCGCTAATCCGCCGTCAAAACGGTTCCGCGCCCTTGTTACCCGCTTGCGCGTGAGGGAATGGTTGCGCGGCATCGTGTGAAGCAAGGATCGCTCGCGCAGCGGCCGACTGATCAACGCCCGCTTACGGCACGGGTTCGGCCGCCTCCGCTCTGACCCACGCCAGAAACTCGGCATCACCACCGACTGCGGGCAAAGCAACAATAGCAGGGAGCGTGTACGAAGACAGAGCGCGAACGCGCGTCGTCAGAAAGGGAAGGCGCGACCGCGTTGTCTTCGCAATCAACGCGCTTTCTGCGCTTTCATCGAGTCTGCCCTGCCAGCGGTAGATCGCGGTGTGCGGAGCAAGCACATTGACGCAGGCGGCAAGCCGCTCCTCGACGAGCGTGCGGCCGATCTGCTTCGCCTCCTCCACGGTCGCCGCTGTGACATAAACGAGAAGAACCTCATCCTCCCCCATCGCGGTTGCCTCTCCTCAGCCGGCGAGGGCAGGTGCCGCGGCAAGTACCGCGCGCACGGCGGCGAGCGCCTCCTCCGCCTTGTCGCCCTCTGGCCCGCCCGCTTGCGCCATGTCTGGACGGCCGCCACCCCCCTTGCCGCCGACCGCGGCGGCCGCTGCGCGCACGAGGTCGATCGCGGAGAAGCGCGCCGTCAGATCGGGTGATACCGCCACCACGATCGAGGCCTTGCCCTCGATCGGCGAAACGAGTGCGACCACGCCGGAGCCGAGGCCTTTACGCATCTCCTCCGCGAGGCTCTTCAGGTCCTTCGCCGCAACCTCGACGACACGGCCAAGAAACGACACGTCGCCGATCCGTTCCGGCCCAGCCGCCCCGCTGCCCGCGCTCGTGGCGAGCTTGCGGCGAAGTTCGACGATCTCGCGCTCGAGCCGCCGTTTCTCTTCAAGCAGCGCCTCCACACGTGCTGGCACTTCGGCTGGGGGGGCGCGCAGAGCGGCTGCGACTGCCAGCAAGGCGCGCTCTGTTTCCGCGACATACGCGAGTGCTGCCTCACCCGCCACCGCCTCGATGCGCCGCACGCCCGCTGACACCGCACTTTCGGAAACGATCTTAAACAGCCCGATGTCCCCCGTCGCGCGCACATGGGTCCCGCCGCAGAGTTCGACGGAATAGATCCCGCCGCGTGCTACCGCCTCGGGATCTGACCCCATAGAGACGACGCGCACCTCCTCGCCGTACTTTTCGCCGAATAGCGCAAGAGCCCCTTGCTTCACAGCCTCGGCCGGCGTCATTAGCCGGGTGACGACAGGTGCATTTTCACGCACGCGTGCGTTCACTTCTGCCTCCACCCAAGCGAGCTCTTCCCGCGCAATTGGCTTAGGGTGGCTGATGTCGAACCGCAGCCGATCGGGCGCGACGAGCGAACCCTTTTGCGCCACATGAAGGCCTAGGCGGCGCCGAAGTGCCTCGTGCAAAAGATGTGTGGCGGAGTGATGGGCGCGGATGGCTGTGCGCCGCGCATGGTCGATCTCTGCCACCACGGCCTGGCCGACGCGTGCGATACCTTGCTTCACGCTGCCGAGGTGGACGAACAGATCACCGAGTTTCCTTTGCGTATCCGTGATCTCGACAACCAAGCCGTCCTGGGTGCGGATCGTTCCGGTATCGCCCAGCTGGCCCCCTGATTCACCATAGAAGGGCGTCTGGTTGAGGATGATGGCGACCTCATCTCCGCCCCGCGCTTGGTTCACTGGCTGGCCATTGGCAACAATGGCGCGGATCTCTGCTTCCGCCGCCTCTGCTGTGTAGCCGAGGAACTCTGTGGCGCCGAGTTTCTCTCTGAGGTCGAACCACACAGCCTCGGTTGCTGCCTCGCCGGAGCCGGCCCAGGCCGCGCGGGCCCGCGCGCGTTGCTCCGCCATCGCGCGTTCGAAGCCCTCGATATCGACCCCGCGGCCTTCCGCCTTCAGCGCGTCTTGGGTAAGGTCGAGAGGGAACCCATAGGTGTCGTAGAGCCGGAACGCGACCTCGCCGGGCAGTGGCACGCCACGCGGCAATCTCGCCGTCTCCTCGGCGAGCAGGTGAAGGCCGCGCTCCAGCATCGCACGGAAGCGCGTCTCCTCAGTGCGCAGGGTTTCGGTGATCAGCGCTTCTGCCCGCCCGAGCTCCGGATAGGCCACCCCCATCTGGCGTATCAGAGCTGGCACGAGGCGCCACATCAGGGGCTCGCGCACGCCCATCAAGTGCACATGGCGCATCGCACGCCGCATGATCCGGCGCAGCACATAGCCGCGGCCCTCGTTGGAGGGCAGCACACCGTCGGCGATCAGGAAACAGGAGGCGCGGAGATGGTCCGCCACCACCCGGTGGCTGATGCGGTGCGGCCCGTCCGGGTCGGTGCCAGAGGCCTCGGCCGAGGCGAGGATGAGGGCACGTAACGTATCTGTATCGTAATTGTCGTGCTTGCCCTGCAAGATCGCCGCCGTCCGCTCAAGCCCCATGCCGGTGTCGATCGAGGGCTTGGGCAGGCGAACGCGCCGCCCATCGGGCAGCTGTTCGTACTGCATGAAGACGAGGTTCCAGATTTCTATGAACCGATCGCCATCCGCGTCCGCACTGCCGGGAGGCCCGCCCGGGATCCCCGGCCCATGGTCGTAAAAGATTTCAGAACAGGGCCCACAGGGACCGGTGTCGCCCATCGCCCAGAAATTGTCGGCGGTGGCGATGCGGATGATGCGTTCGTCCGGCAGCCCGGAGACTTTGCGCCAGGCTTCCGCCGCCTCGTCATCGTCGTGGTAGATGGTGACGAGAAGCCGCTCCTTTGGCAGGCCAAACTCGCGCGTGACCAGGCTCCAGGCAAGCTCGATCGCGACATCCTTAAAATAGTCGCCGAAGCTGAAATTGCCCAGCATTTCAAAAAATGTGTGGTGCCGAGCGGTGTAGCCGACATTGTCGAGGTCGTTATGCTTTCCGCCAGCGCGAACGCATTTCTGCGCCGTCACGGCACGCGTATAGGGGCGGTGTTCAAGCCCGGTGAACACGTTTTTGAACTGCACCATACCCGCATTGGTGAACATCAAAGTCGGGTCGTTGCGGGGGACGAGCGGGGAACTCTCTACCACCGTGTGGTTATGGCGACGAAAAAAGTCGAGAAAGGCGGCGCGGATGTCGTTCGAGGAGGGCATATGATGAAAATAGTCCCGTGCCTCTGTCACCGAAAGGCCCACGGGACACGGGCCAGAACGGATGTGGTCAGCGGCGATAGGGGGCGGGAAGCAACGAAGCGATCGGCACCCGCCCGCGCTCTGGTAGGATCACGTGGCAGCCCGGCGCATGGTCGAACAGAAGCTCGCGGCACAGCCCGCAGGGTGACACAACGGCGATCGGGCCTTGTTCGTCTGGCCTCGGGTGACGAACGGCGACCACAGCCTCGATTGTGCTCTCTCCGCCCATGATCGCCGCGCCAAGTGCCACCGCTTCGGCACAGACCGCCGCTCTGCCGACAGTGGCGTCGAGATTGACCGCGGCGTAGATGCGCCCTGTTTCGCCGCGGACCGCCGCTCCCACAGTGTGGCGGCCATAGCGATAGCGGTGCTGCACGGCATCAACCGCAGCGTCAACGAGCGCGCGGTCGGCCGCTGAGAGAAGATGCGCGAGAGCGCCTTCGGCCGCCACAGCCGGTGCAGCCGAGGGAAACGGACCTGGCTTAGTCGGCGGCGTCTGCCTCCTCGCCGCCCGCGCTCATCAGCGCGCCCGCCACCTGACCGGCCTGGGCCCGGATCCGCTCCTCGATCTTCGCCGCCACTTCAGGGTGTTCGCGCAGGAAGGCCTTGGCATTCTCACGCCCCTGGCCGATGCGCTGGCTGTCGATGCTGAACCACGCGCCAGATTTCTCGACCACGCCAGCCTTTACCCCGAGGTCGATCAGCTCGCCGACCTTGGAGATGCCCTCGCCGTAGGTGATGTCGAACTCGACCTGGCGGAACGGCGGCGCGAGCTTGTTTTTCACCACCTTCACCCGCGTCTGGTTGCCCACCACCTCGTCGCGGTCCTTGATCGCGCCAATGCGGCGGATCTCGAGCCGGATGGAGGCGTAGAACTTCAAGGCATTGCCGCCCGTCGTCGTCTCCGGGTTGCCAAACATCACGCCGATCTTCAGTCGAATCTGGTTGAGGAAGATCAGGATCGTGCGCGACCGCGAGACGGAACCGGTGAGCTTGCGCAGGGCCTGGCTCATCAGCCGCGCATGCAGACCGACATGGGAATCGCCCATCTCGCCCTCGAGTTCGGCGCGTGGCACGAGGGCAGCAACACTGTCCACCACCAGCACGTCGATGGCGCCGGAACGGACCAGCGTGTCGGCGATCTCTAGCGCCTGTTCGCCCGAGTCGGGCTGGCTGATGATCAGGTTGTCGACATCAACCCCGAGCTTGCGGGCATAGACCGGATCGAGCGCGTGCTCGGCGTCGATGAAGGCGCAGGTGCCGCCGCGCTTTTGCGCTTCGGCGATGCAGTGCAGCGCGAGCGTGGTCTTGCCCGAGCTTTCAGGACCGTAGATCTCGATGATGCGCCCGCGGGGCAAACCGCCGATGCCGAGCGCGAGGTCAAGCCCCAAGGAGCCTGTGGGAATGGTCTCAATCGCCTCGGCCGCCTCGCGCGCGCCCATGCGCATCACCGAGCCCTTGCCGAAGGCCCTCTCAATCTGGGCCAGCGCCTGATCGAGCGCCCTGTTCTTGTCCATGCCGGCCTCTGTCGCCTCTGCCGTCTAGCGTTGCAACCCTCGGTCGCGGTATCGCCCCGCCCTTTTGCACCATCTCATAGCATGGGCGCGGGGCGGCGTCGCCGTGTCTCCGCAGCGGCAACGGCCGACAGCCAGGCGCCACAACGCGGCCATGGCTTCGCATCACAGATGCGTGAAGCCAACCGGTGCGGCGGCGATGTTGATCCAGCGCAACGCTTGCGAAACCCTTTTTCACTATATGGGTTTGCGACGGACCCACCACGGTCCTTGGCGCACGATCCGGTTTCTCCCCACCGCGATCGGCGCGGCAGCCACCATCACGCTGCCACTTGGGCGCGACCCCGGTCGCGCCTTTTTTTCGCGTCAACGCCGCCCCACCGCCGGCCGCCCTACGGCTTGAGACCGAAGCCAAGCAACCCCACGTGGCGAAGGTGAATGGTCCGGGCCAACACACAGCATCATGAGGAGGGACCGATGCTCACGACAGCCATCTTCCCCGGCCGCTACGTCCAAGGCGACGGCGCATTGTCAGTGCTCGGCGAGGAGCTCGCTCGCTTCGGAGATCGTGCCTTCGCCATTCTGGACCCATTCGCTATGGCCTCGCTGCGTGAGGAGATCGAAGCCGGGATCGGCACCCGGGTGCGCCTGGCCGCGGAACGCTTCGCCGGCGAGTGCAGCGACGAGGAAATCGGCCGGCTGGCCGACGAGGCTCAGGCCGCGAGCCCGAACGTCATCGTCGGCATGGGAGGAGGCAAAACGCTGGATACCGCCAAAGCGGTCGCGCACACACTTCGCCGGCCGGTCGCCCTTGTACCAACCATCGCCTCAACGGATGCGCCGTGCTCGGCACTTTCCGTTATTTACACCCCTGATGGCGCGTTCAAGCGCTATCTCTTCCTACCGCGCAACCCCGAGCTCGTCTTGGTCGACACCGGTGTCATCGCCCGCGCCCCCGTGCGCTTCCTGGTCGCCGGAATGGGTGACGCCCTCTCCACATGGTTCGAGGCGGAGGATTGCCGGGTGAAGCGCGGGGCGAACATGACCGGCCGCCTTGGGCCCATGACTGCCTACGCTCTCGCCCGGCTCTGCTACGACACGCTGTTAAAGTATGGCGTGCTCGCCAAAGCGGCGTGCTCACGCAACGTGGTCACCCCCGCTCTCGAGCACATTGTCGAGGCCAACACACTGCTTTCTGGTCTTGGCTTCGAATCGGGCGGGCTGTCAGCCGCGCACGCTATCCACAACGGGCTTACCGTACTGCGCGAAACCCACGCCTCGTGGCATGGCGAGAAGGTGGCCATCGGCACGCTTGCCCTGCTCATGCTTGCCGATCGGCCGCCCGCGCTGATCGACGAGGTGTTCGGCTTCTGCGAGTCGGTAGGGCTGCCCACCACCCTCGCCCAGATCGGGCTCGGCGATGCCGACGAGACGGCGCTGATGCGCGTGGCAGAACGCGCCTGTGCTGAAGGCGAGACCATCTGGAACATGCCCCATGAGGTAAGCCCCCGCCGCGTTGTCGCCGCCCTGCGGGCTGTGGACGAAGAAGGACGGCGGCGCGCTCGCATGGCGCAAATACCTGCTGCGGCGGAATAGCGGCCGCGAGGCGGAGCGCGATGGGCGCGCGCTCCGCCCCCTTGCGCGGCGCATCGTCCGGGCGCACTCCACACGGAAGAACTGGAGATTTCGCGCATAAACGTCGATGTCCCCCAATACGCTCATAGGTGCCCGTGCCGTGCTCAACCGCTACAAAAGCGGCATTGATGACGAACGACGTCGCCGTGCTCGACGAACTCAATTGGGACGATCCGCGCACCGTTCGCTTCGGCGTGGGCGAGATCCCGGTGGGCGCGGACGCCATTCGCCGCGTCTGCCACTCCCGTGCCGCTTCCGGCTACCCGCAGCGGGAACGGCTGGCAACGTTAGTCACCACCTTCGAGCATGATTTCGCCGTCACCAACATCGTCTCCCGCCGGCTCGCCGATGGCCCGATCGGGCGAGAGACCAAGAGTCTCGCCCCCCTGCCGGAACCCGGCTGGCGCATCGTCTCCGCGCATGTCTCGCTCACATCGCCTGGCGCCTTGATCGATCGCTGAGGCAAGCGCGTGTCCCGCCGCATGGTCGTCATTGGTGCGGGCGCCGTTGGCGCGGCATGCGCCTTCGTCCTCGCCCGCGAAGGCCATCGCGTTGTCCTGGTCGAGGCAGGGCCGCCGGGCGGCACGCAAGCAGCCTCCTACGGCAACGCGGGCTGGATCAGCCCTGAAAGCGTGGTGCCAGTCGCGATCCCAGGACTGTGGCGCAGGGTCCCTCGCCTCCTGTTCGACCCTGAGGGACCGCTGACGGTCCGCCCTCTCGCCCTGCCACGCCTCCTGCCCTGGCTTTGGCGGTTCCTCACCGCCAACGCCACCGCAGAGCGCGCCGCGCGCACCTCCCGCGCGCTTGCCGCCTTGCTGCACGATTCGGTCGATCGCCACCAAGCACTCGCCACCGAGGCGGGTAGGCCGGATCTCGTGGTGCGTTCTGGGCACCTCTACATCTGGCGCGATCAACAAGGCTTTGCAGCCGACGGTTACGCTTGGGCGTTACGGCGCGCTGCCGGTGTGGCGTGGCGCGAACTCTCAGCTGAGGAGTTGGCGCAGCAGGAACCCGCGCTTTCCCGGGACTGGCGCTTTGGCATACTGGTTGAGGCGGGCGGGCAGGTGCGCGACCCGGGCGCCCTCGTTCAGGCCTATGCCCGGGCGGCAGAACAGCTCGGCGCGGAGCACATCTGCACGCGGGCCACCGGGTTTCGGCTCGAACGAGGGCGCCTGCGCGCGGTAGAGACAGAGCGCGGGGCGATCGAAGCGGATGGCGCTGTCATCGCTGCCGGAATCCGCTCAGGTGCCCTCGCGCGCGCCGCTGGAGACCGCATCCCTCTCGCCTCGGAACGCGGTTATCACGTGACGATCCGTGACCCCGAGGTCTCGGTCCGCACGCCAGTGATGGCAGCTGAGCTCAAGGCGCCGCTGACGCCTATGGCGGGGGGCTTGCGCGTTGCTGGCCAGGTGGAGCTCGCGGCAATCGACGATCCGCCGGACTGGCGTCGCGCTGCCATCCTGGAGCGGGCGGCCGTGAAACTCCTTCCTGGCCTGCCGCGGCCGTTGCCGCGCCACCGCATCACGGTCTGGATGGGCCACCGCCCCTCCGTCGCCGACGGCCTGCCGGTGATCGGGCCGGCGCGCGCGTCGCCTGACATCCTCTACGCCTTTGGCCATGGCCATGTCGGGCTTGCCGCCGCAGCCAAAACGGCCGCGCTGATCGCCGACCTTCTCGCTCAACGTCCCCCCTGCGTCGACCTGGCTCCCTACAGCCCAGCGCGCTTCCGCTGACGGACCCGTCACTTCGCGCCGCACCGACCGCACGTCACACTTAGCGCCAAGGAGTGCCCGATGTCCTTCCGTTCGCACCCTAGGCCCAGGCCGCTCGATCCCGCGAAGTTCCGCGACCCGCTCCGGACGGCGAAGGGCGAACCCCGCGCACGCGTGCCGCTTGCGGCCCTGCGCACGCTTTGGTTCAACACCGGAACGCTCTGCAACATCACCTGTCAGCATTGCTATATCGAATCGAGCCCTCGCAACGACCGTCTGATCTACCTAAGCGCGGAGGAGGTTGCCGCTTTCCTCGACGAGGCCGAGGCTTTGGGAGCGCCGGTGGAAACCGTCGGCTTCACCGGTGGCGAACCGTTCATGAACCGCGCCCTGCCCGCCATGCTCGCCGACGTGCTGTCCCGCCCCCGGCGCCTCATTGCCGTCGTGCTCACCAATGCCATGGCGCCGCTTTGGCAGAAGCGCGCCGCCTTGCTTTCCCTGCGCCATCGATTCGGAGCCGAACGGCTGATCCTGCGCGTGTCACTTGACCACTACCGTGCCGAACGCCACGACCTCGAACGGGGCCGGGGCAGTTTCGCCAAGTCGATGCAGGGTCTCGCCTGGCTCGCCCGCGAAGGCTTTACCGTCCATGTCGCGGCCCGGGCGGGGTTCACCGAGGAAACCGAGGACGCGCTGCGCGAGGGCTTCGCCCGTCTGTTCCACGACCACGCGATCCCCATCGATGCCCAGGATCCCATCGCCCTCACCTTGTTCCCGGAGATGGACCCGACCATCGACGTGCCGGAGATCACGCAAGCCTGCTGGAGCATTCTCGGCAAGAGCCCAACGAGCGTGATGTGCGCTACGTCGCGTATGGTGGTGAAACGCAAAGGGGCGGAGCGGCCGGCCGTGGTCGCCTGCACCCTCCTGCCCTACGACCCACAGTTCGAACTCGGCGCCACCCTCGCCGATGCGTCAAGACCCGTGCCGCTAAATCACCCACACTGCGCGAAGTTCTGCGTCCTTGGTGGTGGCGCCTGCAGCCGCTGAGGCCTTCATCACGGCGGCGGAAAGCGCCGCGGGCGAAGCCCCGCCTGAAACCAGGTCACGAAGCTTACGATGTCGAACACCGGCACGCCGAGCGCCCCCTGCAGGTCGGCCGCATAGGGCGGCATGTTGGTGCATTCCAGCACCACTGCCCCGACCTCGGGGTGCTGGCGCAACAGCGTGCGCCCTGCCTCGAGCATGTCCTCGCGTGCGAGAGCGATGTCGAGATCCTCGGCTTCGCCTTTGATAAGCACGCGGAACAGTTCGCGCCCGGTCTCGAGCCCCACCACCGGCGTATCCGGCGGGCAGCCGGCGGCAACGAGGTGCGCCTCAGTCAAGCTGGTGGCACAGATGGTGATCACCCCCACACGCCGGCCCGGTGGCAGAAGCGCCTGCACCAGCGGCACTTGCATCAGGCTTGACGTGGCGACGGGAACCTTCACGCGCGCGGCGAGTTCGGCCTGGAACAGGCTGAGAAAGCCACAATTCGTGGTGATGCCCTCGCAGCCGAGCGCGACGAGCTCCTCTGCCGCACGCGCAAAGTCCTCGAACAAACCGCGCGCGCCCTCGAGCACGACGCGTTCTGGACTTGCACCGCGCACGATACGGAACAGGACCGGGAACGGCCAGGTCAGGCCATTGCCCATGTCGCCCGGAATGCGCGGAAACCGTGCCTCCAGCATGAGGATTCCGACCGAGCAGCCGTAGACGCTTTTGCCGCCGCGGGCGATAGGGCCGGCTTGAGTGTTGCGGAGTTTCATCGAGGGATCGTTGCGTGCCTTGCCAACACGGGCAAAATATGGGCTGAAAGCGTGATGCGGGAGGTGCTGATGCGGCCTTTTCGTTTCGCTCTCGCCCTTTTCGCCCTGGCGTCCTCGCTCGCCCACCCTGCAGCGGCGCAAGTCTTCCCGCAGCCGGGCAAACCCATCATCATCGTCGGCGGCTTTCCGAACGGATCCGGCACCGACATCTACGCGCGACGTCTCGCGGAACCCCTCGGTCGCGCGTTTGGGGTGAGCGTTATCGTTGACAACCGCGTCGGTGCCGGCGGCAACATCGCCATGGATCACGCAGCGAAAGCCGAGGCGGACGGTCACACCGTCCTCTTTGCCACCTCGGCGATGCTGGCGATCAACCCTGCCCTCTATGCGCGGATGCCGATCGACACGATGCGCGACCTTGCCCCGGTGATCGCACTTGCCGAGGTGCCGAACGCGCTCACCGTCTCGCCTGAGAAGCGGCCGCATTTCACCGACTGCAAATCGGTCATCGCAGCGGCTAAGGCACGGCCCGGTGCGCTGAACTACGCCTCCACGGGCAACGGCACCTCGACTCATCTCGCCGGGGCGCAGTTCGCCGCCGCCGCCGGCGTCGAGCTCGTGCATGTGCCCTATCGCGGCGGCCCCTTCGCCATGCAGGCCCTGCTCGCGGGCGATGTCGACATCTTCCTGCACCAGACCCCCGCCCTGGTCGGCCCCTTCCGCCAGGGCCAGGTGCGGCTGCTCGGCGTCACCAGCCGCGAGCCCCTGAAGGCCTTTCCCGGCGTGCCCACCATGGCCGAGGCCTGCGGCTTGCCGGGCTTCGTCTCCACCACCTGGTACCTGCTCGCCGTGCCGGCCCGCACGCCCGAGGCCATCATTGCGCGCCTGGAACGCATTGTGCGCGAGGTGATCTCGGCGCCTGATTTCGTCGCTTGGGTGGAGGAGCTCGGCCTCACCCCCATGGGCCACGGGCCGGCGGAGGCGCGCGCCCTGCTGGTAAGGGACCTCGCGAGCTGGGCAGAGGTGGTGCGTCGCGCGGGCGCGCGGATCGACTGAGGCGTTGATCCCACGCCCGTCAGAGACCGAGGATCCGTCGCGCCTGCACGAGGTGAGGACGGTCGATCATCCGCCCTTCCAGCGACAAGACCCCCGCGCCGGGATTGGCCTCGAAGGCGGCGATCACCGCCTCCGCCCAGGCCCTCTCCTCCGCCGTCGGCGCAAAGACCTCCTCAATGACGGGAATTTGCGCGGGGTGAATGGCAAGCCGGCCGGCGAAGCCGAGCCTCCGGCCCTCTGCGCAGTCGCGCCGGAACCCTTCGAGGTCGCGCGTATCGGCGTGCACGGTGTCGACCGCCGGAACGCCGGCGGCCGCAGCGGCAATCAAGACCAAGGATCGGGCGAGGCGATAGGGCTCATCCCAACTGCCATCGTCGCGCCGGTTCGCCTTCGCGCCCAAAGCAGCGGCGAGGTCCTCTCCCCCCCAGGTCAATGCCGCAAGGCGTGGTGCGCCAGCGTACTCGCGCAGCGCGAAGAGCGCCGCAGGGGTTTCGGTCACGATCGGCAGCACGGCGATCGACCCCTCGCGCAGCCCCTCGCGTGCCTCGAGCGCAGAGAGGGCGGCATCAAGCCGCACAAGGTCTTCGCGTCCGGAACATTTCGGTAGCACAATCCCCTCGGGGCGGGCGGAGACGATGGCGGCGAGATCGGCCATCGTCAGCCCCGTCTCTAGGGCGTTGACCCGCACCCAGGCGGAAGGTGAAACGCCGCGCGTGCGCAGCCAGGCCGCTGCCATCTCGCGCGCCAGAGGCTTGCGGTCGGGACCGACCGAGTCCTCGAGATCGAGGATCACCGCCCCCGCCCCGCTCTCTCCGGCCCGCGCGAGCTTGCGCTCCGAATCCGCAGGGACGAACAGCCAGGAGCGCGCGATCATGCAGTTGCCGTTTCAGACGGGCGCTTGCGCATCAGGGCCGCACGCCGGCATCGAGCGACCACCGTCTCGTCCTGCTTCAGCGCCTCGTGCAAGAAGGTGACGATGCCCTCGCCTGGGCGGGAGCGGCTCTCCCGCGCACCAACGACGGTGGTGCGCACACGGATCGTGTCGCCGGGGAAAAGGGGGGCGGGGAAGGCCACCTCCTCGAACCCGAGATTGGCCACTGCTGTGCCGAGCGTGGTGTCGTGCACAGAAATCCCCACCATCAGCCCAAGCGTGTAGAGCGAGTTCACGATCGGCCGGCCGAAGGGAGAAGCCTTCATCGCCTCGGCATCGAGGTGGAGCGCGGCCGGATTCATGGTCAGCGCGCAGAACAGAACGTTGTCGGCCTCCGTCACTGTGCGGCGGATGGGATGGTCGATCACCATCCCCTCCCGGAACTCCTCGAACCAGAGGCCGGGCATCAACGCACCCCGTTTGCCTTGGCAAGGGGTTGCACAAATTGCGGTTCGGTATCCCAGGGAAACAGGATCCAGGTGTCCTGGCTTACTTCCGTGACGTAGGTGTCTACCATCGGCTTGCCGGCGGGCTTGGCGTAGACGGTAGCGAAATGCGCCTTCGGCAGCAGCTCGCGCACGGCGCGCGCGGTGGTGCCGGTATCGACGAGATCATCCACGATCAGCCAGCCTGCGCCTTCTCCCGCCGCCGCCGGTGGCTTGGTGACGCGCGGCTGGCCGCGATCCATTTCCTCATAGGTGATGACGCTGACCGATTCGATCAGGCGGCAATCGAGTTCGCGGGCGACGATGGCGGCGGGGATCAGCCCCCCACGCGTAATCGCGACGATACCGCGCCAAACGCCGAGCGCGAGGAGCTTCCAAGCGAGCGCCTTGCCGTCGCGATGCAACTGGTCCCAGGTGACGGTGTAGAACTTGCGGCTCACGGGCTCCTCCGTGACGAAGGCAGCGCTCTAGCATGCGGCGGCTGGGGGCGGGAGGGGCAGAGGGGCTGGATCGGCGTTGCGCCGCTGACCCAGGCTCCGGCATACGCTGCGCATGGACTCATCCCATCCACTGATTGCAACGATCGGTCTTGGTCTCGTCTACGCGCTGGTCGGCGGCACGCTCGCAGCGCTGGCGCGGCTGCCGCCGATTGTTGGCTACCTCGCTGCCGGCATTATGCTTGGGCCACATACGCCTGGCTTCGTCGGCGATCAGGCGACAGCGGTCGAACTCGCCGAACTTGGCGTGATCCTGCTGATGTTCGGGGTTGGGCTGCATTTTTCTCCGGCCGAGCTTCTCGCTGTGCGCCGCGTCGCTTTGCCGGGTGCGCTTGTGCAGATGCTGACCGCGACCGCGCTCGGCGCCGTGGTGGCGCGGCAGTGGGGCTGGTCCTGGCCCGCCGCAGGGGTGTTCGGCCTCAGCCTGTCTGTCGCCTCCACGGTGGTGCTGCTCCGTGCCCTCACCGAGCGCGGGGCACTCGGCTCACCACAGGGCCGCATCGCTGTCGGCTGGCTCGTTGTCGAGGACATCGTTGTCGTCTTGGCTCTCGTGCTGTTGCCAGCTGCGGCGGGGTTCCTTGGCGGCCTGCCGGCAGGGCTTGCTGCGGGGAAGACGGAGGATTGGGTCTGGGCGCTCGGCCTGACCATCAGCAAGCTGGCCCTGTTCGCAGCGCTGATGGTGCCCTTCGGCCGCCGTGCCGTGCCGTGGCTTCTGGTGATGGTGGCGCACCTCAAGTCGCGCGAACTGTTCACGCTTGCCGTGCTGAGCATGGCGATCGGCATCGCCTTCCTCTCGGCCAAGGTGTTTGGCGTGAGCTTCGCGCTCGGCGCCTTCTTTGCCGGCATGGTGATGCACGGCTCAGGCATCGCCACGCGCGCGGCAGAACAATCCCTTCCGTTCCGCGACGCCTTCGCCGTGCTGTTCTTCGTCGCCGTCGGAATGATGTTCGATCCGGCGATCCTGGTCAGGGACCCGGCTGCCGTAGCCGCGACGGTCGCCATCGTCGTGCTGGGCAAGTCAGCAGCGGCGATCGCCATCATGGTCCTGTTTCGCCAGTCGCGGCCGGTCATTTGGACCGTTGCCGCCGCCCTGGCCCAGGTTGGCGAGCTTACCCTGGTCATGACGGATCAAGCGCTGCGGCAGGGGCTTTTGCCCGCAGCAGGGCGCGATCTCGCAGTTTCTGCCGTGCTGATTTCGATCGCGCTGAACCCGCTTGCCTTCATGCTGGCGGCGCGGCTCGCTCGGGGTAGGGCACGCGCACGCGACACAAAAGAAGAGCCTGCGGCGGTTGCCGCAGGCTCCGTCACCACGGCAGATTGAGCCGCTTCGCTGTCTGCTTAGGCGGCCGCCTTGGCTTCGGTCTCAATCACCTGAGGGGCGGCACGGCCGATGGGGATCTGCCGCGGCCGCAGGCTCTCGGGCACCACGCGCCGCAACGCGATGTGCAGGAGCCCGTTCTCAAGTGTTGCGCCTTCTACCACCATGTGGTCGGCAAGCTCGAACCGGCGCTCGAACGCGCGGCGGGCAATGCCGCGATGCAGGAACTGCCGCGGCTCGGCGTCCTTCGGCGCCCGGCCAGTGACGACGAGAGCATTATCCTTTACCGTCACCTCGAGGTCGTTTTCGCTGAAGCCAGCAACCGCCATGGTCAGGCGATACTGGTCCTCGCCGAGTTTCTCAATGTTGTAGGGGGGATAGCCGGCATCGGCAGCCAGAGCGCTCTCCATCAGGCGAGAGAGCCGGTCAAACCCGATGGTGGCGCGGAACAGGGGAGTGAGATCGAGGGTATTCATGGTCGGTCCTCCTTCTTCGAAGCAAGGTCCGCTCGGTCGGGTACGGACGTCGCCCGCGCACAAGGAGCAGAGGCAAGCCGATGCCCGACCGAACCGTCAGGGCCCCGAAGGCACCCCAACCACCTCTTAAGTAGGCAACCGAGGCGACGAGTTCAACCCCCGGCTCAGCCTCCAGGCAAAACCCGCGTCATTTCTTCTTCTTCGCTGGCTGCCCTTTCGCAGGTGCGGCAGCGGCAGCTGGCGCCTTGCCGCCTTTGTTGACAGTGGCGGCGGCCTTGATGTTCATCTTCGAAAGATCGACCGCAAAGCGCTTGTTGAACTTGGAGACCTGACCAACCGCTTCTATCACCACGCGTTGCTGCCCTGTCCAGGCCGGGTGCGACTTCGGGTCGATGTCAAGGCGCAGCGTGTCGCCGGGCTTGCCCCAAGTCGAGCGGGTGACGAAGGAGGAACCGTCCGTCATCACGACGGTGATTTCATGGTAATCGGGATGGATGTCCTTCTTCATCAGCCGCGCCCCTTGCACGATGTATCGCGGCGATGGCGTCCGCCGCGCAAAACGGGCGCAATAGCGGAAGCGCGGCGGCGGCGCAACTGCGCGGCCCAGCAGAGGATGGGGGTGGCAAGCGGCACCAGGGTTGCACCGGGCGGCCCCGCCGGAAGCATACTCCCGCCATGACCCGCATCACCCGACTCGGCGTTCTCACCACAGGGGGCGACTGCGCCGGCCTCAACGCTGCCATCCGCGCTGTGACCATCCGCGCAACGCGCGGCTACGGAGCCGAGGTGGTCGGCATCCTTCAGGGCACGCTCGGGCTGATGGAGGACCCACCCCGCACCGTCCCGCTTGATGGCCAGACGAACGACACGGCTCTGCTGCGCGCGGGCGGTACCATCTTAGGCAGCGTCAACCGCGGCAATCCGTTCCGTTTCCCCGTCGAGGGCGGTGGCGAGGAGGATCGCTCCAGCCTCGTCCTGCGCGGGGTCGAGCGGTTGGGGCTCGACGCCATCATTGGCATCGGCGGTGACGGGTCGATGCGCATCATGCACCAGCTGATGCAGGTCGGCCGGTTTCCGTTCGTCGGCATCCCAAAGACGATCGACAATGACCTCGCCGCCACTGAATACGCCATCGGCCACCACACGGCAGTCGAGGTGGCGATGGAGGCGCTCGATCGCTTGCAGCCAACGGCAGCAAGCCACAACCGGATCATGGTGCTGGAGGTGATGGGTCGAGATGCCGGCCACATCGCCCTGTCCGCCGGTGTGGCGGGTGGGGCGGACGTGATCTTGATCCCCGAGATCCCTTGGCGGGTCGAGGTCGTGGCCCGCGCCATCCTCGATCTGCGCGCGCGGGGGAGGAACTTCGCCCTCGTTGTGGTCGCCGAGGCCGTTCCCTCGCCGGAAGGTGAGACGGTGCTCGCTGGGCCCTCGGCGGCGGGGGCGATGCCGCGGCTTGGTGGCGTTGGGGCGAGGATCGCCGCCGCGCTCGAGCGCGCCACTGGGGCAGAGGCGCGCGTCACCGTGCTCGGCCATGTTCAACGCGGCGGCTCTCCTGGCACGCTTGACCGCCTGGTCGCCTCCTCCATGGGCGTGCATGCGGTCGATCTGGCGATGAATAAGAAGTTTGGGCGCATCGTGGTCTGGCGCGAGGGCCGGGTTGGGGACGCGCCGATAGAGACGGCTGCCCAGCCGGCCCGCCCTGTCGACCCGCATGGCGATCTCGTCCGCGTGGCGCGTGGCTTGGGGATTTGCTTCGGAGACGCGTGACACCTTCGCCGCCACGGCGCTGCCCCGCCCAAGCCGATGTGCCTGCGTGTCGGCGCACCGTGCTGCACAGTGGCACCAGCACCGAACGGCTGGCGAGGCGGAAGACCTTGCTCAGCCTGCCTTCGCCACCGCCCTTTTTGCCATCACACCAACGAGGTGCGCGCGATACTCGCGGGAGGCGTGGATGTCGTTGTTCAGGTCCTCAGTCGGTGTGCTGATTCCCTCCAGAGCCTCGGGCGACCACGACTTAGCCAGCGCCTCCTCCATCGCCGCATGGCGAAATACGCCGTTCGCACCAGCGCCCGTGACCGCCACGCGCACCCCCCTCGGCCCCTTGGCGACGAACACGCCCACCATAGCGTAGCGCGAGGCAGGGTTGGGGAACTTCACGTAGGCTGCCTTCTCGGGGATTGGGAATTCGACCGCAATGACGATCTCGTCAGGCTCGAGGGCGGTCGCGAACAGACCGGTGAAAAAATCATCCGCCGCGAGCTTGCGCCTCGACGTGTGCACGGTCGCGCCCAGGGCCAGCACGGCAGCCGGATAGTCGGCCGTTGGGTCGTGATGGGCGATCGACCCGCCAATCGTGCCGCGGTTGCGCACCTGCGCATCCCCGATATGCGAGGCAAGCTCGGCGAGTGCCGGGATCGCCTGCCTCACCTCCGCCGAGGCGGCGACGGCCGCATGCGTGGTGCGTCCCTTCACCGTCACCGTCGTTGCGGTGACGGAAATACCGACCAGGTCCGGGATCGCACCGAGATCAATCAGAGCCGACGGCCGCGCCAGCCTCTGCTTCAACACGGGGATCAGGCTCATACCACCGGAGATGAGCTTCGCCTCCGGGTCGCCAGCCAACAACTTCACCGCTTCCGCCACACTGGCCGGGCGGTGATAGGCAAAATCATACATCGCGTGCTCTCCCCTTCCCTCACTCAGCCGCGAGGTGCTGCCGGCTCGCGCTGATTCTGCGCCAGATCTTCTGCGAGGTCGCCGGCATGTCGATGTGGCGTGCGCCGTAGTCGTGCAGCGCATCGACCACCGCGCAGATCACTGCCGGCGGCGCCCGAATGGCGCCCACCTCGCCGCAGCCTTTCACGCGGAGCGGATTGTGCGTGCACATCGTGACCGCGTTGTCCACCGGAATGTTCAGCATATCGTCCGCCCGCGGCATGGTGTAGTCCATCATGCTGCCAGAGAGGAACTGCCCGGCCTCGTCATGCACGCGGGTTTCGAGCAGCGCCTGCCCGATGCCCTGTGCCACCCCGCCCTAAACTTAGCCTTCAACAATCATTGGGGTGATCACTCGCCCCACATCGTCAACGGCGGTGAAATTCACCACCTCCACCTCGCCCGTGTCGGGGTCGATCTCCACTTCGCAGATGTGGCAGCCGGCGGGAAAGGTGAAGTTTTTCGGATTGTAGAACGCGGTCTCCTCAAGGCCGGGCTCAAGCTCCTCGATCGGGTAGTTGTGCGGTACGTAAGCGGCGAGACTCACTTCGGCGAAGGACTTCACCCGCTCCGTTCCGGCCATACCTAAGACCCCGTCCTTGAATTCGATGTCCTCGACTGAAGCCTCAAAAAGATGGGCAGCGATGCGCTTGGCCTTGGCGATGATCTTGTCGAAGGGCTTGACGATCGCGGATCCGCCCACCGCGAGAGAACGCGACCCGTAAGTGCCCATGCCGAAGGGAACCTTGGCGATGTCGCCATGCACGATTTCAACCTGGCTCATCGGCACCCCGAAACGATCCGCGATGAGCTGGACGAAGGTGATCTCCTAGCCCTGGCCGTGGCTGTGCGTGCCAGTAAAGACAGTGATGCTGCCGGCGGTATTGATGCGAATGTTTGCCACCTCAGACAGGCCGGCGCGAGCACCAAGCGAACCTACCACCGCCGAGGGCGCAAGGTCATACCTCGATGTAGGTGGAGATGCCGATGCCGCGAAGCTTGCCGCGACGGCCGGCCTCTGCCGGGCCGCTGCTCGAAGGTCGCCCAGGCGGAAGCCTTCAGCGCCTCATCTCAGGTGCGATGATAGTCGCTCCTGTCCTACTGCAGGGCGGCCGGCGTCTGATACGGACACGCATCCTTCGGGATGAAGTTGCGCCGGCGGATCTCGACCCGGTCCATGCCCATCTCGTGGGCGGCGATGTCGACGAGCCGCTTAAGCAGGAGGGTCGCCTCTGGCCTTCCCGCGCCGCGATAGGCATCGACAGGACCGGTGTTGGTAAAGACGGCCTTCAGCTCAGCATAGATCGCGGGCGTGGTATACACGCCGGCGAGCAGGGTGGCGGAGAGATAGGGCGGCACGCACGGCGCGAAACTCGACAGATAGGCACCCATGTTGGCAAGTGTGCGCACACGGAGTGCGAGAAATCGCCCCTGATCGTCGAGCGCAAGTTTAGCCTGGGTGACGTGATCCCGTCCAGGCATATCAGACCGAAAGGATTCGGTGCGATCTGCCGTCCATTTTACCGGCCGCTTAAGCTTGCCTGCCGCCCAGGTGACGATCGCCTCCTCGGCATTGTGGTAGATCTTGGAACCGAACCCACCGCCGACATCGGCGGCGAAGACGCAAAGCGTGTGTTCGGGGACGTTGAGCACGAAAGCGCCCTTCAGGAGGCGGATCACGTGCGGGTTCTGGCTCGTCGTCCACAACGTGTAGTCGCCCGTCGCAGCGTCGTAATCGCCGACCGCGCAGCGTGGCTCCATCGCATTCGGAATCAGAGGGTTGTTGAAGAGCTCGAGCCTCGCGACTTTGCAGGCCTTAGCGAAAGCGGCATCCACCGCACCCTCGTCGCCCAAGTGCCAGTCATAGCAGAGATTCCCCGGCACCTCGTCATGCACGAGGGGTGCACCGGCATCCAACGCCGCCTCCATACTGGCCAGCGCCGGCAGCACCTCCCACTCGCTGGCAATCCGCTCAGCCGCGTCGCGCGCCTGTGGCTTCGTTTCCGCGACCAACACCGCCACTGGATCACCCACGTGGCGCACCTTGCTGATGGCAAGCACCGGGTGCGGCGGTTCTGCGATTGGCGTGCCGTCTTTGTTCTTCACCTGCCAGCTGCACGGCAGGACGCCGATCTTCTCGGCGGCCATGTCCGCCCCGGTGAAGACCGCGATCACCCCCGGCGCGGATCGCGCTGGTGTCGATGCCGCGGATTTGCGCATGCGCATGCGGGCTACGCACGATCATCGCGTATGTCTGGTTCAGGCGGTTGATGTCGTCTGTTTAGGTGCCGCGCCCGAACAGAAAGCGGAGATCCTCACGCCTGCGCACTTTTACTGAAGGGCCTCAAAACCCATGGACAATCCCCCTCTGTTCCTTCGTGACAGCGATTGATCGCGCCGCCATCCGCCATAGGGGGCGCGCCCCACGTGCGCGCAGGCAGCTGGATCACTCGGCTGCGCGGGGAAGTTCGCTCGCCTTACCGTGCATCACCACCTGCGCAGCGGCGATGGCGCGGACGATGTTGTGATAGCCGGTGCAGCGGCAGAGATTGCCCTCGAGCCCTTCACGGATCTCGCGGTCGGAGAGCCCCTGCGGGTTTCGCTGCACGAGATCGATGGCACTCATCACCATGCCTGGCGTGCAGAAGCCGCACTGGAGAGCGTGGTATTCGCGGAACGCCTCCTGCATCGGGTGCAGCGTGCCATCGGGCGCCGCAAGCCCTTCAATGGTTAGCACCTCCGTCCCTTCGCACTGCACGGCAAGGATGGTGCAAGACTTCACCGACGCCCCGTTCACGTGCACCACACAAGCGCCGCACTGGCTGGTGTCACAGCCAACATGCGTCCCGGTAAGCCGAAGCTGCTCGCGCAGCATTTCCACGAGCAGCGTGCGGTTCTCCACCTCCACGCTCACAGGCTTGCCGTTCACGGTCAGCGAGACCTTCGGCATGCGGCGTCTCCCCTCTTCGCTGTCGCGGCCATGGCGCTGCGGCCACCCTCCGTTCACTGGGGAGTGTCGCCAGCGGAAGCAAGTGGCGTCAAGCGGCGTGCGCGGGGGCGGGCAAATCGTGGAGATGACAGGCGACAACGTGGCCGGGCCCGACCGCCTTGAGCACCGGCTCCTCAACCCGGCAGCGGTCGAAGGCGCGTGGGCAGCGGGTGTGAAAGCGGCAGCCGGGAGGTGGGCGGATGGGGCTCGGTACGTCGCCCGACAGGATGATTCGGTTGCGCCGCACGGTCGGGTCCGGCACCGGAACGGCCGACAGCAATGCCTCGGTGTAGGGATGTTTGGGGGCAGAGAACAGCGTCCGCTTCTCCGCAATCTCGACGATCTTGCCGAGATACATCACCGCGACCCGATGGGTGAGGTGCTCGACGATGGCGAGGTCGTGGCTGATAAACAGCAGCGACAGGTGGAGCTCGCGTTGCAAGTCAGACAGCAAATTGACGATCTGCGCCTTCACCGAGACGTCAAGGGCGGAGACAGCCTCGTCGCAGACGATGAGGTCAGCACCGGGGGCGAGCGCGCGAGCGATGCCGATGCGCTGCCGCTGGCCGCCGGAAAATTCGTGCGGGAAGCGATTCATCGCATCGCGCGGCAGGCGCACCTTATCCAAAAGGTCAGCGATACGGTCGTCGAGGTCAGAGCGCGATCTCGCCAGGCCGAAATTAGTGATCGGCTCGGCCAGGATGTCGCGCACCTTCAGCCTTGGGTTAAGCGAGGAGAACGGATCCTGGAAGACGACCTGCATCCGCCTCCGCAAAGGCCTTAAACGGCTTGGCGAGAGGTGGTCGATGCGCACCCCATCGAGCAGAACTTGGCCTGCCGTAGGCTCCAAAAGCCTTAGAACGGTGCGCCCCACGGTCGATTTGCCGCAGCCCGACTCACCAACAAGTGAGAGGGTCTCACCGCGCGCTATGGCGAACGACACACCGTCAACTGCATAAACGTAGCCGGTAATTCCGGAGAATAAGCCGGCGCGGATGGGAAAGTGCTTCTTCAGATCGTTGACCTCCAAAAGCGGTCGACGGCTTGCGGTAGCGTTCATGCCGTGACCGCCTCGCGTGCAGCGTGATGGCAGGCGACGAAATGTCCCGGCGCCTTCGCCTCGATGGCAGGAGCGATCTGACGGCAGAGCTCGGTCGCTTGTGCGCAGCGCGAAGCGAAGGCGCAGCCGATGATGGGCTTCCTGAGGTTCGGCACGATGCCTGGAATTTCGGCCAGGCGAGTGGGGGCGTCGGTCGCAAGCGACGAGCCGAGTTTCGGCACTGCGCCGAGAAGCCCGCGCGTGTAGGGGTGACGCGGCGTGCGGAACAGATCTGCCGCACGCGCCTCCTCGACCTTGCGGCCGGCATACATCACAACGATGCGTTCAGCCATTTCGGCCACCACGCCTAGATCGTGCGTAATCAGCAGGATCGCAGCACCAACCTTCGCCTTCAGCTCCTGTATCAGGTCGAGGATCTGGGCCTGAATGGTGACATCGAGCGCCGTGGTCGGTTCGTCAGCGATCAACAGCTTGGGATTGCAGGCGAGCGCCATGGCGATCATCACGCGCTGACGCATGCCGCCCGAGAGCTGGTGCGGATACTCCTTCACGCGCCGCCGCGCCTCAGGAATGTGCACGAGGTCGAGCATCTCGATAGCGCGCGCCTCCGCCGCGCGGTCGTTTAGCCCCTGATGCAGTTTCAGGGTCTCTCGGATCTGCCGGCCCACCGTGAGCACCGGGTTGAGCGACGTCATCGGCTCCTGGAAGATCATGCTGATTTCGTTGCCGCGAATGCGCCGCATCTCGCGCTCGCTGACCGACAGCAGGTCGCGACCGCGAAATGTGATCCGCCCCGTCACCTTGCCTGGCGGTTCCGGGATCAGCCGCAGGATCGACATTGAGGTGACGGACTTGCCGCAGCCGGATTCGCCGACGATGGCAAGTGTCTCGCCCGCGTCGATGTGGAACGAGACGCCATCCACCGCGCGCACAATCCCGTCCGCGGTGCGGAAATGGGTTCGCAGATCCTCAACCGCGAGCAGCCGTTCCGCCATTGGGGGCCTCACAGGCGCTTCGCCATGCGTGGATCAAGCGCGTCGCGCAGCCCATCGCCCAGCAGGTTCACCGACAGCACGGTGAGCGAGAGGAAGACCGCAGGGAAAAAGACGATGTAGGGCGCGACCTGCCACAGGGCGCGCCCCTCGGCCATGATGTTGCCCCAGGATGGAATGATCGGCGGCGTGCCTGCACCAATGAAGGAAAGGATCGCCTCCGTGATCATCGCCGAGGCACAAATGTAGGTTGCCTGCACGGTGAGCGGGGCGAGCGTGTTCGGCAGGATGTGGCGGATGATGATACGCCGCGTCGTGGTGCCGGCTGCGATCGCCGCCTCGACAAAGGGCTGTTCGCGCAACGAGAGCACCACGCCCCGCACCAGGCGCGAGACGCGCGGGATTTCAGCGATGGTGATAGCGATGATCACGTTCTCAACCGAACCGCGCGTGGCCGCCATGAGGGCGATGGCGAGCAGGATGGGCGGGATCGACATCAGCCCATCCATCACGCGCATGATGATGCCATCAGCGAGACGGATGAAGCCCGAGATCAGGCCGATGGCCAGGCCTGCGAGCGAGGCGAGGATTGCCACAGAGAACCCGACGATCAGTGACACCCGCGTGCCGTACAGCACACGCGAGTAGATGTCGCGCCCAAGCATATCGGTACCGAACCAAAACTCGGCCGATGGCGGGCGGACGCGAAGCCGAGGCGCGAGCGCTTGAGGATCCGTGGTCCAGAGATAGGGGGCAAGGAGCGCAATCGCGACCATCAGCGCGAGGATCGTGCCGCCGAGCACGATCGAGGGGTGGCGGCGGAGGAACGTGCGGATATGCCCACGCTGTGGTTCCTCCGCAAACAGCTCGACTGCAGCAGGGGCGGCAGCGACGGCCGTGTTTTGACTCAATAGCGGATCCTCGGGTCGAATAGGATGTAGAGCAGGTCGATCAGCAAGTTGATCAGCACGTAGACGAAACTGAACAGCAGCACGACACCTTGGATCACCGGATAATCCCGGCGTAGGATGGCGTCGACCGTCAGCCGCCCGAGCCCGGGGATCGCAAACACGCTCTCCGTGACCACCGCACCACCGATAAGAAGGGCGATGCCAAGTCCAACGACGGTGCTGATCGGCACCGCCGCGTTCTTCAGCCCGTGCAAGAACAGGATCGGGCCCATGCCGAGCCCCTTCGCCTTCGCCGTGCGGATGTAGTCCTGGGCGAGCACCTCAAGCATGGTCGCCCGCGTGATGCGCGCGATCAGCGCGATATATACCGTGCCGAGGGCGATGGCTGGCAAGATCAGGTTCTCAAGGAAAGGGAAAAAACCTTCACGCAGCGGCGTATACCCCTGGACGGGGAGGAGTTCCCATTCAAGAGCGAAAAAATAGGCAAGCACATAGCCGACGACGAAAACCGGAACGGAGAACCCGAACACGGCGAACAGCATCACGCCGCGGTCGATCCACGAGCCAGCCTTCCAAGCGGCCAGCACGCCGAGCGGCACCGCAACCGAAACGGCCAGCACGATGGTGAGCACCATGAGCGCAAGCGTGGGCTCGATACGTTGCGCGATCATGTGCGTGACGGGAAGGTTGGTGAAGATGGACGTGCCGAGATCGAGGTGCAGAAGACGCCACAGAAAGTCAGCGAACTGTACAAAGAACGGCCGGTCAAGCCCGAGCGCCTGGCGGATCCGTTCCACGTCCTCGGGTGTCGCCTGATCGCCGGCGATCACCGCCGCTGGGTCTCCCGGTGCCAACATGAGCATCGAGAACACCACGAAGGCGACCACCAGCATCACCGGGATGGTGGCGAGGATTCGTCTGACAACGTAGGCGAGCATCACCCCTTCGACCTGTCGTCAACTCATTGCCAAAGCTGGCTTGTGCTCATGGGCTGATCGGGCCAGAAAAAAGCCTTGTTCATCTTACCCGCTGCATACCGGCCCGGCAGACAGGCGAGATGGTGGCCTTCCGCCACGCGGAACGGTCCTCGGTGCCTGGGACCCCGAGGGGATTGCAGCGCCACTGTCGGGACTTTGACACGCCCCAGAACCAGGGCAGGGGCCCTGGCACAATGCCCGAAACGTTCGTCCGCCACGCCTGGTAGGAGCACTAGAAGCCAGTCGGTGTGAAGGGCTGGCTGATCATCGCCGCGCGACTGATCTCCTCACACGCAGCGCGCCTTTCCGCCGCGTTGCGGGCGGCAAACCACTTGTCGCGCCCACGCTCGATGGCCGGATCGTTCGGCCAGCCGAACCACGCCGCTTCGCCGTGCGCACGCAACCCAAGATAGCTCGCCGGGTTGGTGCCGTCCGCACCGGCGAACCAGGTGAAGAAGATGTTCCACCCACCGCGCTCGCGTGGTTCGCGGCTTGCCCGCCGTGCGTCAACACTGTCGCTTGGTCCGGCTGCACGAGCCACTCGATGCGATCGACCAACATCCGTTTGCCGCCGGCCAGCCAGTTTGGCGGCTCGTCGCGCGGCACGTCTTGCTCGAAACGGCTCCAAATCGCGCACGCCCCGGGCACCCATTCTGGACGGTTGAAGCGCATCGGGCCTGAGCCGACAAACTCGGTGATCTGCTGGAACGGGGCGGTCTCAGCGATCCGCTCCGGCATCATGAAGGCGATCGGCGTGTTGTTTTTACCAAGCGCGAACAGAAGCTTAGGGTGGGGTGCCGACAGACGGAGCCGAAACGTGCGAGCATCCACCGCCACCAGTTCCTGGCGCAGGGCGCGAGTCATCTGACCCATGCCGTCGCGCACAATCCAACGCTCGAGGCTCGCCACACAGTCCCGCGCCAGGACCAGTTCGCCGTCATGCCAGCGCAGGCCAGGACGGGGGTGAAACGTCGAGCTCAGACCATCGGTGCAGCCCTCTTCGAACTCCACCATCTGCCAGCGCGGCGTAAACGTGTTATCGATACCGTCTATCGTGTCCCACACCAGCATCGAGGCGGTGCGAACGACGGCCTGCGTGCCCCAAATCGGGTCGAAATTCACGAGATTCGCTTGCGGGACGAAACGAAGGACGCGCTCTGACGCTTGCGCGATCGCTGGCGCCGGCAGCCCTCCCGCTGCCCCGGCCGCCAACGCTGCGGCACCCTTAAGAACACCCCGACGATTCATCCTTTCATCCTTCGGCCCTCTGCCCGCTTGTCCCACACATCACAAGCCTGCGCGACCGTAGAAGGCCCCCCGCCCCCTTCCCAATCACCCACGTGCCGAGTGGCAGTTCCCTATGGATCAGAGTAGCGTTCCGGTTCTGCTGTCGCCAAGGGGCCATTGGTGCCGTGCGCCAGATCAGGCGCGACGCACGTTCCAAAACACTGGAATGCCAAAAGGCTGCATCACGCCGGTGATGCTGCGCCGGTGCGCGAGCGGCTGGAAGAACTGACCGAGCGGAATATAGGGCACTTCGTCCAAGACCACTTTTTGGATCTCAGCAGCAATCCGTTTCTGCGCTTCGAGATCGGGTGCGTCAAACCAGGCTTCGCGCAGCTCCTCAATGCGCGGGATGTCGGGCCAGCCGGGCCAAGCCTGCGCGCCGGAGCCGCGCATGGCGTGATGCCCGGCCGGGTTGATATGATCAAGCCCAGCCCAGTTGGTGCAGAAGATGTTCCAGCCACCGCGGTCGATCGGCTCGCGCGACGCGCGCCTCTGCACCACCGTCCCCCAGTCCATGGCCTGATAATCGACGTTGAGGCCGAGACGGCGCAACAGGTCGCCTGTCACCTGGCTCAGCGCGACAAGGGACGCGATGTCGGTGGTGGCGAGCAGCACGATGCGCTCCCCGTTGTAGCCGCTCTCGCGGATCAATCGGCGGGCTTCGTTTAGGTCACCCTTCATGAGATCGAGCCCGACATCGGTCGCGAGCGGCGTGCCGGGCGTGAACACGCCAACGCCAGTCCTCCAGTATTTCGGATCGGCCCCCATCACCGCTGCCATGTAGTCAGCCTGGTTCACCGCGCGCAGAAGCCCCTGGCGGAACAGCTTGTTGTTCGTCGGCGCAGTGAGGAAGTTCGGCCGCAGGATAGAGATCGAGCCGAGCGGGTCGGGCGTGAAAATGTTGACATTGCGGTTGCGCGACAGGATCGGGATGTGATCGGCGGTGAGGTTTTCCCACCAGTCGACCTCCCCGGACTGGATGGCGGCCGCCGCGGTCGCGAAATCGGGAATGATGTGCCATTCGACGCGGTCGAAATGCACCACCTTTGGCCCTGCGGTGCCCGAGGTCGTGCCGGTTGCGCGGGGCTGGTAGCCGGCGAAGCGCTCATAGACCACGCGCGACCCGGCGACGAACTCGTCGCGTTTGAAGGTGAAAGGCCCGGAGCCGATGATCTGCTCCGGCCGGATTTGGGTGAAAGCATCCGTCGCCGCGACCCGTTCAGGCATGATAAAACACACATTCGAGGGCGGTTTCGCCAACGCATCGAGCATCAAACCAAAGGGCCGCTTGAGACGGATGCGGAATTGGCGGTCATCGATCGCCACCATCTCGTCGGTGAGCGCGGCTAGCCGCGCCCCCATGGCATCCCGTTTCGCCCAGCGCGCGATGGAGGCCACACAGTCGCGCGCCCGCACCGGCTCGCCGTCGTGGAAGCGCAGCCCCTCGCGCAGCGTAAAGGTCCAAAGCTTGCCGTCGTTCTCGACCGTGTGCCCCTCAACCATCTGCGGCTGCGGGCGATACTGTTCGTCGAGGCCGTAAAGCGTGTCCCAAACAAGGAAACCGTGATTTCGGCTCACATAGGCCGTCGTCCACACTGGGTCGACGACCGTGAGGTTGGCATGCGGGATGAACTTCAGCGTGCGCGCACCTTGCGCACGCGCCAGAGAGGGGGCAGCAAGGGTGGCAGCCGCAGTGCTAAGGAAAGTGCGTCGCTTCATCGGCCGGTCTCCCGTCGGGACGGTTGCGCTCCACGCCAGAGGATGACGTGGAAAAGAAGATGACGCGGACCGGCCGGCTCGTCTACGGTGGATGGTGGCCGAAGGTGGCGACTAGGGGATCCGCCCTTTCCACCCAAATGGCCTTCGTCTGAATGAAGGCCGCCAGCGTCTCGCGCCCCGAGGATCGGCCATGGCCAGAGGTAGCGAAACCGCCGAAGGGCACCGAGACATGGTGGGTGCGCTAGCCGTTCACCCACACGGTGCCAAGGCGTCGCGCCGCCGTCACGCGATGCGCGCGCGAAATGTCCCGCGTCCACACCCCGGCAGCAAGACCGAAGCGCACGCCGTTGGCGAGCCCGATCGCCTCCCCCCCTCAGCGAAGGGAAGAACCGCCAGCACCGGGCCGAACACCTCCTCCTGCACAACCTCCGCCTGCGCCGGGGCCGGCGCGATGATGGTCGGCGTTAGCCAAAATCCGCCCTCGGGCAGCCTAACGGGTGCGGTCGCGGCGCAAAGGATATGCCCACCCTCGGCGATCGCCTGTGCCACCATGCTACGCACCTTGGCGAACTGGCACGCATGGGCGATTGGGCCCATCTCGGTGGCTGGGTCGAGCGGGACGCCGACACGGATCGGCCCGGCCCCCCCCACCGCTCAGGTCCGCGAGGAAGCGCTCAAGGATCGATCGCTCGACTGGGAGGTGCGAGCCCGCGACACAGGACTGGCCGCATCCGGCGAAGATCGCCGCCTGAGCGCCAAGCAACGCCGCCTCCCGGTCGCAAACGGCGAAGACGGGGTTGGCGCTCTTGCCGCCGAGTTCGAGCAGCACGGGAATGCCGTGCTTCGCACAAGCAAGCGACACAGAGCCTTGCCCTCCACTCAGCCAACCTAGGTCGCTATCGCCACCCGCGGGTCGGAAAGCAGCGCTTGGCGCTTTGTTGCTCCGGTACCCAGCACAACCGTCAACACGCCTGCCGGCAGCCCTGCCCGTTCGGCGAGAACGGCAAAAGCGAGCGAAGTGAGGGGCGAGAGGTCAGAAGGCTTGAGGATGCAGGCCTTGCCGGCGGCAAGAATGGGCGCGACGTTCCAGCCAGCGGTAAAAAGCGGGGCGTTCTAGGGCGTGATCGCGACCACGATGCCCTGCGGCTCGTGGGTGACGAGAACCCGATGCGAGGTCGGAACAAATGCGACGCGCCCCTTCAGGCTTGTCCGCCCAGCCCGCCCAGGAGCGCAGCATATCAGCGACCGCTGCCACCTCGCGCCGGCGGTCGCGGATTGGCTTGCCGGTCGCCGCCGCCTCGAGTTCAGCGAGCGCCTCTGCCGCCGCCGTCAGCACCTCGCCCCAGGCCTAGAGAAGGCGCCCGCATGCTGCTGCTGTCAGCCGCGACCAGGCGCGCAACCCCTCATCCGCTGCCCGCGCAGCCTCTGCGGCCAGACGTGCTCCGGCGTTTCGGTAGCGCAGAACCTCCATACCGCGCGCCGGGTCGACGAGCACAACCTCCTCGCCCTCTTCCGCAACGAGAGAGCCCGCGATCCAAGCGCCGGGGGTCGCATCCTCACCCATCAGCTCACGCCAGCGCGCAAGAACAACGGCGCGCGACGAGGGCGGCGTGACAGCGTCAGTCATCTCCGCGCTCCGCGATTAGGGCACTAGGAACGCGGTTAAAATCAGCCTCATCTGGCACAGCGCTCGCCAACCAGCGCGGCGCCGCCTGAAGCGCCAGACCCTCACCAAGGCCGACCTCAGCCGCAAGCGCGGCCGTCAGTTGCAGGTCCTTGCGCCTCAGCCCGGCGGTGAAACCGGAATCGAACCGACCCGAAAGGATCCAGCGCGGGAGGTTTACCTCTGTCGCAGCCGACCGCCCCGAAGCGCCGTTCATCGCCTCCAGTGCACGCGCGGGCTCAACCCCAGCGCGACGCGCGAACGCCATCACTTCCGCCGCCGCCATCAGGTTCGCAGCCACGAGAAGGTTGTTGGCGAGGTTGGCAGCGCGCCAGCAACAGGCCCCCCGACATGCACCACGCGCAGGGCAAGCTCCGCGCGTACTGGCCGGGCGAGGTCAACCATCTCTGCCTCTCCGCCCGCCATCATCAGCAGCCTTCCCTGTGCGGCACCGGTCGGCCCGCCGGAAACAGAGGCGTCAATCTCGCCGAGGCCCAAGGCGGCGAACTGCGGGGCGAGCGCGGTGTCGCCGGCGCGACGGTCGAGGTGTCCACCACCACCCCGCCCGCGCATGCCAGCCGCTGGCAGCCGCTCCGCCACCGCCCGCACCGCCGCATCGTCCGGCAACGACAAAAGGACAGGCTCAGCCCCTGGGGCAGCATGCTCAGTCAGCGCGATCCCAGTGGCATGAGCCTCGTCGCGCCTGCCGAGCGCGGTGTCCCAGCCCCGCACCGCGTGCCCACGCTCGGCAAGCCGGCGTGCCATGGCTAGCCCTATCCGGCCGAGGCCGATCACCACGACACTTATCGTTCCCTCACAGGCACAAACCGCCATCCACCCCGATCACCTGCCCGGTGACGTAAGAGGCCTCGCGCGACAAAAGGAAGGCGATCACCGCCGCCACCTCTTCAGGGTCGCCCTTTCGACCCATCGGGATCTCGAGTTCCACCGGCTGGCCTGGCGGCAGGGCGGAAGGAACGCGCTGGTCTTTGCGGATGAAGCCTGGAACCACCGCGTTCGCGGTTGCCCCGCGCGGGGCAAGGGCGACAGCGAGCGAGCGCACCAGCGCCTCGAGCGCGGCCTTGGCGGCAGCGGAGGCCGGGAATTGCGGCAGGCGCGGCCGCAACGCGTGCGCAACGAAGGATCCGACCGCGACCACTCGCCCGCCCTCTCCGAGATGGGGCAGGGCTGCTTCGGCCATGGCGGCGAAAGCGCGCGCGATCGGGGCGAAGGAGGCATCGAGGCGAGCGGGCTCGAACGACCCCCAAGGGGTCGGGTCGGCGAAGCCTGCGTTGGAGACGATGCCATCGAGCCGCCCGAAGCGGTCGCGACAAGCGCGGATCAGTGCGGGTGCGACGGTGGGGTCAGCGAGATCTCCCAGTGTTGTCTCGACCTCTGCGCCCGCCGTTCCGGCCGCGGCGGCGACACGCTGCAGCCGATCCGCGCTGGCTCGCGTATGCAAAAGAAGGGCAACACCCGGCCGGGCAAGGCGGACCGCGGTCGCCGCCCCGATGCCGCTCGCCGCCCCGGTGATCACGATCGCGCGCTCAACCATTCGCAGAAAGCTAGGCCGGAACGGAGGACGGTGGTAGCGGAAGAGGCGCGATAGCGTGATGAAAGCGCCCGGTTCCGGACCTCTACCGCCATGGTATAGCGCTGCGGCCAACGGAGGTCGGTCGATGTTCAGCGTCGTTCAGGTGTCGGACAGCCATCTCTCGCCGCGCGTGCCCCGCTTCAACGCGAACTGGGAGGCGGCAGTGGCAGCGGTGAACCGACTTTCTCCTGATCTCGTCGTGCATACGGGCGATGCGACCCTAGATGGCGCGGGTTCGGAGGAGGACATCGCTTTCGCCGCCCGTAGCCTCGCTGCACTCTCCGCTCCCATCCGTGTTGTGCCCGGCAATCACGACGTCGGCGACGGGGCCTCGCGCAGCCAGCCCGCAACTCGGGATCGCCTTACGCAATACGAGCGTTATTTCGGCCCAGCCCTCTGGACAGAGGACCAGCCGGGCTGGCGTCTGATCGGGCTGAACAGCCAAGCCATGGGGGCAGGAGACGGGCTCGGTCACGCCGTGGCGGATGCCATCGCGGAAGCTCTGCGAACCCTCGGCGACCGCCGGATGGCGGTGTTCCTGCACAAGCCGGCGCTGATTGAGGCGCTCGAGGAGGGCGATGTCGGCTATTGGGCGGTGCCGCCTGCAGCGCGCGGCCCTCTTGCCGCCCTGCTCACCCATCCCGCGCTGCGTCTCGTCGCTTCGGGCCATCTTCACGTCGCGCGGCTGTCGGCCTTGGGTCCCGCCACCCTCGCCTGGTGCCCGGCGACAGCGTTCCTGGTCGGCGAAAAGCTTCTGCCCAACGCGATGGGCGGGGTGCGCCAGCTCGGCCTAATGCGCCATGTGTTCCGCGACGATTCGGTCGAGACGGAAATCTTGCCCATTCCCGAAGCGGACGCGGTCGAGATCGACCCCTTTGTCGATGAGATCTATCCGGCCGACCCCAGCTGAGGTGCACGTTCCCCCCTCCCCGCCCCCGCACGTCGGTCCGACTCAGGCGGTCCCCGCTCCTTTTCCGTTGGCAGCGCAGGTGCTGCGTTTCGGCCTTATCGGCAGCCTCGGCTTCCTGGTCGATACCGCCACCGTGTACGCGGCGCATTTCGGCTTGGGCCTCGGCCTGCATGTCGCCGGCGTGCTCGGCTTCCTGGTGGCTGTCACCTTCACCTGGGTGATGAACCGCCGCTTTACCTTCCCCGAGGCGCGGAGTGAGGCGCGCGGACGACAATGGGCGCGCTTTGTTGCCACGCAAACACTGGGCTTCGTGGTCAATCGCGGCACCTATGCCGGGATGATCAGCTTCGTTGCCCTCGCGCGCGAACAGCCCGTGCTTGCGGTCGCCGCTGGCTCACTTGCCGGGATGGTGCTGAACTTCGTCACCGCCCGCACCATCGCCTTCCGCGCGAGGCGCGCATGACGGCTTCCCTCGCCTGCCTTAAACGCGAGGTCGCGCCTGCGCCGCGCATCGCCGTCCTCATTCCCTGTTTTAACGAAGCAGCGGCGATCGCAACCGTTGTAGAGGATTTCCGCGCGAACTTGCCGGGTGCGACCGTCTATGTCTACGACAACAATTCAACGGACGGTACAGCGGACATCGCCCGTGCCGCTGGGGCGGTGGTGCGCCGCGAGCCCCTGCAGGGCAAGGGCAACGTCATCCGCCGCATGTTCGCCGACATCGAGGCAGACTTCTACGTTCTGGTCGATGGCGACGCCACTTACGACGCCGCGGCTGCCCCTGCGATGCTCGAACTCGCGCGCCGAGAAGGCCTCGACATGGTCACCGGCGTGCGAGTGGCAGAAGGTGGCGGCGTTTATCGTCCCGGCCACCGCTTCGGCAACCGCCTACTTACAGGCCTGGTTGCGCTCGTCTTCGGCAACCGCGTCAGCGACATGCTATCCGGCTACCGCGTTTTCTCGCGCCGCTTCGTCAAAAGCTTTCCCGCGCTTGCCTCGGGCTTCGAGACAGAGACGGAGTTCACCGTCCACGCTCTCGAACTCGCCATGCCCATCGGAGAGCTGCCGGTGCGCTACCGCGAACGCCCCGCCGGCTCGTCTAGCAAGCTGAACACGATTCGAGACGGCGTGCGCATCTTGCGCACCATCGTCCAGCTCGTGAAGGAAGAGCGCCCCCTTCCCTTCTTCTCGATCGCCGCCAGTCTCTTGTTCGTCTTCGGGGTTCTGCTGTTCTGGCCGGTGCTCCTGACCTACCTGGAGACGGGGCTGGTGCCACGGCTGCCCACTGCTGTCCTGTCGCTTGGTCTCGTTCTCTTGTCCTTTTTGTCGCTTGCGTGCGGGCTCATCCTCGACACTGTGACGCGGGGGCGGCGGGAAGCGAAACGGATCGCCTATCTCGCCGTCCCTGGCCCGTTCGCCTCAGGGCGGGCGCGCGATGCGTAACCGTCTGGGTTCGCTTGCCGCCAGGCCCAAGCATGTGCGATGATCGTATCGAGATCGGGATAGCGCGGCCTCCAGCCCAGTTCGCGTCGAATACGCTCAGACGAAGCGACGAGCACGGGCGGATCACCCGGCCGGCGAGGCCCAATGAGGTATGGCACCGGCCGCCCGGTAACTCGTTCTGCTGCCGCGATAACCTCGCGCACCGAGTGGCCCTGCCCATTGCCGAGATTGTAGCGCACGCTCTGTTCGCGGATCGCCTCCAGAGCAAGGAGATGGGCAGTGGCGAGATCCGCCACATGGATGTAATCGCGGATGCAGGTTCCATCGGGGGTGTCGTAATCGTCACCGAACACGGTGAGCGGCGGGCGGCGGCCCGCCACTGCATCGAGCACGAGGGGAATAAGGTGCGTCTCCGGCCGATGATCCTCGCCAAGCCTGCCTTCTGGGTCGGCACCGGCGGCGTTAAAGTAGCGCAATGCCGCCCATTTCAGCCCATGGATACGCTCCGCCCACAGCAAAGCGCGCTCGAGCCAGGCCTTGCTTTCACCGTAGGGAGACCCTGGGTTGATCGGCTCGTCCTCGTCGATCGGGATCCGCCTGGGGGTGCCGAACAAAGCTGCAGTGGAGGACAGAACAAACCGCCTCACCCCGTTCGCCACCGTTGCCTCAATAAGCGCAAGCCCGACGCGCGCATTCTCCGCGAGGTAGCGATAGGGCGCGCGCATGGACTCGCCCACCAGGGAAAGGGCGGCGAAATGGAGAACGCCGTCGATCGGGCCCAGCGCAAAGGCGCGCGCGAGGGCCTTTGGGTCGTCCACCCGGCCGCAAACCAGCACGGCGCCTTCGGGAACGGCGGCGGCGTGGCCGGTGGAGAGATCATCGAGCACAATCACCCGATCTCCGCGCGCGAGCAAAGCGAGAACGCAGTGGGAGCCGACGAAGCCGGCACCGCCAGTGACCAAGAACGTTTCTGCCATGGGTCGGTTCGCTTTCGTTGCGAAGATGGCTTACCACCGCTGCTGCGAGCCGGGCTCGAAGTTCGTGACGGGGCAAAACCGGCGACAGAGCCCGCTCCCCTCACGGCTGGCCGGCCGGCGGCGCCGACGCGTCCAGGCGCATGCGCACCACGGCGGCGGATATCGATCACCCTCCTCTGCCGCGCGGGCCGGCACCGAAATGGTTGCGGCACAGGGCACGACCGAGAAAGACCGCCGCAACAGGGTCGCGCGGCCGAGGCGAGGCCCCCTCACGTGACCGCCACCGTGCGACACGTCGAACGCCGCGGCAAGAGTGCCGCTGTGCGCGGCAGCTTGCCGTTCCTGCAAGCAGATGGGCGACCTGCGGCGCGGCATGATGTGCTCCCTCGCGCGCATCACCGTTGCATCCTATTCATCCTATTTGCAGAGTGCGGAACGCTCGGCCAGGCGCGAACGACCCGCTTGAGACTGCAGCGGGACAAGGAGACGAAGCGATGACCATGATGAAGTGGCGGATCGATCGGCGCCGCGCCCTCGGCCTCATCGGCGGTGCCGCCTTGATTCCAGTGCCTAACGCGCGCATCAACGCCCAAATCCTGGACAAGGTTTCGTTCCAAACCAACTGGCGCGCCCAGGCGGAGCATGGCGGCTACTACCAGGCGGTCGCCGCAGGGATCTATCGCCGCTACGGCATCGACTGCGAACTGCGCATGGGCGGGCCTCAGCAAAGCCCTGGCCAACTTCTGCTGGCCGGACGCGTCGACATGATCATGTCAGGCGGCTTTTCGGCCCTCAACTACGTGCGCGAGGGCCTGCCCTTCCTTTGCATTGCTGCCATTATGCAAAAGGACCCTCAAATCCTGATGACGCATGAGGGCAACGGCATCAACAGTTTCGACGACATGCGCGGGCGGCCCATGTTTATCAGCGCAATTGGGCGCGTGACCTTCTGGCCGTTCCTGCGGGCGAAATTCGGTTTCACCGATGACCAGATCCGCCCCTACACGTTCAACCTCGCGCCATTTCTGCGGGACAGGATGGCGATCCAGCAAGGTTTCCTCTCCTCCGAGCCCTATGCCGCGCAGCAGGCGGGCGCGACACCGAAGGTGTTCCTGATCGCCGATGCTGGATTCGAGAACTACCAGACTACGATTGACATCTCCCGGCGCATGATGACGGAGAAGCGGGATCTCGTACAGCGTTTCGTCAACGCCACTATCGAGGGCTGGTCGCAGTACATGCGCCGCCAGGACATTGAGGCGGCAAACCGCCTTATTATGCGCGACAATCCGGAGATGACGCAGGACAAGATCGACTACGCAATCGATGCGATGAACCGCTACGGTATCGTCATCTCCGGCGATGCCGAACGGCTCGGCATCGGCGCGATGACGGACGAACGCTGGGAGCGTTTCTACACCACGGCGGCTAAGGCTGGTATCTATCCGCAAGATATGCCGTTCCGCAATGCTTACACGCTGGAGTTCGTCAACAAGCGAGTGGGCCTCTGAGCGCGACGACGACACCCTCTGCACACCCGTGGACGGTCACCTCGCGCCGCCCATTGTTGCGGCTGCGCGGTGTGGCGAAACGGTTCACCGACGGCACGCTCGCCCTGAGCGGGGTTGATCTCGATGTCGGCCAAGGGGAGTTCCTCTCTCTGCTTGGTCCCTCCGGCTGCGGTAAATCCACTCTGCTGCGGATCCTGAGCGGGTTGATCGAACCGTCTGCCGGATCGCTCGATTGGCTGACGGCGGCGCAACAGACGCGCGGGGCGGCGCAGCCAAAGCTCGGCTTCGTCTTCCAAGAGCCGACCCTGATGCCGTGGGCGACAGCGCTAGCCAACGTGGCACTTCCTTTGCGCCTTGCGGGAATGTCGCGCTCAGAACGAGAGGATCGCGCCGCCTCAGCCCTCGCCCGGGTTGGGCTGGCGGGTTTTGAGACGGCCTATCCGCGGGCACTATCGGGCGGAATGAAGATGCGGGTCTCGATCGCGCGCGCCCTCGTTACCTGCCCCGACATCCTGCTGATGGACGAGCCATTCGCAGCACTCGACGAGATCACACGTTTCCGGCTCAACAACGACCTTCTCTCCATTTGGCAGGAGGCTCGCTTCACTGTGGTTTTCGTCACCCACTCTGTCTTCGAGAGCGTCTATCTGTCCGAACGCGTTGTCGTCATGGCTGCGCGTCCTGGGCGCGTTGTGCGGGAGATTGCGATCGAAATCCCCTATCCGCGCGATGAGACCTTCCGCACCTCGGCCGAGTATGCGTCCCTCTGCCGCACAGTCAGCCTCGGCCTCGGCGAGGCGATCGCCGCATGAGCGAGACGATCGCGCTGCCGCGGCTGGAAGAGGACGTGCAACCGCGCCTGGCGGTGCGGCGCGTGTTGGGTGTGGCGCGCGATGCCTGGCCGCGCATCCTGATGCCGTTGATCATCGGGATCGCCTCGCTCGGGGCTTGGGAAATCGCGGTGGTGGTGAACGACGTGCCGCCCTGGATCGTGCCCGCGCCGTCCGTGATCTTGGCCACGCTGCTGCGCGATTGGCACACGCTGTCTGTTTCGCTGTGGATCACACTGCAGATTACCTTCGCTGCGCTTGCCGTCGCCGCCGGGCTTGGCCTCCTGCTCGCCATCCTGTTCGCGCAATCGAAATGGATCGAGCTCAGCCTGTTTCCCTACGCGGTTATACTGCAAGTCACGCCGATCGTCGCCATCGCGCCCTTGATCATCATCTGGGTGAACAATGTTAAGCTCGCCCTCCTCATCTGCGCCTGGATCGTCGCCTTCTTCCCGATCCTTTCCAACACCACGCTCGGGCTAAACTCAGCCGATCACAATCTGCGCGACCTGTTCCGTCTCTATCGCGCCTCGCGGGTGCAGGAGCTGTTCTTGCTCCGCCTCCCGGCAGCGCTGCCACTGTTCCTCGCAGGGCTTCGCATCTCGGGCGGGCTGGCCTTGATCGGAGCCATCGTTGCCGAGTTCGTCGCCGGAACTGGCGGGCAGGCCTCGGGCCTGGCTTATCGCATCCTCGAGTCCGGCTACCAGTTGCAGATCCCGCGCATGTTTGCCGCCCTCTTCCTCATCTGCGTCACGGGGATCGTGATCTTTCTTGTCCTCGGCCTCATTCAACACCTGCTGCTTCGGCACTGGCACGAAAGCGCCATTCGCCGCGAAGGCTGACCCGCGATGACCTGGTGTGCCTTGCCAGAAACCGGGGCCTACTGGCTGCGCGACGTGCGCGTGCCTGGCGACCCGCCGGAAACGCTGATCCGCGCTGACATCCGCATCGAGGCGGGCCGCATCGCCGCGATCGAACCGCCCGGGACCGCAGCGGATGGACCTTCCGCCGATGGCGGGATGGTACTGCCGTGCTTCGTCGATGTGCACACGCATCTCGACAAGGGCCACATCTGGCCGCGCTGCCCGAACCCCGACGGCACCTTCCTGGGTGCACTCAGGGCGGTGTCGAACGATCGCGCGGCGAATTGGTCGGAAGAGGATACGCGCGCGCGCTTCGAGTTCGGCCTGCGCTGCGCCTATGCCCACGGTACCGCAGCGATCCGCACACATCTCGACACCTACCTGCCGCACGGCCGCAGCACCTGGCGGGTGTTCGCTGAGCTGCGCGATGCCTGGGCGGGCAGGATCGACCTTCAGGCCTCCGCTATCTGTCCGATCGACCGCCTCGCCGGTGAGGAGGGTGTGGCGCTCGCCGACCTTGTCGCCGACCACGGCGGCGTGCTTGGCTTCGTCACCCGCTTCACCGGCCAGGGCCACGACGCGATCCCGCCCGAATTCCAGGATCTGCTCGATCGCGCCTTCCAGCTGGCCGAGGAGCGCGGGCTCGATCTCGACTTGCACGTCGACGAAGGGGCCGAGACAGCCGCCGCCACCTTGCCAATCATCGCGCGCACAGCGATCCGGCGCGGCTTCCGGGGCAGGATCCAAGTGGGGCACATCTGCTCGCTTAGCCTGCAGCCCGATGCGGTGATCGAGGAGACCATTCGCCTCGTGCGCGATGCCGGCATCGCGGTGGTATCCTTGCCGATGTGCAACATGTACCTGCAGGACCGCGTGCCTGGTCGCACCCCGCGCTGGCGAGGAGTCACGCTGCTGCACGAGCTTGCTGCGGCCGGCGTGCCGGTTTCGGTCGCCTCAGACAACTGCCGCGATCCGTTTTATGCCTATGGCGATCACGACATGGTGGAGGTGTTCCAGTCCGCCGTACGAATCGCTCAGCTCGACACCCCACTTGGACGGTGGCCCGAGGCGGTGGCGCGCACACCGGCCACGGTTATGGGGCTTGCTGAGCGCGGTGCGCTTCGCCCGAGCGCGCCGGCTGATCTCGTGCTGTTCCGCGCCCGCTTCTGGCACGAACTCCTCGCCCGCCGCCAGGCCGACCGAATCGTCGTCCGGGCCGGGCGAAGCATCGACACCACTTTGCCAGATTATCGCGAACTCGATGCGCTCGTCGGCCTCACCAACGGCTGAAATGCGCCGCCACACGGTTTTGAAACGCCTCGCACTCAGCGTGCGTGCGCTGATCCATGCGCGTCAGCGACAGCCAATCCAGCGTGTAGCCCCGCGCGCAGAGGCTTCGTATGCCGCGCCCGATCAGCTTGCGGTCGGGCTTTCCAAGGGCGAACAGCAGCCAGAGCGGGCTGCCATAGGTCGTCACCACCGCAAGCCGGCGAGTGTTGGAAAGGCCGGGCGCTAATAGCGCCAGGGCCAAGGGTGAACGCGACACCCGGCACCCACACGCGGTCGAACTAACCCTTCAGCATCGCAGGCTTGCCGTACCATCAGGTGAGGTGGACGAGCACGAGCGCCTATGCCGCGCGCAGACGCGCGATATGATCCTCGATGCCGCCGAGGTTGTCGCCTTCCATGTGGTAACGGCCGCGCTCCTCGGCGGAAAGCACGGGATTGAACCCCTCGGCATAGAGATCGAGCAGATCCACGGCGTGGCCCCAACTCTGCAGACTGCTCACCACAGCGTCGCGCAAGCCGGCGCAGAAACTGTCCACGCGCGGATGACAGGAGACGATTAGAACGCGCATCGTTCCTTCCGCAAAACCAACCCTGCGGCGGAGATGCAGCGATAATGCCAGCCCCCGCGATCGCCAAGAGCCACGACGCATACCGCGCCTTCAAGATCACGCCCCAGGACACCAACTGGTTCATTCCCCTCTTCGATCCGGTAGCGGATGGCGTGTCCTTCACCTGAGTGGTGCGAGCTGCCGAGGCGCTCGTTCTGGGCTTTCCCGTCTGGTGCTTCAAAGTCTCAGCCATCCTGAAGGGTTGGTTCGATCGACTGATCCTGCCCGGGGTGGCGTTCGAACTCGAGGGCGGGAAGGTGAGGCCCACCTTGCGCCACATCAGGGCTGTTGCCGGCATCGCCACCTAAGGGCGTACGCGCTCCATCGCGTCGTGGATCGGGGATCCACCGCGGCGAATCCTGACCCGCTCCTTGTGCTGCTTCGTCCACCCCGGCGCGCCGATCATCTATCTCGCCCAGGACCAAATGAATGTCTCGACAGAGGCCAAGCGGGTGCGCTTCATGGCGCGGGTCGAATGGGTCATGCGAAGGTTTGGGACATGACGAGGTCTAAACCAACGCTCAGCGACGGCGGCTTAGCAGAGGCTGAAGCCCGCCGTGCCCGCGAGGCGGCCGCCCTGCGCGAAAACCTGCGCAAACGCAAGGCTCAAGCGCGCGCGAGGCAGAAAGAGCGCCCCTTCCCCGCTGCAGAGCCGCCGCGACGCGGCGACGAACCAGCCGAGGCTTGACTCCCAAATCCCGGCGTGGCCGGTGCCACCGCCGCTTGCGCAGGAGCCTTGCCCATGCCTTTGATGCCCGACACCTGGATCCGCACCATGGCGCTCGAACACGGCATGATCGAGCCCTTTGTTGAAAAGCAGACGCGCGACGGGGTGATTTCCTACGGCCTCTCCTCCTACGGGTACGACGCACGGGTGGGCCACGCGTTCAAAATCTTCACCAATGTCGATGCGGCGGTGGTCGACCCGAAGGCCTTCAACCCGGCCTCCTTCGTCGACCGCACCACGGATGTTTGCATTATCCCGCCCAATTCCTTCGCGCTTGCACACACCGTCGAGTATTTCCGGATCCCGCGCGAAGTCCTTGTCATTTGTCTTGGCAAGTCGACCTATGCGCGCTGTGGAATCATTGTGAACGTAACACCCCTGGAACCGGAATGGGAAGGGCAGGTGACGATCGAGATCAGCAACACCACGCCCTTGCCTGCCCGCATCTACGCTGGCGAGGGTATCTGCCAGTTCCTGTTCCTCAAGGGCGAGTCGCTGTGCGAAACCTCGTATGCCGATCGGGCAGGGAAATACATGCGCCAGCGCGGCGTGGCCCTGCCGCGGCTGTGAGGCAACAGCGCACGCAGAAGGCAAAACCGAGGAGGGCGACACGGCGCGATGGACCGGATCAGGATTCGCGGCGGAACCCCGTTGGCCGGCACGATCGCAATCGGAGGGGCGAAGAACGCCGCCTTGCCGCTGATGGCCGCCGGCCTGCTGACGGACGAGCGTCTCGTGCTGCACAACGTGCCGCGGCTTGCCGACATCGACACGATGGCGCACCTCCTCGCCACCCTCGGCGTGAGCGTGGAGCGGCGTGACAATGACGGCCGCCAACTGGCCATCGGCGGCACCATCACCTGCACCGAAGCCCCCTACGACATTGTGCGCAAGATGCGCGCCTCCGTGCTCGTTCTGGGCCCTCTCGTTGCGCGCTGCGGCGAGGCGCGGGTGAGCCTGCCCGGCGGATGCGCGATCGGCACCCGCCCGATCGATCTGCACCTGAAGGGGCTTGCGCAGATGGGGGCAAGTATCACGCTGGAGGGCGGCTATGTGCACGCGCGGGCGCCGAAGGGGCTGAAGGGGGAGCGAATCGTCTTCCCCTTCGTCTCGGTGGGGGCCACCGAAAACCTGCTGATGGCGGCCACCCTAGCTGAAGGCGAGACCGTGCTCGCCAACGCCGCGCGCGAACCCGAGATTGAGGATCTCGCCCGTGCGCTTGTCGCCATGGGAGCGCGGATCGACGGCATCGGCACCGACCGGCTGATCATCCAGGGCGTTGCCCGACTCCATGGCGCGACTCACACCATTATTCCCGACCGCATCGAGACCGGAACCTACGCCTGTGCAGCCGCCATAACAGGGGGGGAGGTGGTGCTCGCCAACGCCAAGCTCGATCATCTCGGCGCGGTGGTGCGCATTTTGCGCGAAGCAGGGGTTGAGATTAGCGAGGTTGAAGGCGGGCTGTCCGTCAAGCGGCTGAACGGCCTCCACGGGGTGGATGTGATGACCGAGCCTTATCCGGGGTTTCCCACCGACATGCAGGCGCAGTTCATGGCTCTGATGTGCGTTGCGGAAGGGGCGGCGATGGTGACCGAGACCATTTTTGAGAACCGCTTCATGCACGTTCCGGAACTGAACCGCATGGGGGCGCGGATCAACGTGCACGGCGCCTCGGCCATCATTCGCGGCGTGCCGGCCATGTCGGGCGCGCCGGTGATGGCGACCGACCTGCGCGCCTCGGTGAGCCTCGTCCTCGCTGGCCTCGCCGCGCGCGGGGAGACGATCGTCAACCGTGTCTATCATCTCGATCGCGGCTATGAGCGGATCGAGCAGAAGCTCGCTGCCTGCGGGGCGGAGATCGAGCGCATCCCCGGCTGAACGCGCCATTCCGCGACGCGACCCGGGCAGCCGGGAATGCCGCGGCTGATCGCATGAGACCGCGACCTTAGGGTGATGTCTTGCACGGCCACGCCCTTTGCCGCCCAGTCTTCGACCACATCTCCCGCACTGCGGGCGATCAGCCTCGGGGCGCTCTCTCCTCTCGGACGCGACGGAAACGGTCATCGCCCTCCGCGCCCACGCGGCCGCCGTGTTCCTCCCTCAGCTGGCCAAAGGTCTGCGACCTCCTCAGGAGCTTGATCTGTAGGACAAGTTTCCCGCCGGCCTCGGCTCAGGTCGCCTCGGCTGAAACGCAGCCGGCGTGCCGTGGCTTGCCGTGGCTTCATGTCCTGGTCGCGTTCCTGATGGGCTGAGCGGGACTGTTGGAGGCGTGCGCGGCAGCATCCGACCGCGCCGACCTCGCTCACCGCTCAATCAGCCGGGTGGCGGTGGCCACCCCTCCGCACCGCTCCCTGGTCACGGCATGAGCCGACACCATCGCCACATGCAACGCGCTGTCGCGCTGCCAGGGCTGGCCGCCCGCCCGGCGCCAATGCTACCCTGAGAAGTGTGAATCTGCCTCTGCCCTCCGCCTCCCTGGGTTGCGCTGCTCCGCGCAATGAGACCATCGTGCTCGCCTTGCCGAAGGGGCGAATCCTGTCCGACCTCGCCCCTCTCTTGGCTCGCGCAGGCGTTGAACCGGCGCCCGACTACCTCGATGAGGGAAGTCGCCGCCTGCGTTTTCCGACCAACAACCCAGCTCTCGACGTCGTTCGTGTCCGCCCTTTCGATGTCGCCACCTTCGTTGCTTTCGGCGCGGCAGCCATCGGTGTGGTGGGCTCGGACGTGCTGATGGAGTTCGACTACCCGGAACTCTATGCCCCCCTTGATCTTGGTATCGCGCGCTGTCGCCTCTCTATTGCTGCCCCGCGCGATGGTGTGATTGACGACCCATCGCGCTGGAGCCATGTCCGGATCGCCAGCAAATATCCGAACATTGCGCGCAGGCACTTCGCAGCCCGCGGTGTGCAGGCTGAAGTGATCGAGCTATCCGGCGCGATGGAGCTCGCCCCCTCGCTCGGGCTCTCACGCCTGATCCTCGATCTCGTTCAGACCGGTTCCACCTTGCGGGCGAACGGCCTCGTCGAGATCGAGCATGTCGCCGACGTTTCGGCCCGCCTGATCGTCAACCGCACTGCTCTAAAGACGAGGCCGGAGGTGATCGGTGCGTGGATCGCGCGCTTCCGCGCCGCACTCGCCTGTCGATGAGCAACAGCGGCCCCCGACGCTTAGCGACGGTGGACCCGAGCTTCGAGTCTGCCTTTGCCGCCCTGCTCGCGGACCGTGACGAGCCGGTGCCCGGGGTTGCGGAAGCGGTGCGCGCCATCATCGCTGCTGTGCGAACGGAGGGCGATGCGGCACTCATCCGCTACACACAGCAATTCGATCGCGTCTCGCTCACGCCCGACCGCCTTGCGATGAGCGAGGTCGAGATCGCAGAGGGCGTCGCCGCCGTACCGGCGGAGCTCGCCGCCGCAATCGACCTCGCCGCCAGCCGCATCGAGGCCTTCCATCGCGCCCAGATGCCGTCCGATCTCGCCACCCGCGACGAGGCCGGCGTGCATCTGGGGATGCGCTGGCGTCCGCTTGACTGCGTCGGGCTGTACGTTCCGGGCGGCAAGGCGGCCTATCCATCGTCCGTTCTGATGAATGCGATCCCAGCACGCGTTGCCGGGGTGAAGCGAATCGCGATGTGTGTGCCCTGCCCGGACGGCGCGGTGAACGCTGCCGTCATCGCCGCCGCGCAGCGGGCCGGTGTGCGCGAGATTTACCGAGTCGGTGGAGCGCAGGCGATCGCTGCGCTTGCTTACGGTACAGAAACGATCGCTCCGGTTGATCGCATCGTCGGACCGGGGAATGCCTACGTGGCGGAGGCGAAACGGCAGGTGTTCGGCGCGGTGGGTATCGACTCCATCGCCGGCCCCTCGGAAGTGCTCGTCATCGCGGACGCGACCGCGCGCCCCGATTGGGTGGCGATCGATCTGCTTGCGCAAGCCGAGCATGACGAGGCCGCGCAGGCCGTGCTGGTCACGCCCGATGCCGGTTTGGCCGAAGCCGTTGCCGTCGCGGTCGAGCGCTTGCTCGCGGACCTGCCGCGCGGAACCATCGCGCGCGCCTCGTGGGAGAGTCATGGCGCGATCATCCTCACACGCGACCTCAATGAAGCGGCGGAGATCGCCAATCGTCTCGCGCCCGAACACCTTGAACTCGCGGTCGCCGACCCCGCCGCCCTGTTCGCTAAGATCCGCCACGCTGGTGCGGCCTTCCTCGGCGCCTACGCTCCTGAGGCGATTGGCGACTACGTCGCTGGGCCCAACCACGTCCTGCCCACCGCGCGGACTGCCCGTTTCGCCTCGGGGCTTTCGGTGTTCGACTTTCTGAAGCGCACGACCTGGATCGCGGCAGACCGTTCCGCTCTCGGCGCGATCGGGCCGGCTGCCATGCGCCTAGCCGAAGCAGAGGGCCTGGACGCGCACGCCCGCTCCATCGCGTTGCGCCTCGGTTAGGTGACGGCCGCCCGCTCCCGCCCACGCATCAGCCCCCACAGGATCGCAAGCCAGACAAGCGCCGTGATCCCGGCCAGCCCTGCGGCAATCGGGCGGGAAACGAAGTAAGCGAGGCTCCCGTCGCCCTTCATCATCGTCGTCATCAAGTACTTCTCGAACGGATCGCCGAGCACGATACCGAGGATGGCGGGTGCGATCGGAATGCCGTTCTCCTCCATCAGCCAAGCGAGCACGCCCATCACCGCCATAATCACGAGAGCAAACGGATCGTTGTCGATGGCGAAACTGCCTACCATACAGGACAGCAGGATCAGCGGCGTCAGCAGCGGGCGCGGGACGAACAGAAGCTTTGCGCAGAGCCGGATCGCGACCAGGCCGATCGGGATCATCACCAGGTTGGCCGACACGAAAGCCAGGAACACGGCGCCGATCTGGCCAGGGTTCAACAGGAAGATGTCGGGGCCGGGCTGGATGCCCTTCATCAGAAGCAGCCCGATCACGATCGCGGTGACGGAGTCGCCCGGGATGCCGAACACCAGCGCAGGCACCCAAGCCCCAGCGATGGCGGCATTGTTGGCCGCCCCGGCATCAACGAGCCCCTCTTCCGACCCTTGGCCGTATCTTTCCGGCTCCTCGGAGAAGCGCTTGCCGACAGCGTAGGAGATCCAGGCCGCGATATCGGCCCCGGCACCAGGCAGGATCCCGACGGCAGTTCCAATCACGTTGCCGCGCACGAGGTTTACCGGGTGGCGCCGCAAAACAGCACCCGTGCCGCGCAGGATCGAACCGAGCTTCTGCGTCTGCACCTCGGCCGCGGTGCGGATAGTCGGCAGGTTGCGCAGGATCTCGGCGATCGCGAACATGCCGACCATCGCCGGAATGAACGACACCCCCGAGAGCAGGTTGGGGATGCCGGCGGTGAAGCGCGGATAGCCCGACGTCACGTCCTGCCCAACGGTGGCGATAAAGAGCCCGACCAACAGCCCCACGGCGCCTTTTAACAGATCCGGCCCAGCCACCAGCACCGCACAGGAAAGCCCAAGTGCGACGAGCCAAAAATATTCCATCCCGGAAAAGAGAAGGGCGAATTCGGCAAGCCACGGTGCAAGCAGAACGAGCACCATGGTGCCGAAAAGCCCCCCAATCGCGGACGCGACGAGGCAGATCCCCAAAGCAAGCTCTGCCCGCCCTTGTTTAGTCAGCGCAAAAGCGTCCGCAACATAGGCGGCGGAAGCCGGCGTGCCCGGTATGCGCATCAGGGCAGCCGG